>CAZHWF010000018.1:0-23113 GCA_964536365.1 uncultured Polynucleobacter sp.
AGGTGATGGATGGTTTCTATTTCAATGGAACTGTTTATCGTTGGATGCAGTTAGGTGAACTCAATTTAGATATCGGTTTCTTAATTGACCCATTAACGGCAACCATGATGTGCGTGGTCACCTTTGTGTCGCTAATGGTTCATATCTACACAATAGGCTATATGCACGGTGAAGAAGGTTACAACCGCTTCTTCTCCTATATCTCATTATTTACCTTTGCTATGTTGATGCTCGTCATGAGTAACAACCTTTTGCAGCTCTTCTTTGGCTGGGAAGCGGTGGGTGTGGTTTCTTATTTGTTGATTGGCTTCTATTTTGAGCGTCAGTCAGCAGTTTTTGCCAATATGAAAGCCTTTTTAGTTAACCGCGTAGGTGACTTTGGATTTATTTTGGGAATCGGCATCCTGTTGGCAACCACCGGCTCCATGCAATATGACGTGATTTTTGCTCAAAATTCTGCCTTGGCAGCTCAAACATTGCCAGGCACAAGCTGGAATTTAATGACGGTTGCTTGTATTTGCTTGTTTATTGGCGCAATGGGTAAATCCGCGCAATTCCCTTTGCATGTATGGCTGCCTGACTCAATGGAGGGCCCAACACCAATTTCTGCATTGATTCATGCTGCGACCATGGTTACCGCTGGCATATTCATGGTGTCTCGCATGTCTCCATTGTTTGAGCTTTCAGATGCGGCATTGAGCTTTATTCTGGTTATTGGTTCAATTACCGCTTTGTTTATGGGTTTCCTTGGTATTGTTCAAAACGATATCAAACGAGTGGTTGCTTATTCAACACTGTCTCAGTTGGGTTACATGACTGTTGCTTTAGGAGTCTCTGCATATCCAGTCGCTATCTTCCATTTGATGACTCACGCATTCTTTAAGGCTTTATTGTTCCTTGCTGCAGGTAGCGTAATTTTGGGAATGCATCATGAACAAGATATGCGTAAGATGGGCGGCCTCTGGAAGTACATGCCGATTACTTGTTTGATGATGCTTTTGGGTAACCTTGCGTTAGTTGGCACACCATTCTTCTCTGGCTTCTATTCAAAAGATTCCATTATTGAAGCGGTCGCTGCCAGCCATATTCCTGGCTCAGGTTTTGCTTATTTCGCGGTAATGGCGAGTGTTTTTGTTACCGCTTTGTATTCATTCCGTCTGTATTTCTATGTATTTCACGGTAAGGCTCGCTGGGGTCATGAAGATGCTCATGCTCACGAGCACCATGAACATGCAGAGCAGGGCGATGATCATGCCCATCACGGTTTAGCGCCAGGCCAAAAACCACATGAGTCTCCATTGGTAGTGACATTACCTTTAATTTTGTTGGCCATTCCATCGGTCATCATTGGTTTCTACACAATCTCACCGCTATTGTTTGGCACCTATTTTGGCGATTCAATTTTTATCGATTTAGCGCGCCATCCAGTAATGAAGGAACTGGAAGATGAGTTCCATGGACCCGTTGCGATGGCAATTCATGCATTCTCATCCCCAGTATTGTTGTTGGTGGTGCTCGGTGTATTGACGGCCGCGATTGGCTACCTGTGGGCTCCTAAGTTGCCGGGTAAAGTAGCGCAAGCATTTGCACCAATCAAAAAATTGTTTGATAACAAGTACTACCTCGATGAAATTAATCAAGCTGTATTTGCTAAGGGTCTTATTTGGATAGGCGGAATTCTTTGGCATCGCGGCGATCAAAAAGTCATCGACGGTTTCTTTGTTAATGGCAGCGCGCATGTAGTAGGGCGCTTTGCTGGTGTTATCCGCCACTTGCAGTCCGGCTATCTCTACCACTACGCCTTCGCAATGATTGCAGGCTTAGCGGTATTGTTAGCTTGGGTTTTGTACGCTTATCTGCCTTTTGTTCGCTAGGCCTTTGTTACTTAAGTAGCCACTATGATTCTTTCTTACGCCATCTGGACCCCGATTGTCTTCGGACTCATCATTCTGTTTTATGGGTCTGAAAAGCCATCTGCCGGCGTTCGCTGGTTAGCCCTCATTGGCGCTGTGCTTGGCTTTATCGCAACTTTGCCATTGATATTGCAATTTGATATAGCTAACCCCGGCATGCAGTTTGTGGAAAAGATTAGCTGGATTCCGCGTTACGACATTAATTACTATCTTGGTATTGATGGCATCTCAGTTTGGTTCATCGTCCTTACAGCGTTTATCAATATCATTGTGGTAATTGCTGCCTGGGAGGTGATTGAGACCAAGGTTTCTCAGTACATGGCTTCTTTCATGATCCTCTCTGGACTGATGATTGGCGTATTCTGCGCTTTAGACGCTTTGTTGTTCTACGTATTCTTTGAAGCAACATTGATACCGATGTACATCATTATTGGTGTATGGGGCGGATATAACCGTATTTACGCTGCCTTTAAATTCTTCTTGTACACATTGTTGGGATCATTGCTGACATTGATCGCCATGCTGTATCTGTACAACGTAACAAATACTTTCGATATCTTGGCTTGGCAAAATGCGCGTTTGGACATTGTTGAGCAGATCATGTTATTTGCCGCGTTCTTTATGGCGTTTGCTGTCAAAGTGCCAATGTGGCCATTGCATACTTGGTTGCCTGATGTTCACGTAGAGGCGCCAACTGGTGGTTCTGTGGTGCTAGCTGCAATCATGTTGAAGCTTGGCGCTTACGGCTTCCTACGTTTCTCATTGCCTATCGCTCCGGATGCTAGCCAGTATTTAGGTCCTTTTGTGATTTTCCTATCGCTAGTTGCCGTAATTTATGTTGGTGCGGTCGCTTTGGTGCAGAAAGATATGAAAAAGCTCGTAGCCTACTCATCCGTTGCGCACATGGGCTTTGTGACTTTAGGCTTCTTCCTCTTTAGCCCACTGGGCATTGAGGGCGGTATTGTGCAGATGATTTCTCATGGCTTTGTCGCTGGAGCAATGTTCTTGTCGATTGGCGTTCTTTATGACCGTATGCATACACGTCAAATTGCTGATTACGGCGGTGTAGTGCATCGCATGCCGGCGTTTACTGCCTTTGCGGTTTTGATGGCGATGGCAAACTGCGGCTTACCAGCTACCTCTGGTTTCGTGGGCGAGTTCATGGTTATTTTGGCTGCGGTAGATTACGATTTTGTGATTGGCATCTTGGCAGCAACAGCATTAATTTTGGGTGCCGCTTACTCCTTATGGATGGTTAAGCGCGTGTTCTTTGGCGCCGTAAATAATGCTCACGTAGAAGAGTTAAAAGACTTAAATGGACGCGAGTATTTCTTGATGACTGTTCTTGCAGTCTGCGTTATCGGAATGGGTGTTTATCCAAAACCCTTCACCGACATTATTCATCCCGCTGTAATTAATCTGCTGCAGCATGTCGCTGTTAGCAAACTCTGAGTAAGTACAAATGCAAGCATTCGATCTATACGCCATTCTGCCGGAACTTGTTTTACTCGTAGCAACCTGCTTACTCTTGGTTGCTAGCGTTTTTGTGCGCGAGAGAGTGGCCTCCACTCCTGGTGTAGAGCACGATATATTCCACACGCCACGTGGAGTGGGTTTTGTTTACTTCTTCTCGATTATTTTGTTGGTTTATCTTATTTTGGCGTTTATTGGACGCATGGGAGATCCAGCTTTAGTCGCAATGAATGGCTTATTTCAGTCAGACCCTTTCTCAAATCTACTCAAAGCCTGTTCATGTGTCGCGGTATTGGTCAGTCTGATTTATTCAAAGCAATACCTAACGGATCGAAACTTATTCCGTCCAGACTTTATTGTTTTGGCTCTTCTGGCTTTATTGGGTCAGTTTGTTTTGATCTCTGGCGCTAATTTGTTAACTCTATATTTAGGTTTAGAGTTGATGGCCTTGCCTACCTATGCTTTGGTTGCAATGCGTCATGGCAGCGAAAAGAGTGTTGAAGCAGGTATCAAGTATTTCATCCTAGGTGCATTGGCTTCTGGATTCTTACTTTATGGCATGTCCATGTTATATGGAGTAACAGGCTCCCTAGATCTTATTGAGATTTTTAAGGTAGTTGCCGACCCACGTGTAAATCACTTAGTAATGGCATTTGGTTTAGTGTTTATCGTTGCTGGTTTGGCGTTTAAGTTAGGGGTTGTACCGTTTCATATGTGGGTCCCAGACGTGTATCAAGGCGCGCCTACTGCGGTAACCCTCATGATTGCAGCTGCGCCTAAGTTGGCTGCTTTTGCGCTCCTATTCCGTTTGTTGGTAAACACCTTGCTGCCATTGCTTGGTGACTGGCAGCCTATGTTGGTGTTGCTTGCCGTCTTATCTTTAGTAGTTGGTAACATTACCGCCATTGCGCAGACAAATGTGAAACGTATGCTTGCCTACTCTGCCATTGCGCAAATGGGCTTTGTACTCTTGGGTATGCTTTCCGTGTTTGATGATCATGCTTTCAGCGCAGCAATGTTTTATGCAATTACCTATGTATTGACCACGCTGGGCACCTTCGGTTTGTTGATGGTGTTATCGCGTAAAGGTTATGACTGTGAAACCCTGAGCGGCTTAAAAGGTTTAAATAAAAAACATCCATGGTTTGCATTTATTGGTCTGGTCATGATGTTTTCATTAGCCGGCATTCCTCCAACAGTTGGTTTTGCTGCTAAGTTAGGTGTATTAGAAGCTTTAGTCGATGCAGAACATACTTTCTTGGCTGTCATCGCGGTAATTGCCTCTTTAATCGGCGCTTTCTATTACCTCAGAGTTGTAAAGGTGATGTACTTTGATGAGCCAGAGCATGAAATTACTGTTTCAGGATCGGGTTTTGCAAAGGGCATACTCGGTCTAAATAGTATTTTGGTTCTAGTTATCGGCATTATTCCTGCGGGCTTGATGAGTCTTTGTTTGGATGCAATGCGCCGTACGCTGTTAGGATCCTAATTTAGGCTTCATAGATGAATAAGGGCTCCGAGAGGAGCCTTTATTGTTTTTAATGTCATGTAAATGCCATGCTCTCTTCCTATGATTAAGCTTACTTTCATAACCTTTTAAAAGTGCTATTTATGACCGAGAAATCTTACGAAGATCTACCAGAGGGGGATTCACATCTGCGTGAAGAGCGAATCTCTGGTGAAGATATTTATGGCGGCATTTTCTTGCAAATGAAGCGGGACAAAATTTCTCTGCCAGATGGGCAAGAAGCCGTTCGGGAATACTTAACCCATCCTGGAGCCGTCGCTATTCTTGCCATATTGAATGACGGCAGGGTATTGCTAGAGCGCCAATATCGTTATCCGGTAGCAAAGGCTTGTATAGAAATTCCAGCTGGCAAGCTCGAAATTGGAGAGGATCACCTCCTTTGCGCTAAACGTGAGCTCGAGGAAGAGACGGGGTATACGGCAAAAAAGTGGAGTTATATACGTCGTATACATCCAGTAATCTCATATTCAACCGAATTAATTGATATCTACCTAGCTGAAGACTTGGTTGCTGGCAAGAGTCACTTAGATGATGAGGAGTTCTTAGATGTATTTGCCGCTCCACTAGAGCAGTTACTGGCTTGGGTGGAAAATGGCGATATTACTGATGTTAAAACGACGATTTCAGCCTATTGGCTAGATCGATACCGGCGTGGACTTGTAAAGCCAACAGCGATTGAATGAGCTTTCATAATCCCGCTTAAAATAGGGCTATTGAATTTATCATTTTTGTCCTTATATACGTTTTATGAAAGTTTACAACCTAGCTTGCCCGCACGATCATCGCTTTGAGGGTTGGTTTGCCTCTGAAGAGGATTATCTTGCTCAGCAAGATAAGAGCATGCTTTCTTGCCCTGTATGCGACAGCACAGAAATTACTCGCATGCCTTCTGCACCTCGAATCGGAAAATCTTCAGCTGAGTTAACCGCGCCTAAAGAGCAGCCTGAAAATCTCAGCGGTGGTGTTGTTGCTTTGACTGGTAGCGATCATTCGCAACTTGAGGCGCAAGTACAGGCAGCCTTTCTAAAAGGGATGAGGGAGTTGATGGGTCGATCTGAGGATGTTGGCGATGCATTTGCTGATGAGGCTAGAAAAATTCATTACAAAGAATCACCTGAGCGCAGCATTCGTGGGCAGACTACTTTGGATGAGGCTGAAGCATTAAGAGAAGAGGGTATTGATGTTCTATCGATGCCTATGATTCCTGCGTTTAAAAATACACTGCAATAAGCAACGATTTTTTCCTCTTGGTCAATAAAAAAGCGATCCGAAGATCGCTTTTTGCTTAATACACCAAAGATTATTTCGAGGTTGGCATAACAAACTCCGCGCCTTTCGCAATGCTCTCTGGCCAACGTTGCATGACGCTCTTTTGCTTGGTGTAGAAACGAACGCCTTCTTTTCCATAGGCATGCATATCACCAAAGATGGATTTTTTCCAACCACCAAAACCATGCCAAGCCATTGGTACGGGAATAGGTACATTAATACCCACCATGCCAACTTGAACGCGACGCGCAAACTCACGAGCAATGTTGCCATCACTAGTAAAGCAAGCGACACCGTTTCCGTATTCGCAGGAGTTCACGAGATTTAAGGCATCTGTAAAGTTTGCTACGCGTAAGCAAGACAATACAGGCCCAAAGATCTCCTCAAGATAGATCTTCATGTCTGGGGTGACGTTGTCAAACAATGTGCCGCCAATAAAGAAACCATTTTCATGGCCGGGAACTTTAAGGTTGCGACCATCGACGAGTAGCTTTGCGCCAGAGGCAACGCCACTTTCGATATAGCCTGTGATGCGTTCAAGTGCCGCTTTGGTAACAATTGGACCCATTTCAGCATCTAGCTCCATACCATTCTTGACTTTGAGTGTCTTAGTACGCTCAATGAGTTTGGGTATGATTTTCTCAGCTACATCACCAACCATGACTGCGACAGAGATGGCCATGCAGCGTTCACCAGCCGAACCATAAGCAGCGCCAACTAAGGCGTCAATTGCCTTATCGATGTCCGCATCGGGCATGATAACCATATGATTCTTGGCCCCACCAAGAGCCTGTGAGCGCTTGCCAAAATGGGCGCAACGCTCATAGATGTAGTTGGCGATTGGTGTGGAGCCAACAAAACTCACTGCTTTTACGTCAGGGTTTTCAATCAGCGCATCAACAGCCTCTTTATCACCTTGAACCACGTTAAACACCCCATCAGGCAAGCCTGCTTGTTGAAGCAGTTCAGCCATGAACAGGGAAGCGCTAGGATCAGTAGGACTTGGCTTGAGGATAAATGTATTGCCACAGGCGATTGCCATTGGGAACATCCACATCGGAACCATCACTGGGAAATTAAAAGGTGTGATGCCAGCTACCACACCTAAGGGCTGACGCATTACCCAGTTATCGATATCGGTAGAAACTTGTTCAGTGTAGTCGCCTTTGAGTAACTCGGGAATGCCAGTAGCAAATTCCACAATCTCAATGCCACGCGTCACTTCTCCTTGGGCATCTGTAAAAACTTTACCGTGCTCAGCTGTAATAATGGCGGCTAATTCATCACGATTGGCGTTTAAAAGTTCAAGATACTTAAATAAGATCCGCGAGCGACGCAGTGGGCTAGTTTGACTCCAGGATTCAAAAGCTTTTTGCGCAACCGCAACAGCCTCATCAACTTCTTTGCGGCTAGCTAGCGCTACACGACGGGCAACGAATCCTTTTGCTGGGTTGTAAACATCGCCAAAGCGACCATCCTTGGGATTTACAACCGAGCCGCCAACAAAGTGGCCAATATCTTCTTTTGATTCAAAGGCTTGAGGTGCGTTCATAGTCTATTGTTTAAGGGTATTTTAAGGTTTTTAGTTAAAAGGAGCCGCTTGACTAAGGAGTCTGGGCGACTTCACTGTCTCATTTATTCTGCTTATTAAGTATTCTATCGCTTTATGGCATTTTTCGTGTTTTGATCCATTATTTGGGCTTTTAGAGGCAATTTATGAGTCTTTTATTTTCTAGTTACACTCTTAATTCACCGAGGGGCGCTTTAGAGCTTGCCAATCGTATTGTTATTGCGCCCATGTGCCAGTATTCAGCCATAAACGGAGAGGCAACTGACTGGCACCTCATGCACTGGGGAAATCTACTTAACAGTGGTGCCAGCTTATTCATTATTGAGGCCACAGGTGTTAGTCCTGAGGCTCGCATTACTCCCGCATGTCTTGGTTTATGGGATGACCGAACTGAAATCGCATTAACAGACAAGCTCAGTCGCGCACGTGCCTTGGCACCTCCTATGCCAGTCTTTATTCAGCTGGCACATGCTGGTCGCAAAGCTTCAAGCGCCACACCCTGGAATGGTGGTCAATTGCTTGGCATAGAGCAGGGCGGCTGGGAAACCGTGGCACCCTCAGCTATTTCGCAGCTCGAAGGTGAAAGAGCCCCGCATGAGTTAAGCAAAGCAGAGTTGAAAAAAATTATTGATGATTTTGTTTCATCAGCGATACGCGCTGACCGTATTGGCGTGGATGGCATTGAGTTACATGGTGCACATGGCTATTTATTGCATCAATTCTTATCGCCCATTGCTAATCAACGATCTGATGAATACGGCGGCTCATTTGAAAATCGAATTCGCTTCCCTTTAGAGCTTTTTGCCGCTGTTAGATCAGCCTACCAAGGAGTGCTTGGTATTCGGATTTCAGCTAGTGACTGGATAGAGGGTGGCTGGACCCCCGAAGAGACGGCAAATTTTGCCAAGCAGCTTAAGCCTTTGGGATGTGATTTTGTGCACATCTCATCTGGCGGTATTTCTCCCATGCAAAAGATTGCAATTGGAGCTAACTATCAGGTTCCTTTTGCAAAAATCGTTAAAGAAGAATCTGGCTTGCCAACAATGACGGTTGGCATGATTACAGAGCCACAGCAGGCTGAAGATATTTTGCAAGCAGACGATGCGGATCTCATCGCATTTGCAAGAGCGTTTCTTTATAAACCGCGCTGGGCTTGGGAGGCTGCGGCAGCCTTGGGCGGCACTGTTAAAGCAAATGAACGTTATTGGCGCTGTTTGCCGCGTGATGCGCAGGCAATTTTTGGTGATGTCAAAGTGGGGCAGCGATAAGGTTGTTTATGCCTGATCTCGCAAGCTTGGGTCAGACAAAGACAATACAAAAGCTTTGGCGGCGCTCAATAGGAAGTGATCTTTACCAGGCCCTGCAATTAATTGAACTCCAACTGGTAAGCCGTTAGGTCCGCTGCTGACATTGATGTTGATGCAGGGCAAGCCCAATAGCGTCCAGTCCCTACAAAATATGGGATTTCCAGTGCCTTCTTTAATAAGAGGCGCTTCGCCTGTTGAACTTGGGGCAATTAAGATATCAAGCTTATCCGTAAATAATTGAGCAATTGAAGCCCTAGCATTGCTAGCATGTTGCATATCTAGAGCGTACTGTTCATAGCTGATTTGGGCGCCCTCATTAAGCGCCTTTAAAAATTGCGCGCTTAATTTCCTCGGATAATGTTCGCGCTCGAATGTAAAGCTCCTGGAAGTTTCGCTCAGCATGATGCGAGTCTGTGCCAAAGCAAGGCCTTCACATACCTTCGGTAGTTTTACGTCCTCAACAATACCTTTTGAAATCATTTCCGCTGCATGACGAGCAATAGCTAGTGCGCTAATGGTTTCTTGTTGAGCAAAAGCCCAGTTGGAGGATTTGCAAATGGCAATGCGTGCCTTATTGTGCAATGGTTCAATTTTGGCCAAGCGATAATCGCCACTCATCGCAGCTACTGCGAGTCCGACGTCCTCAACCGTTCTGCCAAAGCAGCCCAAAGTATCAAGACTTGGAGCAAGGCTTTTCACGCCAGCTGTGCTAATCATTCCAATGCTAGGTTTAAATCCCACGACGCCACAATAGGATGCTGGTCGAATAATCGAACCTGCTGTTTGACTGCCGGTAGCAATTGGAATCATAAAGTCAGCTACCGCCGCTGCCGATCCGCTTGAAGAACCTCCCGGGGTATGTTTGGTGTTATGAGGGTTGGTGGTGATGCTGCTTTTAAAAGAGGCGAATTCGGTTGTTACCGTTTTTCCTAAAATAATGCCACCTGCCTGACGCATAAGAGCGACGGATACAGCATCGGCAGCAGGGTAGTGATTGGTGTAAATGGCCGAACCATAGGAGGTGGGTAAATCAAAGGTATCAAAAAGATCTTTTATGCCAATAGGTAGCCCATGCAAAATACCCTGAATTGCCCCTTTATCAAGCTGTTTTGCACGTGCTAGCGCATTTTCCTTGCCTAGGCTGCTCCATGCTCGAATGACGCTTTCTCTTTGGCCTATGCGGTCTAGGCAAGCGAGGACCAAATCAACCGCTTTTACTTCCCTTTTAGTGAGGGCTCTACTGGCTTGGGATGCGCTAAGGCTTTCTAGGTCTTTCATTGTTTCATTCTAACGAGGGTGGCGTATGATCTCAATTTACGTTTTAGTCATTGATAGAAAATTAACTAAATGAAGCAACATACAGTGAGAGAAGCTTGGCTAGAAGACGCCGTTAGGCATCTTGAGCCGGTTTTTTCTAAGGCGGGATACGCTATCCCTCCGGTAAGGGTCTCCTGCGGATTCCCGGCCTCTAGCAGCCCAAGAACCACACTCGGTCAATGCTGGCCTCGTGAGCGTTCCGGTGGAGGTGTAAATGAAATCTTTATTTCCCCCAAATTAGATGAGCCCATTCAGCTTTTGGATACCCTGGTGCATGAACTTTGTCATGCGGTAGATGACTGTTTTAGTGGTCATGGCGAAGATTTCAAGGGGATAGCGCAAACGGTTGGGCTTGAAGGGCCCGCTAGGATAGCTCATGCTACTGAAGAGTTGACTGTAAAACTCATGATGATTAGCCAAGAACTTGGACCATACCCACATCAAGCAATTGTTTTCCCGCCCCCTAGGCCTAGCAATGCTAGTCGCAGCAAAGCCAAATGTGGGCAGTGTGGTTATGAAGTGACGCTATTGAAAAAGTGGGCCAGTTACGGCGCGCCTATTTGTCCTAAAGACAATATTCGCATGACTGAGGCCGTGCCTGAGACGATCGAAAATACAACGGAATACGATAGCGAATCGACTGAAAAAGGTAGCAAGAGAGCGCCTGACGAAATACGTCGCGCTATTAGTTAATGAGGTTTATAAAATTATTCACAACTAAACATATAAAGAGACGATTATGAATACAAAGAAGATTTTTAAGAATCCAAAAATTGCCGTTATTCCAGGTGATGGAATTGGTAAGGAGGTCATGCCAGAAGGTGTGCGTGTGCTCGAAGCCGCAAATCGCAAATTCAATTTAGGAATGCAGTTCGATCATTTTGACTTTGCAAGCTGCGACTACTATTTAAAGCACGGCAAAATGATGCCCGATGATTGGTTTGATACGCTGATGAAATACGATGCCATTTTCTTTGGCGCTGTTGGTATGCCAGATATTCTTCCGGACCATGTGTCTTTGTGGGGAAGTTTGATTCAGTTCCGTCGTGGCTTTGATCAGTACGTCAATTTACGTCCGGTACGATTATTACCAGGAGTTCCCTGTCCTTTAGCAAATCGCAAACCTGGCGATATCGATTTCTTTGTGGTGCGCGAGAATACCGAAGGTGAATATTCAAGCGTTGGCGGAAAGATGTTCCCAGATACGGATCGTGAATTCGTGATACAGGAATCCGTGTTTACAAGACAAGGGGTAGATCGCATCTTGCAATACGCATTCGATCTTGCGCAAAGCCGTCCTAAGAAACACTTAACATCGGCTACTAAATCGAATGGCATCGCCATCACCATGCCTTATTGGGATGAACGTGTTGAAGCAATGTCCAAAAAATTTACTGATATTCGAACAGACAAGTACCACATTGATATTTTGGCAGCCCACTTTGTAATGAACCCAGATAGATTTGATGTTGTAGTTGCAAGTAATTTATTCGGAGATATTCTTTCCGACTTAGGTCCGGCGTGCACAGGCACCATTGCAGTTGCGCCATCTGGAAGCATTAATCCAGAAGGTAAGTTTCCATCTTTATTTGAACCTGTTCATGGATCAGCACCGGATATCTATGGAAAAATGATCGCCAATCCCATTGGTCAGATATGGAGCGGGGCGATGATGCTAGATCACCTTGGTTATCCAGAGGCAGGTAAAGCAGTATTTACCGCGATTGAAAAGGTTTTATCTTCAGGACCTGCACGTGCGCCGTTAACGCCTGATTTAGGTGGAAGCGCCAAGACAGATGATTTGGGTAAGGCGATTGCGACAGCTATCTAAGCTATCCCAGATAATTTTTTTCCAGCTGTATTTAAAGGGCTCCATACGGGGTCCTTTTTACTTGCTTTGGCGATTTCAGCGAGAATTTTCTCGTGATTCTGCAGCTCTTCATTGTTTGCCGCAAAGAGTTTGAGGTTGGTTGGCAAAGTCTTCGTATGTCCATCAGAGTCGGCGCCAACAGTGTAGTCAATCAGATCGATTGACAAATCCTCTTGACCTCTTGTCATCGCTACATAGACTTCTGCAAGGAGCTGGGCATCCAATAAGGCGCCGTGTAGCGTACGATGTTTGTTACTTATCGAGAAGCGCTCACATAAGGCGTCTAGAGAGTTGCGTTTGCCGGGGAACATCTGACGCGCATCAAGCAGGGTATCTGTAATTTTTGCCGCTAGATTGCGAAATGGTGGCCTTTTAAGCAGGGCAAACTCATTGTCCAGAAATCCCAAATCGAACGCTGCATTATGAATTACCACTTCCGCACCATCCACAAACTCAATGAGCTGTTCTACGATATTTGCGAAGATGGGTTTATCCGATAAAAACTCTCTGGATAGTCCATGAACTGCAAATGCACCGGCGTCAATATCGCGCTCTGGATTAATGTAGTAATGAAATGTTCTGTCCGTTAGTCGGCGCCCGATCATTTCAACGCAGCCAATTTCAATGATGCGATCACCAGTGGCTGGATTTAAACCTGTTGTTTCAGTATCGAGAATAACTTGACGCATGATGGTAGCTTATGTGCCTTCTAAAACGGAGGGTGGAATCTCTAATGGGCCATTGCCAGCGTATTTATCCAGATATAGATAGATAACCGGGGTAATGATTAAAGTAACGAATTGAGAAAAGATTAAGCCGCCTGCCACACTAATGCCCAATGGTTGTCGCAACTCTGCTCCAGCGCCAAGGCCCAAGGCGATAGGAAGCGCGCCCATCAACGCTGCGATTGTCGTCATCATGATAGGGCGAAAGCGTAAGATACACGCCTCACGAATGGCTTTTTCAGGTGACATACCTTGATTGCGTTGTGCATCTAAAGCAAAGTCAATCATCAAAATCGCATTTTTCTTGACGATGCCAATCAATAGCAATATGCCAATCGATGCGACGATAGTTAATTCAAAACCAAATATGCGCAGCGCAAGTATTGCCCCAATAGCTGCCGATGGAAGACCCGCAAGAATGGTTAATGGATGAATATAGCTTTCGTACAAAACACCTAGCAAAATATAGATAACCCCAAGGGCAGCAAGCAGCAGAATGACCTGACCAGATTGATTATCTTTAAATACCGCAGCATCTCCACCATAGCTAGTAATGATCGAGGGCGGCAGATCGATCTGTTTAACAAATCCGTCTATTGCTTTAGTAGCGTCACCGAGGAAGACATCTGGCGCCAAGTTAAATGAAATCGTGACTGCGGGAATTTGGCCTTGATGATTGACCGCGGTAGGACCTACGGTACGCACAAAACTTGCCAGGCTTGATAGAGGAATTAACTTATCGGTCGCTCTGCCGCGAACATAGACCTTATTAAGGTCTGTTTCAAATTGACGGTCGTCTTCAGCAGTCTCTAGAATGACGTAATAGGTGTTTACCGGCGTGTAAATCGTCGAGACCTGTCGTTCACCAAAGGAGGAATACAAGGCCGTGCGAATGTCCGCAATCGACACGCCAGCGCTTGCTGCTTTTTCACGATCAATTTCAATTTTGACGTTGAGACCCTTTAGTTGCGAATCGCTAGTTACATCTCTAAATATCGGGTCAGCTCGCATTTTTTGCAGCAATTTATCAGCCCATTCATTTACACCTTCAAAGCCCACGCTTTGCAAAGTAAATTGATAGCGACTTTTGCTACTTCTACCGCCGAGCTGAAGATTTTGCACTGGACTCATATAGACTTGAATCCCTGGAATCTCTCTGAATTTGGTGCGCAGACCTTCCATCACCTTACTCATCTTCTCGCGCTCACTCTTAGGTTTAAGAATGATGAAAAATCTTCCGGTATTACGCCCTGAACTTTGCCCGCCACCTAGAATCGAAATCGAAGTTTCCACATTAGGATCACTATCAACAATTTTGGCGGCCTGATCTTGGAGTGCGATCATTGACTTAAAGGAGGTATCTTCGGAAGCCTCGACAGTGACGCGTAGCTGTCCAATGTCTTCTTCGGGGAAAAATCCCTTAGGACTATAGACAAATAATGCGATTGTGATCACAAAACTTGCTACTGCGCCCCATAAAACTTTTTTACGATTGCGTAGCGCTAGATCAAGAAAATGAACGTAGCCTTTTAAAGTCCAATCAAAAAGACGATCAAACTTTTTAGTGATTTCATATTCTTTTGCATGTGCGTCTGGCTTTGGTAGAAAACGGCTGCACAACATTGGCACAATAGTCAAGGAAACCACAGCCGAAACCAATATCGAAAGGGTGACTACAACTGCAAATTCCCGAAATAACAGGCCGATTGGACCGGACATAAAGAAGAGGGGGATGAAAACAGCTACCAATGAAAGCGAGATTGAGGCAATCGTAAAGCCAACCTCTTTACTTCCCTTGAGCGCAGCTTTTAAAGGATCCATTCCTTGCTCAACATAACGCATGATGTTTTCAAGGACAACAATTGCATCATCCACAACAAGGCCGACCGCCAGAGTAATACCCAGAAGCGAAATATTATCTAGGCTATAACCCAAGAAATAGAACACAAAGAAAGCGCCAATCAATGAAATCGGCAGGCTGATAGAGGGAATAACAGTCGCGGATAAATGCTTTAGGAATAAGAAAATCACTAAGACTACTAATGCAATGGTCAAAATCAGTGTGATATTCACATCATGAATTGACTCGATAATAGAAAGTGATCGGTCGTTGACTAGGGTTAGCTGGATTGAATCAGGCATTTGCGCCTTCAATGAAGGCAACAACTTTTTAATTGACTCCACCACCTCTACCGTATTGGCATTTGGTTGACGCATGATACCAATGGCAATCGATCTTTCGCCCTTGGCAGAGGCAAAGGTTTTAACATCTTCAAAGCTTTCTTCAACGTCAGCAACGTCTTTTAAGTAAATCGGGTATCCATTGCGCTGCGCAATAATCAGGTTTGCAAATTCCTCGGCCTTCACAAGTTGAGGGTTGGCGTAAATGGTGATCAACTGCCGTGGTCCGTCTAGAGTGCCAACAGGGCTATTGGTATTTGCCTTATTAATCGCGGCAGCAACTTCATCCATGGTGATGTTGCGGTTACCAAGAGCATCAGGCCTTACGCGGACACGTACTGCATATCGTTTGGCACCATAAACCACCACCTGTGAAACTCCAGTAATGGTGGATAAATTAGGCGCCATTAAGTTTTCAGCATAGGCATTTATTTCAGAAAGACTAATTGAGGGTGAGCTCATCCTCACAATTAAGACTGGTGTATCCGCTGGGTTAATCTTGCGATATGACGGAGGAATAGTCATCTCAATAGGTAAGCGCTTCTGCGCGCGTAAAAGCGCGGCTTGCACATCTACTGCTGCCTTATCAATATCTCGATTGTTATTAAATTCGAGAGTGATATTGGTGGAGCCAAGAGAGTTGGTTGAACTGATGACCTTGATGCCATCAATTGTTGAAAACTCCCTTTCAAGCGGCAAAGCAACAGCAGAAGCCATATTTTCAGGAGCTGCGCCCGGCAAACTCGCGCTCACAGAAATAATGGGCGTATTAAAGCTAGGTAGAGCGGCTACTGGAATCTTGAAGTAGGCGACGCTACCTGCTATCACAGTGGCGATAGATAACAACACCGTCATGACGGGTCGTCTAATGCATAACTCAGAAAGCGTCATTTTTGCTCGGTGGCAGGGTTGCTGTTGACGGTTGCATCAAGGGGAAGGCCTTTGCCAGGCTTAGCTTCGCGCACCTTACTGCCGGTGCGTAAGTTTTGCTTGCCCTCTACAACTACTCGATCGCCCGCTTGAATCCCGGTGATAACGGATGTTCCTTGATACTCATAAGTCACCTTAACCGGTTTAGAAACCACCTTGTCATCTTTATCTACGACATAGACCAGGCGACCATTTGGGCTAATCACAATGGCTTGTGTTGGAACAGCGATCACATCTTTTAAGGTATTCGCGTTTAGAGAGATCCGAGCAAATTGACCAGGCAAAAGCTCAAGCTTGTCATTCGGGATTTGCGCTTTGACTCTTACGGCCGCTATCAAAGGATCAACTTGATTATCGATTACCAATACTTTGCCCTCGTAGACTGTTTTGCCAGTATTGCCTACGGTAACTTTAACCTGCAATGGCTCATCTGCTTTTTTGTTCTCCAGGATGACTGGTATATCTTTCTCTGGAACAATAAATTGAACGTTGATAGGGTTCAATTGCGTGATGGTAACCATCGAACTGGTGGTGGAGGTTGATGAAGCGTTTGTAGCGCTTATCACCGTATTGCTCGCCTGTACCAAAGATCCCGGGAATACATTGATAATGCCTGCGCGACCATTTATAGGGGAGCGTATAGAGTCATATGAGAGTTGAACCTCTGCTGCACGTGCAGCAGCTTGCGCAGACTTCGCATTAGCTAGAGATGTTTCTAAGCCCGCTTTGGAGATGAAATTCTTCGCAACCAATTCTTTGGCTCGCAAATATTGTTTTTGCGCATCATCGGCCAGGGCTTTCAGTTTTTCGTAATTTGCTTTGTCATTGCGATCATCAAGGCTAAAAAGTAATTCGCCTTCTTTGACTTCTTGACCGTCTTTAATATGAACCTTGGTTACCGTATTTGTAACCATAGGGCGTATATCTACGATGCTATTGGAGACGATAGTACCTGTGGCCTCAATAATGAGAGGTACATCCTTTTTCTCCACAACAATGCTTGTCACTGTTTGTGGACCACCAGCCTTTTTACCGGACGCAAAAAAGTAGTCATATGTTTTAGAGCCCGCATACAACAAAATGAGGATTAGCAAAATGCGCCATTTAAATCGCGCTAAAAAGGATTTAGTTGTGGCGTAATCCAATTTCTCAACTTGTTTTAGCCGAGGAGATTGTTGCTGCCAAAGAGCGCACACGCGCCCAATGACAATATTTTTAAATTGCCCGAGTTTGGCTAACGCCTTATCGAGAGAAGATTCTAGTTTTGACACAGTCTCGTTTTTCTTGGTCTTACATTGGTTTATGCTGATTTTGGGGCGCTTAAGGCAGGATCATTCTCTCATATGATCACTCAAAACGTGCCTGCCGAGACTGTTTCACCTAGGTTAAAAACTCTTCTACACCCTTATTTGCTAGCTGATCGGCGAGCTCATTCCCAGGGTGACCGTTATGGCCCCTGACCCAGTGCCAGGAGATGTCATGGCTAGGCAGGAGAGCGTCAAGCTCTTGCCATAAATCAGCATTCTTAACGGGTTCCTTGCTGGCCGTTTTCCACCCTCGTTTTTTCCAGCCATCTAGCCATTCCGTTACGCCTTTTTGAACATACTGCGAGTCAGTCCACAACTCCACCGTGCTGCGCTGTTTAAGCGCTCTAAGGGCGAATATGACCGCGCAAATCTCCATGCGGTTATTGGTTGTGAGTTTTTCTCCGCCATGAAGGTGCTTTTCATGGTCTCCAGACCGTAGTACCGCACCCCAGCCGCCTGGTCCAGGATTGCCTTTGCATGCACCGTCGGTATAGATCACTATATGAGGAGCGTTGGTTGCGGGGTTGGGCATTGAACTAGGCATAACGATAATTTACTGCTTGCTGGCTGTTTTTACTGAATTGCGCAAATTACTACGTTCTGCGGCTGTGCTGAGCGGTTTTAAGGCTGGAATACGTACCAATGAGGCAGGACCAATCATTCGTATACCTTGTTGACGTTTAATGGCCGAAACTAAAAATACAGCACCAAATATTGGCCACCAACGATTTCCCATTTTTTCCATAAAGCTCATCCTTCCCATGGATGCCTCGCCTTGAAGGGGTAACTTGTAGCAGCCGAAATGACCTCTATCCAATGAAAAATTCAGCAATTCCAACCAATCCTTTATTCGAATAAGGCTGATAAATTGCCCGTCTCGAGGTAGGTATGGGCTGCCAATAAGGCGACTGAGATATTGTCTGGCGCCCCAGAGGCTGGCTGGATTGAAACCAGAGATAATGAGACGACCCTCAGGTCTTAGAACTCGATCTACCTCCCGCAAAATTTGGTGGGGGTCTGTAGCAAACTCTAGAACATGAGGAAGTACGATTAAATCAAGGCTTTCGCTTGCAAAGGGTAGTTCGTTAGCATTGCCTTCAACCAGATGCCAGGGATGACGTTCAGCTTGAGGGCGGTTATCGTTAGAGTGAATCAGGATTGCATGCAACGGCATCCGGTTTTCGCTCAAGGTATTTATTTGGGGGAGACCTATTTGAATCGCATGAAAGCCAAATACATCGGCAACAATTTGATCAAAGCAACGCTGCTCCCATGCTAATACATAGCGTCCTGGGGGCGATTGGAGCCATTTTTCCCATGAACTCCAAGGGGGTGCAGGCATCTGAGAAGGAGTGGGTGGCGTTGGTATCATCAGTCTATGGATAAGAATACTTTATTGCAGGTCTGGCCCATACCGGCTTTTGATGATAACTATATATGGTGCATCCACGATGGCAAAAATGCTCTCGTGGTCGACCCAGGCGATTCTGCGCCAGTCATTGAATATTTAGAATCGAATAATCTTGCTCTGATGGGCATTTTGATTACCCATCATCACGCTGATCATACCGGTGGAATTCTGAATCTTTTGCAATTTTTGGGTTCTGACATACCTGTCTATGGACCACTTGGGGATAATATTCCTGGCCGCACTGTTGTGGTTATGCAGGACGACAAAGTTGAAATCCTTGCACCCAGAATTACTCTCAAGGTTTATGAGGTACCTGGACACACCTTAAGCCACATTGCCTATTTTGCAAATATGCAGGCAAATGTTGTTGAGCCAATGCTCTTTTGTGGCGACACCCTTTTTGCTTCCGGTTGCGGTAGATTGTTTGAAGGCACCCCAATGCAAATGTCCGAGTCTCTTAGTAAATTTGCGGCATTACCAAAAAATACCTTGGTCTATTGCACTCATGAATACACCTTGTCGAATATTCGCTTTGCACTCGCAGTAGAGCCTAATAATCTCAATTTAATCTCATGGGCTGAACGCGTTAAATCCCTTAGGGAGCAAAACCTACCAACTTTGCCTACGACAATTGGACAAGAACTTCAAGCCAATCCCTTTATGCGTTGCGATCAAGCAGAGGTGATCGAAATGGCTAAAGAAGTGTCGGGTCAAGGAGATTTACCAACACCCGCGCATGTATTGGCGGTTATTCGCGCCTGGAAAGACCGCTTCTGATGCCTATGCGGTATGCATTACTTATGGTGCTGGTAATCGCTTTATTAAGCGGTTGCGCTGGCACTGGTGATTGGTCATCTGATGCCCCAACTAAGGTTAATTCAAAAGCATCCAAAGCTGCTCGGGTGAATTTAAAAAATCAATCTGTTAGCAAAATTTATGCGCCTTCCGATAATCTGTGGCTACGTATTCGTGATGGCTTTCAAATGGAGCCTATGAATACACCTCTAGAGATAGAGCAAGTTCGTTGGTTAGCAGCTAGGCCCGATTATGTGAATCGCTCGATGACGCGATCTTCGCGTTATTTGTTTTACATAGTCCAAGAAGTAAACGCGAGAAATATGCCAACGGAAATAGCGCTTTTGCCGTTTGTGGAAAGCGCCTTTGTCACCCATGCCAAGTCAAGCGCCAAAGCAGTTGGGCTATGGCAATTCATGCCAGCTACAGGCAAAGATTTTCGTCTTACCCAAAACGTTTTTAGAGACGAGCGTAGAGATGTTGTCCAGTCGACGGATGCAGCTTTAGATTATTTGCAGCGACTTTATAACCAATTTGGCAGCTGGGAGCTTGCGCTAGCAGCTTATAACTGGGGTGCGGGTAACATCTCTAAAGCGCAAAAACGTAATGCTGCTGCAGGGCTGCCAACAGATTACTTAAGTTTGACTCTACCTCGTGAAACTCGGAATTATGTACCCAAGTTAATGGCGTATAGGCAGATTGTTTTGGATCCCCAGGCTTATGGCATTGTTCTCCCTGAGCTCGAAAATCATCCTTATTTTGTTGCGGTTGATGTTGGCAGCGACATTGATGTCGCCTTGGTTATCAAGTTAGCTGAAATACCCGAAGATGAATTCCATAGTTTGAATCCATCCTTCAATAAACCAGTTATTCTAAGTAATGCCAATCAACAAATTCTGTTGCCGTTTGCGCATGCGGAAATATTTCAAAGTAACCTGAAGACCTACACCAAGCCGCTCTCATCATGGACGGCAGTGCAAGTTAGCAAAACAGAGAGCGCTGACCAGGCAGCTAAAACACTTGGGGTAGATGTTGATACCCTTAGGCAGGTTAACGGCATCCCTAAAGGCATGAGAATTCGTGCTGGATCGACAGTGTTAGTGCCAAAAACTAGTCGACAACCGGGCGATGTTTCATCTGCAATGGCCGACAATGCAAGCCTTAGTCTGGAAAAGCCGCCTTCCCCAGCACCAAAATGTCCAAAGCCCGCTAAAGGTGTAAATAGCGGAAAGGGCTCGAAAGCACAGAAGTGTGCCCCAGCCACTACTGTAAAAACCGCAGAAAAGGGTGGTTCTAAGGGTAATTCTGCAGGAAAAAAGGCTGCGTCTCAGCATAAATCCGCATCGACAGCCCTTGCAAAATCTGCGAAAAATGTTAATTCACCATCCTCAACCAGCAATCTTGCTAGCAAAGGGGTGAGTAAGAGCCAGTAATTTGAGTAACTTTTAAAAGAAATCAGGTTGACCATGTCCTATAAAGCACATCACGAACGCTCAATTAAAGACCCAGATGGATTTTGGGGTGAGCAAGCGCAATTAATTCACTGGGAAAAGCCATTCGATAAAGTTCTCAATTACAACAATCCGCCATTTGCAAAATGGTTCGAGGGTGGCTTAACTAATCTCTGCTACAACGCAGTTGACCGCCACTTAAAAGATCGTCCAGATCAAATCGCCTTGGTTGCTGTTTCAACAGAAACCAACCAAGAGAAGACCTACACGTTTAAAGAGCTATACGAAGAAGTCAATCGTATGGCTGCAATCTATAAAGCGAATGGAGTTAAGAAGGGCGATCGTGTTCTTATCTACATGCCGATGATTGCAGAAGCCTGTTTTGCAATGTTGGCTTGCGCACGCATTGGTGCAATTCACTCGGTTGTTTTCGGCGGCTTTGCCTCGCATAGCTTGGCTTCTCGTATTGATGATGCAAGGCCTAAACTGATTGTTACTGCAGAAGCGGGCGCACGCGGTGGAAAAGCCGTGCCATACAAGCCATTGCTAGACGAGGCAATCTCTTTGGCGGAGTACAAGCCTGAAAAAGTATTGATCGTAAACCGCGGCTTAACTGAGTTCACAACGGTAGCTGGTCGTGATTTAGATTACGCAAGCGAGCGTCAAAATCATTTAAATGATTTGGTACCGGTTGAGTGGGTTGATGCAACACATCCTTCTTATATTTTGTATACCTCCGGCACTACTGGCAAACCTAAGGGTGTGCAGCGAGATACTGGTGGATATGCAGTTGCGTTAGCAGCATCCATGAAACACATCTTCACCGGCAATGCTGGTGAAACTATGTTCTGCACATCCGATATTGGTTGGGTGGTTGGTCATAGCTACATTATTTATGCGCCAGTTGTTTCTGGCATGGCAACCCTTATGTATGAGGGCACCCCTTTGCGCCCTGATGCGGGTATCTGGTGGGAGCTTGTTGATAAGTACAAAGTTTCAGTGATGTTCTCTGCACCAACAGCGGTTCGTGTTCTGAAAAAACAAGATCCAGCTTTCCTAACAAAGCATGACCTTTCTAAACTGCGCGCCTTGTTTTTGGCTGGTGAGCCTTTGGATGAGCCTACTGCTAGCTGGATTCATGGCGCAATCAATAAGCCTATCGTCGATAACTACTGGCAAACAGAAACTGGATGGCCCATGTTGGCTATTCAGCGGGGTGTCGAAGTAATGCCGCATAAATTTGGTTCGCCTGGTGTGCCATCTTTTGGCTACAACATGAAGCTATTGGATGATGCTACCTCGGAAGAGCTTGGTCCGGATCAAAAGGGTGTTATTGCTATCGAAGGCCCATTGCCTCCGGGTTGCATGCAAACCGTTTGGGGTGACGACAAGCGCTTTATCAGCACATACTGGGAAACGATCCCTGGCAAGTTAATCTATTCCACTTTCGACTGGGGTATCAAAGATAAAGATGGTTATTTCTTCATTTTGGGTCGAACTGATGACGTGATCAACGTTGCAGGCCATCGCCTTGGCACAAGGGAAATTGAAGAAAGTATTTCTAGCCATCCAAACATCTCTGAGGTTGCAGTGGTGGGTATTGAAGACAAATTGAAAGGCCAGGCAGCTATTGCTTTTGTGATTCCAAAGGATTCATCCAATACGGCTACATTGGAAGCTGAGTGCATGAAGACGGTTGATAGCACTCTTGGTGCCATTGCAAGGCCGGGGCGTGTTTATGTTGTTTCCGCATTACCGAAGACTCGCTCAGGCAAAATTGTACGTCGAGCGTTGCAGGCGGTTGCCGAAGGGCGTGATCCTGGTGACATTAGCACCATGGATGACCAGACTGTTTTGGCGCAAATTAAGACCATCATCGAGCAAAGCGCTAAAGCTTAAATCCACCTCATTTTTGAAAAATGCCCACCTCAGCCTTATGGCTGGGGAGGCTCCTTTCTGTCTAAACCCCATTTGATAGGGGATTCAAGGGTTTACGAGCAGAAATGGTATCATTGCAAGGTTCGAAACTAATTAAATACCCTAGCGCTTAAAGACACTCACCTCCC
>CAZHWF010000019.1:0-21601 GCA_964536365.1 uncultured Polynucleobacter sp.
GCAATCAGCATTTAAATATTTTGGTTAAAGGTTCACGGTTTATGCGCATGGAGCGTGTAGTGCAGGCCTTGTTAGAGGAGGCTAAAACATGCTCTTGATCCTAGCCCAATGGCTGCAAGATGATTTCGGATTTTTCCGTGTCTTTAACTACATTACCTTTAGAGCGGTGATGGCCACGGCTACCGCTTTGTTAATTGGTTTGGCTGCGGGTCCTTGGGTAATCCGCAAATTGGCCGCATTAAAGATGGGTCAAGCGGTTCGAACAGATGGTCCGCAAACCCATCTGGTTAAATCTGGCACGCCAACAATGGGTGGCGTATTGATTTTGATCGGCATTTTTGTTTCATGCATGTTGTGGGCCGATCTTAGCAATCGATTTATTTGGATTGTGATGATCGTTACCTTTGGTTTTGGCTTGGTTGGTTGGGTAGATGACTACCGTAAGGTGGTTTACAAAGATCCTAAGGGAATGGCGTCAAAAGAGAAGTTCTTCTGGCAAACCTTGATTGGTTTGTTTGCGGCAATCTATTTAGCGTTCTCCGTTTCCGAAGTGAATAACCTAAAAGTGCTTCAGTTATTTTATGAGTGGCTAAGAAGTGGATTCGCCTTAGATCTTCCAGCAAAGACTAATTTACTTATTCCGTTTGTAAAAGAGATTAGCTATCCATTAGGCATGATGGGTTTCATCATTTTGAGTTATTTAGTGATTGTTGGCAGTAGTAATGCTGTAAATCTGACCGATGGCTTAGATGGCTTGGTAATCATGCCAGTTATTTTGGTGGGCGCTGCTCTGGGAGCTTTTGCATATGTGATGGGTAATGCGATTTACGCAAAATATTTGCTTTTCCCATATATTCCGGGCGCTGGTGAGTTGATGATTTTCTGCGGTGCTATGGGTGGCGCTGGTCTCGCATTCCTTTGGTACAACACCCACCCAGCACAAGTATTTATGGGGGATGTCGGCGCACTTGCTTTAGGTGGTGCGCTAGGCACGATTGCGGTCATTGTGCGTCAAGAGATTGTGCTGTTTGTGATGGGCGGAATTTTTGTTGCCGAAACAGTTTCGGTGATGCTTCAAGTGGTTTGGTTTAAGTTTACCAAGAAGCATTTTGGCGAGGGTCGCCGTATTTTCCGAATGGCCCCTTTACATCACCACTTTGAATTGGGTGGTTGGAAAGAAACGCAGGTGGTTGTGCGTTTCTGGATTATCACCATTCTTTTGGTGTTAGTTGGTTTGTCTAGCTTGAAGTTAAGGTAATTCAAAAGTAAATATGCTGACTCTAGAAAACACCTTTGCAAATTCAGCTTTCATGGCAAATGAAGGCTATCAAGCGCCACATCGATTCCTCATCTTGGGGTTAGGTGAGTCTGGTGTCGCTATGGCGAAGTGGTGTCTAAGAAATGGTGCACAGGTGCGGTTGGCCGATACGCGTGACCAATCAACATTCTCGGATCGTCAAAATGCTTGGTTGGAAGAATTAAAAATTGCTGGACTAAAGGATATTTGCTTTGGTCCCCTTGGCGATGAATTGCTGAGGAATATTGATGTTATTGGTATTAGCCCTGGCCTATCGCCATTACAAGAGCCAACTAAATCGTTCTTGGAAAAGGCTGATCAGGCACAAATTGATGTTTGGAGTGAGATTGAATTTTTCGCTCGCGCAATCTCAGCTTTGAGTCGCATGGCTCAAACACAAGAATCCAGCTACGCCACTGCGATACTAGCTATTACCGGGACTAATGGCAAAACAACCACTACTGCACTAACCGGTCAATTGTGTGAGCGCGCTGGTAAGAAGGTGGCGGTTGCGGGAAATATTAGTCCTGCCGCGCTAGAAAAGCTGATGACTTGCTTAGATCTGGCCGATCAAATTGAAAATATGCCGGATGTTTGGGTCTTAGAGTTATCAAGTTTTCAGCTCGTGTATACGCATACCTTTAATGCTACTGCGGCAACCGTTCTCAATATCACGCAAGATCATTTGGATTGGCATGGTGATCTGCAGGCTTATGCAGAAGCAAAAGCAAAAATATTTGGCGAAGATACGATTTGTATTTTGAATCGCGACGATGTGCTTGTGATGGGCTTGCTTTCTGAAGAGCAAAAAGCGGAGAGGTCAGTTGTGACTTTTGGTTCTAACCGTCCAGATGAGCAAGGTGCTGTTGGTATTGAGCATGATTTACGTGCAGGCGGCATTGATTGGTTGGTATGGGCTGAAGTAGATGAAGATGTTGAGCCTAAACCTAAGCGTCGTCGTAAATCAGCCGCTGTTGAGGAAGATGAGCCATTGCGTCTCAAGCGCTTGATTCCGGCGGATGCCCTGAGAATTCGTGGTCGACATAACGCATTGAATGCGCTAGCCGCTCTTGCTTTAGCGCGCGCTGCTAATTTGCCAATGAATGTGCTTTTGCATGGTTTGCGTGATTATCACGGCGAGCCTCATCGTGTGCAAAGTATTGCCATTGTTAAAGATGTTGAATATGTGGATGACAGTAAAGGTACCAATGTGGGCGCGACTGTTGCCGCATTAAATGGCTTGGGTGGTAATGAGTCAGGCAAGCGTATTTGGTTGATTGCCGGTGGCGAAGGTAAGGGTCAAGACTTTAGTCCACTTCGTGAGCCCGCACTACGTTTTGTTAAGGGCGCTTTCTTAATTGGTAAAGATGGCGCTGCGATTGGCGAGGCTCTTGGCTCGGGAATTCAAAGCACAAACTGCGGTGACTTAAAGTCCGCGGTTCAGGCAGCTGCTGCACAGGCGGTATCGGGCGACTTGGTATTGCTTTCTCCAGCATGTGCAAGCCTGGATCAATTTAAAGACTATAAAGAGCGCGCTCAAGTATTTGCTGCGGAAGTTGAAGAGTTAGGTATGCAATTTGAAGGAGTTCAGGTATGAACTTAAAAGAGAAATTTTTTCCTGAAAATCGCCTTGGTTTAAATCGCTTCTGGAATTTTTCCAGAGGTGGAATTGACAATTTCCGCACTGGCTTGCGTGATGCGGTGTCTGGCGTAGAGCAAACTCGCTCGCGCATGATGGATTACGACCAGCTATTGGTTTGGGCTGTTTTGTCTCTTATGTTAATTGGCTTGGTAATGGTGTATTCCGCCTCAATTACATTGGCCGATGGTCCTAAGTACGCAAATTACAGTAGCAACTTTTTCTTGATTCGCCACATGATTTCTTTGGCGATTGCAATTGGTGTCGGTATCTGGGTTTTTAAGATCCCTACAAAAGTATGGGATCGCTATTCACCGGTCATTTTTGGTTTTACTGTTTTGCTGCTGATTGCTGTTTTGATTCCTGGTGTTGGTAAGGGTGTGAACGGCGCTAAACGCTGGATTCCTTTGGGCTTGATGAACTTTCAGCCCTCTGAGTTAATGAAGTTTGCCGCTGTTATTTTTGCCGCGAGCTATACCGTGCAACGACAAGAATATCTCCATTCTTTTGTGAAGGGTATGTTGCCCATGGGTATCGCGGTTGCTCTGGTTGGCGGCCTCTTGATGGCAGAGCCTGATATGGGTGCGTTTGTAGTGGTTGCTTTAATTGCATTCGGAATTCTTTTCCTGGGTGGTATTAATGCCAAATTATTTGGCGGGTTAATTGCAGTCGGCCTTATGAGTGGTGCAACGATGATTGCGCTTTCTCCATTTCGTCGTGGACGTATGTTGGCGTTTATGGATCCATGGCAAGTCGATAACGCCGCTAATAAAGGCTACCAGTTAACACATTCCTTGATGGCGTTTGGTCGTGGCGAATGGTTTGGGACTGGTTTAGGTGGTAGTGTAGAAAAATTGCATTACTTGCCAGAAGCCCATACCGATTTCATCATGGCGGTAATTGGCGAAGAGTTGGGTTTTGTTGGTGTAGTAGTCATGATCTTTTTGTTCTACTGGATCGTGCGTCGCGCCTTCTTAATTGGTCGCACGGCATTGCAGCTTGATCGTAGCTTCGCAGGACTTGCGGCTAAAGGTGTGGCTATTTGGATTGGTTGGCAGGCCTTCATCAATATGGGTGTGAACCTTGGTCTCTTACCTACCAAGGGTTTGACATTGCCATTAGTGAGTTATGGCGGCTCTGGAATTTTGATGAACGCAGTCGCCATAGCAATGTTGTTGCGGATCGATTTTGAAAATCGCATTCTCATGCGCGGAGGGAAGCTTTGACAAAACCCTCAATTTTAGTGATGGCCGGTGGTACTGGCGGGCATATTTTCCCGGGGCTTGCTGTCGCTGAATATTTGCGGATTTGCGGTTGGAATGTCTCTTGGTTAGGTAATCCAGCGGGCATGGAGTACCGCCTTGTGAAGTCTTGCGATTTTCCATTTGAGTCTGTCGAGTTTGGTGGCCTTCGCGGCAAGGGGTTGAAGGCCAAGCTGATGCTCCCGATAAATCTCATACGCGCTTGTATGCAAAGTTGGAAAATCATACGTCGCGTAAAGCCCAATGTTATGTTGGGAATGGGTGGCTACATTACCTTCCCTGGAGGTCTAGTTTCTAGGTTATTGAAGCGACCATTGGTGTTGCATGAAGCAAATTCAGTGGCGGGTAGCGCCAATCTTGCGCTGAGCAAAATAGCTATGCGCACCTTAACTGGATTTCCCAACACCATGGCAGGCGCCGAGTGGGTAGGCAATCCAATTCGGGAAGAGTTTGATCACATGCATGCTCCGGCAGAACGATATGAGCAGCGTCAAGGACCGCTTTCAATTTTGGTGGTGGGGGGTAGCTTAGGCGCAGCCGCTTTAAATGAAAATATTCCTGCTGCGTTGGCATTAATCCCTGAAGAGTCGCGTCCTCGAGTGATTCATCAGGCTGGTGATAAGCATCTTGCTGATTTACAAAAACGCTATGCTGACTTAGGCGTCACTGCAGATATCCGCCCCTTTATTGACGATATGCCCGCAGCCTATTCTCAGGCGGATCTGGTGATTTGTCGTTCTGGTGCCATGACCGTATCTGAAATAGCGGCTTGTGGGGTAGCGTCTTGCTTGATCCCTTTTCCATTTGCAATTGATGATCATCAAACAGCAAACGCCCAATTTTTATCGAATGCAGATGCGGCAGTTTTATTGCCACAGCAATATCTCAATCCACAAGATTTGGCATCAATGATTCAAAATATGAATCGTGAAGACTTAAAGAAAATGGCTTTGCGTGCTCACGCTTTAGCGAAACCGCACGCTACTCAGCGAGTAGCTCAGGTGTGCGCAGATTGTGCCGGGGTGGGTATATGAAGCATATCGTTCAGCAAATTCACTTTATTGGTATTGGCGGTGCCGGCATGAGCGGCATTGCCGAAGTACTTCTTAATTTGGGTTACCAGGTTTCAGGTTCAGATTTAGCCGATGGTGCCGTAACTAAACGCTTAAGAGATCTGGGCGCAGTTATTCATATTGGACATGACCCTAAAAATATTGGTACCGCTGAAGCAGTTGTGATTTCAACCGCAGTTGCTGGCAATAATCCAGAGGTGTTGGCTGCTCGCGCGGCAAAAATTCCAGTAATACAGCGCGCAGTCATGTTGGGTGAGTTAATGCGACTTAAACAAGGTATTGCTATTGCCGGTACGCATGGCAAAACAACTACTACTAGTTTGGTTGCATCTGTTTTGGCGGAAGGTGGTCTTGATCCAACGTTTGTGATTGGTGGAAAACTCAATTCCGCTGGTGCAAACGCTCGCCTTGGGCGTGGCGATTTTATTGTGGTTGAAGCAGACGAATCAGACGCTTCCTTCTTGCAATTATTTCCGGCAATGGAAGTAGTTACCAATATCGATGCAGACCACATGGATACATACCAGCACGATATGGCGCGCTTGAAACAGGCATTTGTTCAATTTATCCAACGTATGCCGTTTTATGGCGTCGCAGTACTTTGTATTGATGATGCTAATGTGCGTGACATCATTCCGTTTGTATCTCAGCCAGTGCTGCGATATGGCTTATCTGATGATGCGGATATTCGCGCTAGTAATGTTCGTGCTGATGGCACGCGCATGCATTTCACGGTCGATCGTCGCACTGTGCGTCGCCATGGTAATAAACCTGGCCCTCTAGAAGTCACGCTGAACTTACCGGGATTGCATAACGTGCGTAATGCCTTGGCTGCTATTGGGATAGCAACAGAGCTTGGTGTTGGCGACGAGGCAATTACAAAAGCTCTTTCAGAGTTTGGTGGTGTGGGTCGTCGCTTTCAGCGCTATGGTGAGATCTCATTAGCATCTGGCGGTAGCTTTACATTGATTGATGACTACGGTCATCACCCGGTGGAGATGGCGGCAACTTTGGCGGCGGCTAGAGGCGCTTATCCAGATCGTCGTTTGGTACTCGCATTCCAACCCCATCGCTTTACTAGAACGCGCGATTGCTTTGGCGAATTCGTGCAGGTTCTCAGAAGTTTTGATGCTTTGGTGCTAACTGATGTTTATCCAGCGGGTGAGGCAAAGATCCCTGGGGCTGATGGCAAGAGCCTCATGAAAGCCGCCATTGCGGACGATAAGAATTCAAAAGCTTTACTAAATGCGAGTGCGGTTGCTTACGCAACAAATATTGCGGAGATGCCAGAAAAATTGAGTCAGGTTTTAAAAGATGGGGATGTATTAATCACCATGGGTGCGGGATCTATTTCTGCTTTGCCACATACCTTATCGGAGGCAAAGCATGTCTGAGTTGAACGCTAATGTGAATTCTTGGGGTGATCGCGTTAAAGCTCGCTTGACTGGTTTGGATATTAAATCCTTAGGTCGTGTCGGCGTGTTGTTGGGTGGAAAGTCCGGCGAGCGAGAGATTTCCCTCATGTCTGGCAATGGTGTTTTAGAAGCCCTGCGCTCAAAAGGGGTTGATGCCCATGCCTTTGACACAGGCTTACGCTGCCCCACCGAATTGGCCAAAGAAAACTTTGATCGGGTATTTATTTCTTTGCACGGCCGATTTGGTGAAGATGGAACCATTCAAGGTTTATTGGAGTTGTTAGGTTTGCCGTACACCGGTAGCGGCGTATTAGCATCGGCGTTAGCCATCGATAAGATTGTTACCAAACAAGTCTGGATTAGTAATGGCCTCGCTACTCCCGAGTATCAGGAATTAACGGCTGATAGCGACTGGAATGCAGTCGTCAAGCATCTTGGTTTGCCTCTCATTGTGAAGCCAGCCAATGAAGGTTCTTCCTTAGGTTTAACAAAGGTTAAATCTGTTGAAGAATTGCCTGCTGCATACAAACTTGCGGCTGGTTTAGATAAAAAAGTAATTGCAGAGACTTGCATCATTGGCGATGAATTAACTTGCCCCTTAGTTGGTCACGGTAAAACAGCCGAAGCTTTACCGGTGATCAAAATTGTTCCGCCACAAGCGAATTACGATTTTCACAATAAGTATTTCTCAAATGAAACCAAATATTTATGTCCAACAGGACTTGCGCCCGAGGTAAATGCGGCGGTTCAAGATCTAGCCTTGGCTGCGTATAAGGCGTTAGGTTGCCGCACTTGGGGGCGAGCTGACGTGATGTTGGATCAAAAGACTGGAAAACCTTATTTACTGGAGATGAATACCTCCCCAGGTATGACCTCTCATTCTTTAGTGCCTATGGCAGCTAAGGCTGCTGGTATTGAATATGCGGATCTGGTTTTATGGTTGTTGTCCCAAACCGTGGAGCAAAAAGAGGGTATTCACGCATGAGTAACTTCATGGATCGCTTCGGTGAAATTTTCTCCATGTTGCTAGCTCCACTCTGGAATCATTCAGAGCGCATGGAGAAGCTGAGTCGCTTCTTGATGCGTTGCTTTGTAGTGATGTTAGTTGTTGGCGTTTTGGTTTGGTTAAGTCAGCGTCCAGTATTTGCGTTGAAGCAAATTCAAATTGAGCCCGTTGCAGGTCAAACTCTGAAACATATCAGTAAACCAATCGTAAAACAGCAAGTTTTAGAAACTGTGCAGGGTAATTTCTTTAGTGTCCGATTAGAGGATGTGAAGCGGGGTTTTGAAAGCATGCCATGGGTAAGGCATGCCAATGTCCGTCGTGTTTGGCCAAATGGATTGGTAGTTAGTATTGAGGAGCAAAAGCCCTTTGGCACATGGGGCGGTGTCGATAGCCACACGCTAATGAATACACATGGTGAGCTTTTTGCAGGGCGAGTATCAGATGTAAGTGAAGATGTGCGTCTAGTTGATTTCTCAGGACCCGCGGATGCGGGTAAAGAAGTCATGAGTCTTTATGAAAAAGCTAACAACTGGTTTAAGCCGTGGGGCGCAGAAGTCACTAGCCTTGCGCTTACTGAGCGTTATGCCTGGCATGTCAAGCTTTCGAATGGCATGAAAGTTGAGTTTGGTCGTGACGAAGAAAGCTCTGATAAAAATTTAACAGAAGAGCGAGTAGCGCGTTTATTTAAATATTGGCCACAGGTACAAGAGAGGTGGGCAAATCGAGTAGATGCCATCGATTTGCGATATGCAAATGGTTTTGCGGTGCATTTGGCTTCTACAGCTTCGAAAAAGAATGATGTAGATAGCAAAAAAGCAAATTGAAGTAATGAGGAATGGTAATGAGTAAAGACAATCGTGACATCTTAGTTGGTTTGGATATCGGAACATCCAAGGTAGTTGCCTTGGTTGCTGAATTAGCTCCCGATGGCCAATTCAATGTAGTGGGCGTTGGTCAAACCGCTTCGAAAGGATTGAAGAAAGGTGTTGTCGTCAATATTGAGGCAACTGTTCAGTCTATTCAGAAAGCATTGGAAGAGGCTGAGGTCATGGCTGACCGTCAAATTGTTCAAGTCTTTACAGGCATCGCTGGTAATCATATTGTGAGCTTCAATTCCAGCGGTATGGTTGCTATTCGCGACAAAGAAGTTGGTGCCGGCGATGTAGAGCGCGTTCTTGAGACTGCAAAGGCGATCAACATTCCAACAGACCAACAAATTTTGCATATCCTGGTTCAAGAATTCATCATTGATGGTCAAGAAGATGTGCGTGAGCCTATTGGCATGAGTGGCTTACGTTTAGAGGTGAAGGTGCATATCGTTACTGGCGCTGTCAGTGCTGCGCAAAATATTGTGAAGTGCGTGCGTCGCTGTGGTCTTGAGGTGAACGATCTTATTTTGCAGCCTTTAGCTTCAAGCTTAGCAGTGCTTACTGAGGATGAAAAAGAGTTGGGCGTGGTGCTGGTCGATATTGGTGGCGGAACTACCGATATCGCGATTTATTGCCAAGGCTCTATTCGTCACACCGCAGTGATTCCAATTGCAGGCGATCAAATTACCAATGACATTGCGATGGCATTGCGGACGCCAACTATTGATGCGGAAGATTTAAAGATTGCGCACGGCATTGCGCGTCAAGAGATGGCCGATCCAACTGCCATGATTGATGTGCCTGGTGTTGGTGATCGCGATCCACGTCCAATGTCAAAACAGGCTTTAGCGGCAGTCATAGAGCCGCGTGTTGAGGAGTTATTTACGCTGGTAAGAGGTGTTGTGCGTGACTCCGGTTATGAAGACATGGTTTCCTCGGGAATTGTTTTAACAGGTGGTACTGCGCTAATGCCAGGCATGGTTGAGTTGGCTGAACAAGTCTTCTTGCGGCCAGCTCGGATTGGTACGCCTGAATACCGTGGGCACTTACATGAAGTGCTGCGTAGTCCTAGATATGCCACCAGCATTGGTTTATTGATGGAAGGCCAGGCGCAGCTATTGCGTGGCCGTCGTGTTTCTCAGTCAGGCGCGTTGCAGGGTGTGATCTCGCGCATGAAGGAATGGTTTGCAGGAAATTTTTAAGTTTTTTTCGTCGTCGTCAATGTAGTACGTTTTTACCTAGGAGGGTATATGGAATTTGAAATGTTAGATCAAGAGACAGCTGGCAAAACCATTATTAAAGTGGTTGGAGTTGGTGGCGCTGGTGGAAATGCTGTTCAGCACATGATCCGTCGTGGAGTAAACGGCGTAGAGTTTATTTGCATGAACACCGATGCTGGCGCTTTACAGCGTTCTGAGGCATCTGTGAATTTGCAACTGGGCTCTAGCGGATTGGGTGCCGGGGCTAAACCAGAGATCGGTGCTGCATCTGCTGAAGAGGCGCGTGCACGTATTGCTGATACCTTGCAAGGTGCACATATGGTGTTCATCACTGCTGGTATGGGTGGCGGCACTGGAACTGGTGCAGCTCCGATCGTTGCTCAAGTGGCAAAAGAAATGGGCATTCTCACTGTTGGTGTGATCAGTAAGCCATTTGATTTTGAGGGCGTGAAGCGTTTGAAGGTTGCTGAGAACGGTGCTGCAGAGCTCGAGTCATATGTAGATTCGCTTATTGTTGTACTCAATGAAAAACTCTTTGAAGTAATGGGTGAAGATGCTGAGTTCGACAAAGCATTTGCTTGTGCTGATGACGTATTGCATAACGCGGTTTCAGGCATCGCAGAGATCATTAATGTTCAAGGTTTGATTAACGTTGACTTTGAAGACGTTAAGACAGTTATGGGCGAGCAAGGCAAAGCCATGATGGGAACTGCCACTGTTTCTGGTATGGATCGTGCACGCTTGGCTGCTGAAGCTGCGGTGGCATCACCATTGTTAGAGGGTGTTGATCTTTCAGGTGCACGCGGTGTATTGGTCAACATTACTGCTAGCCGTTCATTGAAGTTGTCTGAGACTCGTGAAGTAATGGCTGCGATTCGCGGCTACGCTGCAGATGATGCAACAGTGATCTTCGGTACCGTATATGACGAGAGCTTAGGCGATGCCTTACGTGTGACTGTAGTTGCTACTGGTTTGAATAATCCTCAAGCCCGTAAAAATAACCAGCCTGAAGTAGTTTGGAGACAAGCTACTGGTACTCACGATGCAATGCCAACAATGGCTGATCTCAATAGTTTTGCCCCTGCAAGCCCATCTGCTGCAATGAGCAAGGTAAGCATGGATTCTGCATTGGGAACTAGCGCAGGTTTGGCAATGACTGGTGTTGGTAGTGCTCCAGCAATCGCAGCTCAGCCAGCAAGTACTGGGGTTGATTACAGTCAATATGATTTACCACGCGTTTTTCGTAGCTCTCGTGAAGCGACTCCTGCGCCTACATTAGGTGCAGATAGCTCTCCGCAAGCTAAATCCATGTTGGACAAAGGGGCTGATTACTATGAAATCCCAGCCTTTTTGCGTAAGCAAGCAGATTAATTGACTGCTTAATACAATAGGTAATTGCAAAATGCCAGCGCGGCGCCCCTCCGGACGACGAATCCCGCGCTTGCGTTGGCATGCTTACTAACAATTATTTATTGGAGATGTCATGATTGCTGTTGGACAAAAATTACCGAACGCTACTCTTTATGAATTTATGAATGAAGAGACCGAGGGCTGCTCCTTGGGGCCAAATGCCTTTGAAGTTGAGAAATTAGCTGCCGGTAAAAAGATAGTACTCTTCGCATTGCCAGGTGCTTTTACGCCAACTTGCTCTGCTAAGCATGTGCCTGGATATGTTGAGCACTTTGATGCAATCAAGGCTAAAGGTGTTGATGAGATTTGGTGTGTTTCTGTAAATGATCCATTTGTGATGGGTGCATGGGGACGCGATCAAAAAGTAGGCAAGAAGATTCGTATGCTCGGTGATGGCAGTGCTGAGTTCACCAAAAAGCTTGGATTAGAGTTGGATTTAACTGCTCGTGGATTTGGTGTGCGATCTGACCGTTATGCCATGATTATTGAAGACGGCGTTGTGAAGTCACTTGATCGCGAAGCTCCTGGCAAGTTTGAAGTAAGTGATGCAGCTTCTATTTTGAAAAAACTGTAATCAGAATTTACTAACGAATATCCCCTGAATTTAGATACCCACATATGATGAAGCAACGCACTATCGCCACTCCGGTAAAAACCGTGGGGATTGGCTTGCACTCTGGCCGCAAGGTGACGATTTCTATCAAGCCTGCGCCAGTAAATTCAGGGGTTCAGTTTGTTCGAGTGGATACGCCTGAGCAATCTGTTGTGCCTGCGACAGCTTTAGCTGTATGCGATACCAGATTGGCTTCTGTTATTCAAAAGGATGGTGTTCGTGTTTCAACTGTGGAGCATTTGCTTTCAGCGTGTGCCGGACTTGGTCTTGATAACCTGTTAATTGAATTAGATGGTGAAGAAGTTCCCATCATGGATGGCAGTGCAGCATCATTTTTGTTCTTGATGGAATCAGCTGGCATAGCGGAGCAAGATGCACCAAGACAATTTCTGGTGATTAAAAAACCAATTGAAGCAAAAGATGGCGATAAGCTAGCACGCCTTGAGCCTTTTTTTGGCTTCAAGCTGGATTTCACAATTGACTTTAAACATCCTGCGGTAGATAAAACGGGTCAACGCTTTATTGTTGATTTCGCAGAACATGCCTATCGCAGTGAAATTGGTCGCGCACGCACTTTTGGTTTTGCTCATGAAGTAGAGGCTTTGCGTGAGATGGGCTTGGCGCGTGGTGGAAGCTTAGACAATGCGATTGTTTTGGATGAGCACCGTATTTTGAATAACGAAGAACTTCGTTATGAAGATGAATTTGTGCGCCACAAAATTTTGGATGCTATTGGCGATCTGTATTTGATCGGTCATCCAATTGTTGGCGCCTATGTTGCGGAAAAATCTGGTCATGCCTTGAATAACGCCCTATTACGTAAGCTATTGGAAGACCCAAGTTCCTACGAAATCAGCACTTTTGCGGAAAATAAGGCGCCTGGAGCCTATTCCCAGGAAAGCCAGCCCCTATTTTTCTAGGGGCATTCCTTATTTCGGCTTGTTTTTTAGTAGCTTCTCGATGGAGGAGCGCAATCCTGAGTCAGGCCCCAATCTCTCAAGTAGCAACTCCCATGATTTTTTGGCGACATCATTAAGGCCTCTGGGCCTATCGCGTTGCGTATCTAGGCGAGGTTTAACTTCCCAAGCCGGTGGCGCTGGCTTTACCCTGACTTTAATGGCCTTGCAGGATACCCCAGATCTAGCTAACTCATTGATTAGGCTAGGTAAAATTTGCTGAAGCCGACTTGCAATAGCGGCACTGTTAACGAGTAAAAAGAGTTCATCTTGTGCGCCCGAACGCCAGCCAGCCTCAATTTTTGAGCTTAAGTGACCCATTTCTAGCTTTGTTAAGGCGCCATGAATAGTGATTTTTAGTTTTGCTAGGTCCTCGGTTTTAGCCAAAATACCTCCGAGACCATCTGATTCACGTAGGTATTCCATCCAGTCGTGAGCCGTATGCTTGCGAGAGGGTTTAGGGCTAAAGTTCATAAAAAATGGGGTTGCGGGTGATAAACTCAAGGACTTAATTTTCTTCAATATCCCATGGTAATCGGTCTTCTTAAAACCCTGGTCGGCAGTCGTAACGACCGCCTCTTAAAACAGTATCGCAAAGTTGTTGCCAAGGTCGGCGCTTTTGAGGCTAGCCTGCAATCTTTGGATGATGCTGCTCTTTCCGCAAAAACTGCGGAATTCAAATCCCGTCTGGCTGCTGGAGAATCTCTAGATGACATCGCGGCAGAAGCGTTTGCGGTAGTTCGCGAGGCCAGCACGCGTGTAATGAAAATGCGCCATTTCGATGCTCAGCTTTTGGGCGGCCTAGCTTTGCATCAAGGAAAAATTGCCGAGATGGGTACTGGCGAAGGCAAGACCTTAACTGCCACTCTCCCAGTGTATTTGAATGCACTAACTGGCAAAGGTGTGCATGTTGTTACGGTAAATGATTATTTAGCTCAGCGTGATGCTGAGTGGATGTCTAAGTTGTACAACTTCTTGGGAATGACAGTTGGTGTGAACTTATCCCAAATGGATCATTCCACCAAGCAAGCTGCATATGCTGCCGATATCACTTACGGAACCAATAACGAATTTGGTTTTGATTATTTGCGTGACAACATGGTTCAAGATTTGGGCCAGCGCGTACAGAGGGGTTTGGCTTACGCGATTGTTGACGAAGTCGACTCAATTTTGATTGACGAAGCTCGCACGCCATTAATTATTTCTGGTCAAGCAGAAGACCACACTGATTTATACGTCAAGATTAATGCATTGCCAGCTCATTTAGAGCGTCAAATTGGCGAAGAGAAAGCTGATGGTACAGGCGTTGAAAAACCCGGTGACTATTGGGTGGATGAGAAATCCCAGCAGGTTTATTTGACCGAGCGGGGTCACGATAAGGCTGAGGCAGTATTGGTTCAGCTAGGAGCGCTCAATGATGGCGACTCACTCTATGCACCTCAAAACATTACATTGATGCATCACGTATATGCAGCCTTGCGTGCTCACTCTTTGTATCACCGTGATCAGCATTATGTTGTGCAAAATGGCGAAGTGATCATCGTTGATGAATTTACTGGCCGATTGATGCAAGGTCGTCGTTGGTCTGATGGATTGCATCAAGCCGTTGAGGCTAAAGAAGGTGTACAGATTCAGAATGAGAATCAAACTTTAGCTACGATCACCTTCCAGAATTATTTCCGTATGTATGGCAAGTTAGCCGGTATGACTGGTACTGCCGATACAGAGGCTTACGAGTTTAAGGAAATCTACAACTTAGAAACAGTTGTGATCCCGCCAAATCGTATTAGCCAGCGAAAAGATAAGCAAGATCAGATCTATAAATCTTCTCGCGAGCGTTACGATGCTGTCATTAAAGATATTCAAGATTGTTATGAGCGTGGCCAGCCGGTATTGGTAGGCACAACTTCAATTGAAAATTCTGAGTTGATTGCTCAATTGTTGGATCAACGTAAGTTGCCGCACCAGGTTTTAAACGCGAAGCAGCATGCCCGGGAAGCGGAAATTATTGCGCAAGCGGGTCGCCCAAAAATGATCACGATTGCTACCAATATGGCGGGCCGTGGCACGGATATTGTGCTGGGTGGCAATGTGGGCAAGCAATCTGCATTGATTGAAGCTGATAGTTCGCTTTCAGAAGCGGAAAAAGCAAACAAGATTAAGCAGTTGCAAGACGAGTGGCAAGGTATTCATGATCAAGTCTTGGCTGCCGGTGGCTTGCATATTATTGGTACTGAACGCCATGAGAGCCGTCGTATTGATAATCAGCTTAGAGGAAGATCTGGTCGTCAAGGCGACCCTGGTTCATCCCGTTTCTATCTTTCATTAGATGATCCACTGTTGCGCATATTTGCTGGCGATCGTTTGCGTGCCGTTATGGAACGCTTGAAGATGCCTGATGGAGAGCCGATTGAAGCTGGCATGGTAACTCGTTCCATTGAATCCGCGCAGCGCAAGGTTGAAGGTCGTAACTTTGATATTCGTAAGCAGTTGCTTGAGTATGACAACGTTGCTAATGACCAGCGCAAAGAAACATATCGCTTAAGAAATGAAGTTCTCGAAAGCGCAGATATTGGTGAATTAATTGCTAATTTGCGCGAAGATGTTTTGCGCTCAGTTTGCTCCATTTATGTTCCCTTGGAGTCGATGGAGGAGCAGTGGGATTTAGCTGGGCTAGAAAACGTTCTCGCGAATGAATGGGGTCTTACGATTGATTTGCGCAATTGGGTTGAGAGCGCCGAAACCGTTGATGATGCGGAAATTGTTGAGCGAGTATTGCAAGCCGCTAAAGATGCCTATGATGCAAAAGTTGAGCTTTCAGGGCGCGAATCTTTTGCTGGATTTGAGCGTTCCGTCTTGTTGTATAGCTTAGATAGTCATTGGCGTGAGCACTTGGCCGCCCTAGATCATTTGCGTCAAGGTATTCATCTAAGGGGTTATGCTCAGAAAGATCCTAAGCAAGAATATCGTCGCGAAGCATTTGAGTTGTACGGTGAGTTGCTCAACGTCATTAAAAATGATGTTGTAAAAAGCATTATGACTGTGCAGATTCGCAGCGCTAATGAATTGGATCAAGCTTCTGAATCTATGAATGATGATTTAGCTAATCTTTCAGATGTTCAGTATCAGCATGCCGACCCCGATAGAGAGGTTGCTGGCTCAACAGGTGACCGCGGCGCTGCTATCGATATTCAGCCTGCACCCCTGCGCACTGGACCAAAGGTGGGGCGCAATGATCCTTGCCCCTGTGGTAGCGGCAAAAAGTATAAGAACTGCTGCGGCGCATTAGCTTAACTGCGGCTTTAACTTAATAGATCCAATAGGGGCTCATAAGCCCCTATTTCTTTTGGCTTTACGAAACTCAATTCAGGGGTTTCCCTAGCTACCGAGCTCTATAAATTTCGATGATTATGAGTCTAATATGCAAAGAATTGCATTTATCAGCCAAAGGAATCGTTATGCAAAAGTCGCTGCTCATTAATGCGGACAAATGTACCGGGTGCCTTCAGTGTGAGATGGCCTGTAGTTATGAGAACTATGGAGTTTTCAATACCTCAAAGTCCCGGATTAAGGTTTTTGAGTTCCATAAGACTGGCAAAAAAGTGCCCTATACCTGCACACAATGCGACGAGGCTTGGTGTCTTCAGGCTTGTCCGGTTGACGCCATTCGGGTGGATTTGGTTACTGGTGCTAAGGTAGTTTCCGAAGATACTTGCGTTGGATGTAAGGTTTGTACTATTTCTTGCCCATTTGGAACGATTAATTACGTTCAAGATACGGGGAAAGTTCAAAAGTGTGACTTGTGTGGAGGCGACCCAGCTTGCGCAACCGCTTGCCCAACTCAAGCAATCACATATGTAGATGCTGATTGGACTGGTTTAGACAGGATGCGCGAATGGGCAGACAAACTCGGCAATCAAGATAGCGCTAACTAAAAAGTATAGGAAAAAATATCATGTCATGGGCTGGAAAATTACTCCGCGTTAATTTAAGCAAGGGCACTTGCCAATCCGAACCTCTAAATATGGAATGGGCTAAAGCATATTTGGGATCACGTGGTTTGGCATCAAAATATTTTGTAGAAGAAGTGGATCCAAAGATTGATCCACTGTCACAAGAAAATAAGATTATTTGGGCTACGGGGCCTCTGACTGGAACAACAGCATCTACTGGTGGTCGTTATACCGTCGTTACTAAAGGTCCATTGACGGGAGCGATAGCATGCTCAAACTCCGGTGGTTATTGGGGGGCGGAACTCAAGATGGCTGGATGGGATATGGTGATCTTTGAAGGTAAATCACCCAAACCCGTTTATCTTTATATTGAAAACGATAAGGCGGAATTGATTGATGCTTCTGATTTGTGGGGTAGGTCAGTTTGGGAAACTGAACCCGCTATCAAAATGAAGCATCAGGATCCCCAAATTCGCGTTTCCTGTATTGGGCGCGCTGGAGAGAATCAAGTTTTGTACGCAGCTATTGTTAATGACTTGCACCGTGCGGCTGGACGCTCAGGTGTTGGCGCAGTAATGGGTAGCAAGAATTTAAAAGCTGTTGCAGTGCGTGGCACCAAAGGGGTTGGCAATCTAAAAAACCCTAAGGCATTCATGGAGGCGGTTGCGGCTGGCAAGGCCGTGCTGGCTGGTCATGCAGTTACTGGTCAGGGACTTCCTACTTATGGCACACAAGTGTTGATGAATGTGATTAATGAAGTCGGCGCTCTCCCTACTCGCAATCATCAGGATGTGCAGTTTGAGGGCGCGAAAGATATTTCTGCTGAGGCTATGGCAGCTCCTCGTGAAACTGATGGCAAAGCCCACCTTGTTACAAATCAAGCTTGTTTTGCATGCACCATTGCTTGCGGCCGTATTTCAAAAATCGATGACACTCACTTTTCAATTGAGAATAAACCTCAACATATGCATGCTTCAGGTGGCCTTGAGTATGAAGCCGCATGGGCTTTAGGTGCAGCTAACGGTGTCAATGATTTAGAGGCATTGCAATACGCCAATCAATTATGTAACGAACAGGGTTTAGATCCGATTTCTTTCGGTGCTACTGTGGGCGCTGTGATGGAGTTGTATGAAATGGGCGTTTTAACTAAGGAGCAAATCGGTATTGAGGCTCCATTTGGGTCTGCTAAAGCGCTTTGTTACTTAGCCGAAATCACATCCGAAGGGACGGGATTTGGTAAGGAGATAGGACTCGGTTCTGCACGCTTAACCAAAAAGTATGGTTATCCAGATCTCTCTATGAGTGTGAAGGGTCAAGAATTTCCTGCTTATGACGGTCGTGTGATTCAAGGGATTGGGTTGGCTTACGCAACTTCAAATCGCGGTGCTTGCCATTTGCGGGGATACACGATTGCTTCCGAGGTGCTGGGTATTCCAGTAAAGACTGAGCCTTCCGAGACTCAAGGCAAACCTGAATTGGTGAAGGCATTCCAGGACGCTACTGCAGCTTTTGACTCAGCGGGAATTTGCATTTTTACTAGCTTTGCTTGGACTCTCGCTGATGTGGCTCCACAACTGCAGGCTGCTTGTGGCGATGAATTTACCGTCGAAAATTTAACCACTATTGGCGAGCGCATCTGGAATATGGAACGAGACTTCAATAATCGCGCTGGCTTCACCAATAAAGATGACAAGTTACCCAAGCGATTAATGACGGAGGCTGCCAAAACGGGGCCAGGTAAAGGTGTGGTGAGCGGTCTGGACAAAATGCTTCCAGAGTATTACCAGGTACGGGGATGGGATGCTGAGGGTCGACCCAGTGCTGAAACGCTGAAGCGTTTGGGGCTTTGAGCATTCAAATATGAAGCATGTCATCTTAGGTAATGGACCTGCGGGCGTTATTGCGGCAGAAATCATACGTAAACGTGCTCCACACGATCATATTGTGATGATTGGTTCTGAGGATGCGCCGCCGTATTCTCGCATGGCGATTCCGTATTTGCTAATGGGCAATATTCCAGAGTCAGGCACTTATTTGCGCAAAGACCGAAACCATTTTGACAAGCTCAAGATTGAATTGATTCATGGGAAAGCGGTCTCTGTTGATACAAAAGCAAAGACTCTAGCACTTGAAGGCGGTCAGGCAGTTTCTTTTGATAGATTGCTGATCGCAACAGGATCTATGCCTATCAGACCGCCAATACCAGGAATAGATTTACCTGGTGTCCATCCATGCTGGACACTCGAGGATGCGCGTGTAATTACAAAGTTGGCAAAATCAGGCTCAAGAGTATTGCAAATGGGCGCGGGTTTTATTGGCTGCATTATTTTGGAAGCGCTTGCTAGTAGAAAAGTGGATCTCACTGTAGTAGAAATGGGAGACCGCATGGTTCCAAGGATGATGACTCCTGTAGCGGGAGGAATGATCAAAAAATGGGTTGAAAATCAGGGTGTGAAAGTGCACACCAGTACTAAAGTAGAGAGTATTGCCCAAGCCAATTCTGGATTATTGGTAACGCTATCAAACGGACAGTCCTTGGAAGTTGATTTAGTGATCTCTGCTACGGGAGTTAAGCCTAATATTGCTTATTTAGAATCTTCTGGGCTAAACATTCAAACTGGAATCTTAGTGAACGAAAGAATGCAAACTTCCCATCAAGATATTTTTGCCGCAGGAGATGTGACGGAAAGTATTGATTTTTCTACTGGCGAGCGAATTGTGAATGCCATTCAACCAAATGCTGCTGAGCAAGCCAGAATTGCTGCTATCTCTATGACTGGTGGAGATGTTGAAAGTTTGGGCGCCCTGCAAATTAATGTGCTCGATACATTGGGTTTGATTTCCTCTTCATTTGGTTTATGGTCTGGCACTAAAGGTGGCGACCATGTGGAGTTGGTTGATTTTGAGCAGTACAAATATTTGCGGCTAGAATTTTTGGAAGATCTCTTAATTGGCGCTACCTGCATAGGTAACACCGAGCATATTGGCGTTATGAGGGGCTTAATTCAAGGAAAAATTCGCCTAGGCGAGTGGAAAGAAGTTTTAATGAACAACCCAACCAAGATAATGGATGCTTATTTAGGTGCTGGACAAGCGCAATCTGCTTGGATGAATTAAGCTGTAGGGATGTTAATCACACTAAAATTGTTTGCTAGCTTAGCAAGTTATTTGCCCCCGAATAAAAAAAACAGTATTGAAGCTGAAATTGAAGTAACTGATGCCAGCACGATTGGCGACATTATTCTTCTTTATAAAATTCCGAGTAAGTCGGCGCATTTAGTGATGGTAAATGGCGTTTACATTAAACCTCAAGAGCGCGATCAATATGTCCTCAAGCCAAATGATGCGCTTGCAATATGTCCGCCGGTTGCTGGCGGATAATTCTCACCTGATAAATGCTGCAATTTGAGAGGAGTATGGGCTGTACAAGCGCGGATTTATTGCGTTGGTTGCCCCAAGCCCTTGGTGATCTTTATTGGTCTACGACCCTTGTAATTGACGGCGAGACTTTTTTGGACGTCAAAAATCCTCAGTTATCGATTTATGGGGTCAAGCAGGCTCCTCGCAAGATTGCACTCCTACAGATACCGGTGCTTGAAGTGAAATTTCAGTTTTCTTCGAGATGGACAAAAATGGAGTGTGAAGCGGTTTTAAATCGATTTGATCTTTATACTCGTAGGGGTGGAGGCTAGTTGAAGCCTTTTATCCAATTTTGACCTTATATATGACTGTTAATCTACCTCTCCCCCAAAAAGCCGAACTGAAGCCCGTTAAAGGCTTTGAAATGGGCATTGCCGAAGCAGGCATTAAGAAGGCAAATCGTAAAGATTTATTGGTAATGACTTTAGTTCCTGGCTCTCAGGTGGCTGGCGTATTTACTCTGAATCGCTTTTGTGCTGCACCCGTTCAGGTTTGCCGTGAGCATTTGGCTGGTGCCGGTCGTAAAGGTGAGATTAGAGCCCTTGTGGTTAATACTGGCAACGCCAATGCGGGCACTGGTGAGTCGGGCATGAAGCATGCCTTGGAAACTTGTGCCGCTTTAGCAAAAGACCTCAATCTTCATCCTGAGCAGATTCTGCCTTTCTCGACGGGGGTCATTCTTGAGCCACTGCCGATTGAAAAAATTATTAGCGCTTTACCGAAGGCCGTCGCCAATTTAGGTGAGGACCATTGGTTTGATGCTGCAGAAGCCATCATGACAACCGATACGCAGCCTAAGGCGACCTCGATGACGGTAGATACCCCGATGGGTAAGGTGACTATTACTGGTATCTGTAAAGGTGCTGGAATGATTCACCCTAATATGGCAACGATGCTAGGATTTATTGCAACCGATGCCGGTTTTGCTCCTGGCCTTCTAAGTTCTCTTACTAAGGAGGTTGCAGATCTCTCATTTAATGCGATTACGATTGATGGCGATACTTCAACAAATGATTCATTCATCATTATGGCGACAGGACAGTCGTCAGTAAAAATTCAATCGACTGGTGATGCAAGTTATGCCATTTTGCGTGACGCTTTAATTTCATTGTCCAGAAAGCTTGCGCAAATGATTGTGCGTGATGGTGAGGGCGCCACTAAATTCATAACGATTGAGGTTACGGGAGGCAAGACTTCTGAAGAATGTCGTTTGGTTGCCAAGGCAATTGCGCATTCACCATTGGTAAAAACCGCTTTTTTCGCAAGTGATCCTAACTTAGGACGCATCCTTGCTGCTATTGGATATGCAGGGATTGCCGACCTGGATGTGGACCGCGTACAAATGTGGTTGGGTGATGTTTGGGTCGCTAAGAATGGTGGTCGAAATCCTGACTACCAAGAAGCGGATGGTCAGCGCGTAATGCAAGAGCCAGAAATTACCGTAAAGATTGATTTAGGCAGAGGTAGC
>CAZHWF010000020.1:0-21395 GCA_964536365.1 uncultured Polynucleobacter sp.
TGTGTCATCAAATACGCACAACGCACGCAACTTACCAGCACGCCACTGAGCAACTGCTTCGATTGGATTATTCACAGTAGAGTCAACGTGATTACCAACTAACTGCACAGCAACGTCGCCGCCTCCCTTGAATGGCAAGTAAGTGAATTTAGCGCCAGTCGCTTTTTCGATAGCTACTGTAATGATTTGGTCCTCAGACTTCGAGCCTGTACCACCCATCTTGAACTTACCAGGACCAGCCGCTTTAGCAGCGTCGATGTACTCTTTTGCTGTCTTGTATGGCTTTTCTGCGTTATCCCACAAAACGAATTGGTCAAGCGCCAACATGGCTACTGGAGTAATGTCTTGCCAGTTAAATGGAACGCCAGTTGCCAATGGCGTAGTAAACAAATTGGAAAGCGTAATCACGATATTATTCGGATCGCCCTTAGCTTCTTTCATTGCCAAGAAACCTTCAGCACCCGCGCCAGCACCCTTGTTCACTGGGATGATGGCCTGCTTCATTAAATTATTTTTTGTAATGATGCCCTGAATCATGCGCGCCATTTGGTCAGCGCCACCGCCAGGACCAGCAGGAATAATGAACTCAACTGGCTTAGTAGGTTCCCACGCTGCGAATGCTGGTGATACACCAGCAACACCGAGGGCTAGTGCGGTGGAAATCAATGCCCCTTTAAACTTCATCTTCATAAAGTAAGTCTCCGTTAATGGTTAACCAATTAAATTTGGCTTATCTAATTCTGAATGTGATTTTTAAACAAGATGTGGAAGCAAATCTTGATTCCCATCAATAATTTCAAAAACGATTCACATAAGGATCTCTAACCTAGTAGAAACCCCGATTAATCAAGCCAAACTCAAGGGATAGTGTACTTTCATCCGCCAATTAAAACTGCATTTTTTACACAAAGAAGCAGGTATTTAATGATGAGTTTTTAAGAAATAAAGATCAGGGTTTTCCCTGAATAGGTAAGGAAATACGGTTTTGGTGCCGCTTGCCGGAATCGAACTGGCGACCTTTTCATTACGAATGAACTGCTCTACCAACTGAGCTAAAGCGGCAAATCCGTTTTGATTCTAGCGGAAACGATCCAATAGTTTTTTACTAACTTTATCCAACTGCGTCGAGTCTTTAATTAAGAACTGCAAGCCATTGGAGTCCGCGATCAGCAAGGTGTTGCCAACAATCCTGCGAATATCTTCTTCACCCTTAAGACGAATTCGAGTTGGACCACGATCCGTTTCAATATCCCAGATGCTTGGAGTGGCAAATGTGGATACCTTGGTGATTTTTTTAATTACTGGCATGAACTCTCGCTCGGCCAACTCTTCCTCAATCAATGCTAGCTCAACCTCCGGAATAAGCGCCGTAGCTGGAAACCAACAAAGCTCCTTACCAGATTGATTCATGATGCCGATACCTGCATCAGACGCGGTTATTGGAAACGCTCTTACTGGATACACGCCCACATGACGCTCTCCCTTGCCATCAATAAACACGAGGCGACCTAGCGCATCACGCTCGAGTTGATGGGGTCTATTCATACACCACCTCCGATTTGCTTGGCTGCTTCTTGAAGCTGCTCCTCTCGTTGCTCTAATTGTCGCTCTAATTTTTCCCCTACTTTTTCTTCTTCCAAGCTTTCGCCGATAGCGCCGCCCTCAACCAGTTCTGCGGCATGACGTAATTGGGCTTGATACAAGGTGTAATAAGCACCCTGCGCTTCCATTAATTGGTCATGTGAACCAATCTCAACGATTTCACCTTTATCCAATACCACCAAACGATCCGCTTTTCTTAAGGTGGAAAGTCGATGGGCAATCGCAATCGTAGTACGGCCTTTAACCAAATTATCTAAAGCGCGCTGGATTTCTTTTTCAGTAGTTGTATCAACTGAAGAAGTGGCTTCATCCAAAATCAAAATGCTTGGATTAATCAGCAATGCACGCGCAATTGAAATGCGTTGGCGCTCTCCACCGGAGAGTGATTGACCACGCTCCCCTACCAAAGAGTCATAACCCAAAGGTAAGCGCAAGATAAATTCATGCGCGTGCGCCGCGCGCGCAGCTTCAATAATTTCTTCGCGAGTCGCATCTGGTTTCCCATAAGCAATGTTTTCAGCAATCGTGCCAAAAAATAAGAATGGCTCTTGCAAAACCAAACCAATACGCTTGCGATAGTCGGCAATACCGATACTGCGAATATCGCGCCCATCCAAAGCAATCGAACCAGAACTCACATCATAGAAACGGCAGATTAAATTCACTAACGTACTCTTGCCTGATCCACTGTGACCAACCAAGCCAATCATTTCTCCGGGAGCAATATCTAAATCAATTCCTTTAGATACTGCGCGATTACCGTAACGGAAACCCACGCCACGCAAAGAGATGCGACCTTTAACTTCGCCTAAAGGCGCTGGGTTTATAGGCTCTGGAACGCTTGATACATGGTCCAAGATGTCAAAAATTCGCTTAGCGCCCGCAGCTGCTTTTTGTGTATGAGAAACAATACGACTCATTGAATCTAAGCGAATATAAAAACGGCCGATATATGCCAAGAAGGCAATCAGGACGCCGACCGTAACCTTCTGATGAGCAACCTGCCAAATACCAAAACCCCACACCACTAACAAGCCAGTTTCAGTTAGTAAAGTGACTGTTGGAGAAAATAATCCCCACACGCGATTGACGCGGTCATTGATTTGCAAGTTGTGTTTATTGGAATCTACAAAGCGCCTTAGCTCGCGATCTTCTTGAGCAAACGCTTTTACGACACGAATACCTGGAATAGTGTCTGCCAAAATATTTGTGACTTCAGACCAAATGCGATCGATCTTCTCAAAACCAAAACGCAATCGATCGCGTACCACATGAATCATCCATACAATGAATGGTAATGGCGCCAAGGTCACCAAAGCCAATAGTGGATCGATCGACACCAGGATCGCCGCAGTCATTGTGATCATTAGCACATCGGTTGCAAAGTCAAGCGCATACAAAGACAAGAAAACGCAGATGCGGTCTGTCTCCGCGCCAATGCGTGCAATCAAGTCACCCGTTCTTTTGCCACCAAAGTATTCCAAGGACAGCTTGAGCAAATGCTCAAAAGTAGTATTGCGCAAGTCAGCGCCGATGCGCTCACTCACCAAAGCCAGCAAATAAGTTTTCCACCAACCCAAGCCCCAAGCAACCAAAGCCGCGCCAAACAAAGCCAAGAGATACATGCTGGCCAAATGAAAATCAATTGGATTGCCGCGCTCATACGGGATCAACACATGATCCATTAAGGGCATCGTGAGATATGGCGGAATTAAAGTCGCGCCCGTCGATAACAATGTCAGCATAAAACCAAGCAACAATTGCTTTTTGTAGGGACGTGCAAAACGCCACAGCTTAAATAGCGTCCAGGTAGAAGGTGGCGCATCATCCTCAGGATCACAAGTAGGACATGCATCCGAGTTGGCTGGTTTTGGACTCAAACAAACCGGACAAACCTGTTTGTCGTATTCGCTTGCTTCTCCATTGCTAATTTCTTCACCACAGGTGAGCTGCCTAAAGTTAGACTGCAAACGCAGTACTTGAGGGTTGACCGCTAAGGTGAAATTCCAGGATCTGAGCAAGGCATCCGCGGTTTCCAGCCTCAAATGGCCAACGCCAGCATGGTCACCGTGAACCAAATGAACTCCCCGCCCCAAATCCCAAGACTCAAAGCGCTTGCCATCCGTCCAAACCAATCCTTTTTCACTAAGCAAAAGCAAGCTTTTAACAAAGCGTAAATCCGCATCAAGATCTAGCTCAACCCAGGCCAATAGTGCTTCTGGAGTCTTTATAGGTGAGGTTTTTGCGGATAAAACATCCTGCCAATAGCCTGGCAGCACGGGGGCAAAGGGTGGGATTTGTGGCTTCATCGACCCTAAAAGTATAGTGGAGCCTAATTATTTAGATTTATTGTCCATGTCAACTTTCAGGGTCCAAAAGCCGTTAAATTATCTAACTAAGCCTTTTTATGTATTTTTGCTAATTTTGTGGGTTTTTTATAACTACTAGAAACAGAGAGACTGTCTGACGCGTCGCCGCCAAAATCATGGCGTCGACCCTCGCAATACTGCATATGCCCCAATTACTAGATAAATCCATTGAAATTCTCGGACATAGACATCTTCGAGGGCCAAATATGTGGAGTTATAACCCGGCCCTAGAAGTTTTAATTGATATTGGCGATTTAGAAGACTACCCATCAGACAAAATACCCGGATTCTATGATCGCCTATGCAACTGCCTTCCGAGCTTGCATGAACATAGATGTAGTTATGGAGAGCCAGGCGGCTTTTTAAAACGCGTTGAAGAAGGAACTTGGCCTGGCCATATTTTGGAGCATCTAACCATCGAACTGCAGAATCTAGCAGGTATTTCTGGTGGTTTTGGAAGAGCTCGAGATGGAGGTCGTAGAGGGGTTTATAAGGTAATTGTTAGTGCAACAGAGGAGGCGGTAACGCTCCAAGCTTTCAAATATGCACGCGACCTTTTATTGACCCTCATTAAGGACAATGGAGACCCTATCGCCCAGCGAAACAAGATCATTGAAGACTTGCGCGAACTAAGCGATGATTATTGCCTTGGTCCCAGCACCGCCTGCATTGTTAATGCCGCTACTGCCCGTGAAATTCCCTATATTCGCTTATCCAGCGGCAATCTTGTTCAGCTCGGTTATGGCGCCAAACAACGTCGCATCTGGACCGCTGAAACTGATCAAACAAGCGCCATTGCAGAAACAATCTCCAGAGATAAAGATCTAACCAAGAGCCTATTGCGTAGCGCGGGCGTGCCTACACCCGAAGGCAGAACTGTTAGCAGCCCAGATGATGCATGGGAAGCTGCTCAGGATATCGGCCTGCCAGTAGTGGTTAAGCCTATTGATGGCAATCATGGGCGTGGTGTTTTTATTAATCTTTATACACAACAAGAAATTGAAGCTGCTTATTCGGTTGCAATTGATGAAGGTAGTGAAGTATTGGTTGAGCGTCACATAATCGGTGATGAACATCGTTTGCTGGTGGTTGGCAATAAAGTTGTGGCTGCAGCAAAAGGTGAAACTGTTTGGGTGACGGGCGATGGTGAGCATACCGTTCATCAGTTGATTCAGATTCAGATTAATTCTGATCCCCGTCGCGGAATGGCAGAAGAGCACCCTCTCAATCCAGTCAGAATTGACTCTGCAGTAGAGCTTGAATTGGCTCGCCAAAAATTAACTGGCGACAGTATTCCTGCTATTGATCAAAAAGTATTGATTCAAAGTAACGGCAACGTTGCATTTGATGTCACCGATTTAGTTCACCCAGATGTAGCAAGTCAGGTAGCTTTAGCTGCTCGCGTGGTTGGCCTTGAAATCGCTGGGATTGACTTAGTTGCAAAGGACATCAGCAAACCACTTGAGGATCAAAATGCAGCGATCGTTGAAGTCAACGCTGGACCAGGCTTGTTAATGCATCTAAAGCCAGCTAGCGGAAAACCTCAGCCTGTTGGCGAAGCAATTGCCGAACATTTATTCCCATTAAATTATGATTTCCGTATACCCATTGTTGGTGTTAGCGGTAGCAAAGGCAGGACCTTAGCAGCTGAAATGGTCGCCCACTTCGCAAGACTTACCAATGTTCATGTAGGCTTATCCACAAATCAGGAACTTCATTTCGGCAGCAGATCGGTTTACCGCACATCAAATTCTAATTGGGAAAATGGTAGACGCACCTTACAGAACAGGGCAATAGAGTTAGCCGTAATTGAAAATAGCAACTCTTCGTTATTGTTAGAGGGCTTATCTTACGATCAATGCCAAGTTGGCATCGTTTTAAATGTTGACCCTCAAGACCTATTCCCGGAGTACAACATTTGCGACGAAGATCAACTATTTAATGTTGTACGCACTCAAGTCGATGTTGTGTTGCCTACAGGTGTGAGCGTCCTCAATGCGGACGACCCCATGATTGTAAAAATGATGGAGCTCAGCAAAGGTGAGTTGCTACTCTTTTCTGAGGATCCTAATTCGGATGTGATTGCCGGCCACAAAGATAAAAAGGGGCGCTTTATTATCGCAACCCCTACATCAATCACATTAAATCAAGGTGACTTCAAAGAGATAACTATCCCAGTTCCCTCATCAGTTCAAAATCGACTCAAATCGGAATGGATGCCACATCTATGCCTAGGAGCCGCCGTAGGTGCGGCTTGGGGATTAGAAATTCCTCTCAACGTTATACAAGCAGGTGTTGAAACTTTCATGCCTGACACAACAAACAGCACAGGGGCTTAATTGGAAATTACCCGTATTCGTATGTTACGCGGCCCAAATTTGTGGAGCCGTCATACCGCCTTAGAAGCAATTGTTTCTTGTGAAGAATCAGAACGCTCAATCGACTCGATTCCCCAATTTGAGATCAAGATTCGCGAACGCTTTCCGCAACTTGGTAGCATGCGCCGCGGCGGCCACAACGAAGTACTTTCACTTGCACATGCTTTAGAGCATGCGGCCTTAGGTCTGCAAGCGCAAGCAGGTTGCCCAGTCACCTTTAGTCGCACAGTTCAAACTGTAGATACAGGCGTTTACCAAGTTGTTGTGGAATACACCGAAGAAGTTGTTGGACGAATGGCTTTTGACTTTGGTTTTGCATTAATTCAGGCAACACTCAATGACGCCCCGTTTGATCTAGCTGCAGCCCTCTCTGAACTAGAGGCTTTGTACGAAGATGTACGTCTTGGACCTAGTACAGGCTCTATCGTTGATGCGGCGCTTCAGCGCAATATCCCCTATCGCCGCATGACTGAAGGCAGCATGGTGCAGTTTGGTTGGGGCAGCAAACAGAAGCGCATTCAAGCTGCTGAAACCAGTGACACCAGCGCGATTGCGGAAGCAATTGCACAAGATAAAGAGCTCACCAAGAACTTATTGGCTGCCGCTGGCGTATCCGTTCCTATTGGAGAGGTAGTCACAACCGCTGATGATGCTTGGCGAGCTGCGCAAAAAATTGGTGGCCCAATTGTTCTAAAACCCAAAGATGGCAATCAAGGCAAAGGTGTAGTTGCAAACATTCAAACCGAAGAAGAAGTGCGCGCCGGCTTTATTGTTACCCAAGCCTTCGGACGCGAAACCATTGTTGAACGCTATCTTCCTGGTGCTGACTATCGCCTGCTTGTAGTTGGCAATCGACTGTCCGCTGCCGCGCGCCGCGAGCCGGCCCAAGTGGTTGGAGATGGCACCCATACCGTAGCAGAGCTTGTTGAGATTGAAAACAAAAACCCATTGCGAGGTGACGGTCATGCCACTGCCCTCACCAAAATTCGTTTTGATGACATCGCGCTTGCACACCTAGCAAGCAATGGACTAACACCACAATATGTTCCTAAAACGGGTGAACGCGTTTTATTACGCAACAACGCCAATCTCAGTACTGGTGGCACTGCAACTGATGTGACAGACGATGTTCATCCAGATGTAGCGGCAAGCGCAGTAGCTGCCGCGCAAATGATTGGCCTTGATATTGCTGGCGTGGATATTCTTTGCGAATCCATCTACAAGCCACTGGAGCAACAAGGTGGCGGGATCGTTGAGGTTAATGCTGCCCCCGGTTTACGCATGCACTTAAAGCCCTCTTATGGCAAAGGTCGCCCTGTTGGCGAGGACATTATCAATATGATGTTCCCACCTGGCGAAGATGGTCGTATTCCCGTGGTTGCCGTTACCGGGACCAACGGCAAGACCACCACAGTAAGACTCATTTCTCATTTATTAAGTGAAACTGGATTGCGGGTTGGCATGACAGGCACAGATGGTGTGTACATCAATCATCGCCTGATTGATACTGGCGATTGCAGCGGCCCTAAGAGCGCGCGCAATGTCTTAATGCATCCTGATGTTGATGCGGCTGTTTTGGAAACTGCTCGTGGTGGCTTGCTACGCGAGGGCTTGGGTTTTGATCGTTGCGAAGTAGCGGTGGTCACCAACATCGGTGAAGGGGATCACCTTGGCCTGAACTACATCACTAGCGTGGAAGACCTAGTTGTTCTCAAGCGCGTCATCGTACAAAACGTTGCTCCCACAGGTGCAGCTGTTCTCAATGCGGCTGACCCCATGGTTGCGAAAATGGGCGATAAATGCGCTGGTCGAGTGATTTTCTTTGCACAGAATCAACATCACCCCGTGATTACAGCGCATCGCGCCAAAAATAAGAAAGTCATCTTCTATGATGGCACTTACATCGTTGCATCCAAAGGTTCGCGTGTGATTTATCGCTTCCCCGTAAGTGAAATTCCACTCACCCAAAATGGCGTCCTTGGGTTCCAAATTGAAAATGCGATGGCAGCTATTGGCGCAGCCTGGGCGCTCGGCCTAGATGCGGAAAAGATTGCTAGCGGCTTGCATAGTTTTGAGAGCGATCCGAACTCCGTGCCAGGACGCTTTAACCAATTCCAGCACAATGGCGCTACGGTGATTGCCGATTACGGCCACAATCCCGATGCCATGCGTGCGCTTGCTAGCGCCGTGGATGCGATGAAACCCAAAAAGAGTCATGTAGTGATTAGTGGTGCTGGAGATCGCCGCGATGAAGATATTCGTGATTTAACCCGTATTCTTGGCAATGCTTTTGATAATGTCATTCTCTATCAGGATGCTTGTCAGCGGGGCCGTGAAGATGGCGAAGTATTGCGACTCTTACAAGAAGGTCTTGTTGGCGCAACTAAAGCCAAGGAAGTTAGAGAAATTCATGGGGAATTCAAAGCGATTGATGTCGCTTTGGATGGATTATCACCTGGCGATATCTGCCTAATCCTCATTGACCAAGTGGAAGAGTCGCTGGCTTACTTAAAAGAAAAAGTGAGGCCTTGATGCCCAAATTTGATCGGTTGTCGTAATATTTTCCTCCCAACAAAAAACCCAATCACTTGATTGGGTTTTTTATTTGCTCGGCTCCAACTGATCAAGAGTGATAGTGCTGGATACGATCGATCTCTTCTTTGGATCCAAGCATGACCGATACGCGCTCATGCAAATCCATTGGTTGCAGATCCATAATTAATTCAGTTCCATTGGTCGATGCGCCACCAGCCTGCTCTACTAAAAAACTCATTGGATTGGCTTCATACATTAAGCGCAACTTACCTGGCTTATGCGGCTCACGCTGATCCCAGGGATACATAAAAACGCCACCGCGAGACAGCACACGATGCACATCAGCCACCATAGAGGCGATCCAGCGCATATTGAAATCCTTGTCGCGCGAGCCACTAACGCCAGCCAAACACTCTTCAACATAACGGCGCACTGGGTCAGCCCAATGGCGCATATTGGACATATTGATCGCAAACTCTTTAGTTGAGTGAGAAATCTTGACAGATTCTTTAATCAACAAGAACTCGCCCGTAACTTTGTTGAGGGTAAACATCACCACACCATCACCCAAGGTCAAAGCCATTGTCGTTTGCGGACCATAAACCACATAACCAGCTGCAACTTGATGACGACCTGACAATAAGAAATCAGAAGTCTGCAGGGGTGCGTTAGGGTCTTGCTTCTTAAGAACAGAAAATATCGTGCCAATAGAAACGTTGACATCAATGTTGGATGAGCCATCGAGTGGATCAAACAAGAGCAAGTAATCCCCTGTACCTTGTACGGGAACTGGCAACTCCATCTCTTCGGAAGCCAAGCCAGCAAGCGACTTGCAACCCTTGACACCATCAATCAGCAAATCGTTTGCAATGATGTCGAGCTTTTGTTGAACCTCGCCTTGTACGTTGCCAGTACCTGCAGACCCGAGCAAACCAATCAATGCACCTTGTGCAACTTCATGACTCAGTGTTGAACAGGTATTTACGACCGCTGTCAGTAATTCTTGCAATCCAGCAGGAATAGCAGCACCCGCAGGTTTTGCGGATGCTAAATATTGCTTGAAATTAATATGGGTACTTGAGGACAAAGGCATCTCTCCAAAGCTCTATTGAAATTAGGATCTATTTTGCCCTGTTCTCAGGGCTAATCAAAAATACTGAAGATTTCTTCAATAAACAGTACTTTTTTACACTTAATCCCTCTAAATTGATGTTTCATTTGATGTTATAATGCATCATTATTGATGAGGAGTAAAGATGAGAACCACCGTTACCATTGATGATGACCTCTACCAGAAGGGATTGGATCTCGCTGATCCTGAGATGGATAAGGCAGACCTCTTCAGGGAGGCTATTAATGTCTTCATTAGAGTACAAGCAGCCAAGAGATTGGCAGCGCTGGGTGGAAAAGCCCCGCAGATGAAAAGCATTCCTCGTCGCAAAATGAAGGATGGTCAGTAATTATGACGATGGTTTTAGCTGATACATCTGTTTGGGTGGCCCACTTTAGAAAATCAAATGCATCATTTGAATCTCTTTTGATAAGCGGCCAAATTCTTTGCCACCCCTTAGTTTTAATAGAAATAGCATGTGGCTCACCACCTGCACCGCGCTCGAAAACATTGAACCATCTAAAGACATTGCAACAAGCAACCGTGGCCACTCCAGATGAAACATTAGCTTTTATTGAACAGCATCAACTCCAAGAATCTGGATGTGGCGCAATCGATGTTTCGCTTCTTGCATCAACCCTGCTTTCAGAAAACGCTCAGCTATGGACTTTGGATAAGAGCCTAGAAAAGCTTGCGGTTCGCTTGGGTGTTTCGTACTGCAATAAACTCCATTAGCACTTAACTACCCAACGCCTTCCCAATTACCTCCCTCACATCCGGAGAGAGGGTCTGGCACGCTGAAACCCGCTCCAGAGCCGCTTTCATGCGATCTTGATAGGGTTGAGCAAATAAGCGCCAGCGATCCAAGGCTCTAGCGAGACGAGCGGCAACCTGAGGGTTAGTAGGATCGAGTGCCAGGACGCTATCAGCCCAAAACTCATAGCCACTGCCATCAGCCTGATGAAAGCTTGCCGGGTTATTGGCGCAGAAGGCATGAATCACACTGCGCACTCGGTTGGGGTTATTTAGCTTAAACGCAGGATGCTCGCGTAGCCTCTTCACCTCTACCAGAGTAGAGTCAAGACCATCAACTGGTGGACGGCTCGATTGCAAGCCAAACCATTTATCAATCACCAATGCATCATCAGCAAATCGATTATAGAAATCAATTAAACAATCTTTGGCTGATTTTGCGCCATGAACTACCAACGCAGATAATGCACCATAGCGATCAGTCATATTGTCAGCAATTTGATACTGATGAGCCGCCATCTGAGCCCAAACAGCTGGCGCAGCTTCGAGCAACATGCTTAGAGCTAAGTTTTTGAGTGCGCGCTTGCCTGAATTCACTGCATCAGACTTAAATGGGCCAGGGGTTTGCATTTGTTGATACAGGGCAGCCCACTCGAGCTGGAGTTGCTTAGCGATTTCTCTGCGGAAGGCGCGGCGCACAGTAAATATCTTCTGCGGATCAACACTTGTACATTGCTCATACAAATAAGACTCGGCAGGTAGCGTCAGAGCCAGGTCCTTAAAGGCTGGATCCAAGTTAGGGTCAAGCAGGATATTGCGATAGGCCTCAATTAATTGGGTATCTGGCAAGCGATTGTTCAAAATCATTTGCATTGCTAATTTTTGACCGGCTTCCCAGCGGTTAAATGCATCGTCATCACTAGAGAATTGCGTCAAGAGATCAGCTTCAGGTTGCTCAAAATCCAAGTTGATCGGTGCCGAGAAATTGCGATTGATCGATAGCACAGGACGCTCTGCGATATTGTCAAAAGTCCATGTCTGACTCTCTTGCGTCAGCTCTAGCAATCGCTCATTTTGATCGTTCGCTTTGGTAATTAAGCGCATCTTCAATGGAATATGAAAAGGCTTCTTCTCCGGCTGGCCTGGACTAGGCGCGCAAGCTTGCGTCAACGTGAGTTGGTACTGTTTTTTGGCTGAGTCGTAATGTTCTTGAACTTTAACTTTTGGGGTGCCTGCCTGGCTATACCAATTCTTGAACTGAGTCAGGTCTTTGCCATTTGCATCAGCCATCGCCATTAAGAAATCATCACATGTAACTGCTTGTCCATCATGGCGCTTGAAGTACAAATCCATGCCCTTGCGGAAACCATCCCTACCAAGCAGGGTTTGGTACATCCGGACCACCTCAGAGCCCTTCTCGTAGACGGTAACTGTGTAGAAATTATTAATTTCCTGATACTCATCTGGTCGTTTCGGGTGCGCCATTGGACCCGCATCTTCCGGGAACTGCAGCTGACGTAGCAATCTGACATCTTCAATACGCTTTACCGCTCTACCAGATTCGCTACCCATTTGGTCTGCAGAAAACTCTTGATCTCTAAATACCGTTAAACCCTCTTTGAGGGATAACTGAAACCAGTCCTGACAAGTAACTCGATTACCAGTCCAATTATGAAAGTACTCATGTGCGACAACACTCTCAATATTGGCAAAGTCGGCATCGGTTGCCGTCTCTGCTTGAGCAAGGACAAATTTAGTATTGAAAATATTCAAGCCCTTGTTTTCCATCGCGCCCATATTGAAATCGCTTACGGCCACAATCATGAAGCGCTCTAAATCGAGCTCCAAACCAAAGCGCTTTTCATCCCAATGGATCGATGCAATCAAAGAATCCATCGCATGACGAGTCTTTTTTAGATCGTGTGGCTCAACCCAGATCTGCAAAAGCTTCTTGGCGCCACTTCCGGTAGTAATAGTCTCCTCAATACACTCCAACTTACCCGCCACCAAGGCAAATAGGTAAGACGGCTTTGGAAACGGGTCTTCCCAGGTTGCGCTGTGCCATCCATTGGGCAACTTTTCAGTGCTGAGCAAATTACCGTTTGAAAGCAGTACAGGACATTGTTCTTCACGGGCGCGCAATGTCACGCGATAGCGCGCCATCACATCCGGGCGATCCAAGAAATAAGTGATTTTTCTAAAACCTTCCGCTTCACATTGAGTAAAGAAGTTGCCATTAGAAACATACAAACCCATCAGAGTGGTATTTTTCTCAGGCACACATACGCAAATAATTTCGACAAGGAATTTTTCTTTGCCCTCGTTTGGCAGAGAATGAATTGTCAGCGTTTCTGGTGTTAACTCAAAATGACGGTGAGCTTCGCCGTTAATCCGCAAACTCACAAACTCAAGCTCATGCCCCACCAAAACTAATGGTGCTCCCGGCTCAAAACTTTTACCCGGCAATACCTCGATACGACTTTTGACAATCGTACGCGCTGGATCTAGGGCAATATCTAGCTCGACTTGATCGAAGGTGTAAACAGGTGGGCGGTATTCAAGCCTGCGAAAGCTTTGTGGGAGATCGGTTTTCATGAGCCTATTTTAAGTCTAGGCCGACAGACTTGCTGCCTGCTGCGGCCTATGCCCAAATTAATGTGGCAATCCCAATAGCAATAAAGGTAATGGCCGCTATCGCATGCACCCATTTAATTGGCATCCGCTTTGTGAACTTTTGCCCAATCCAAACTGCTGGCGCATTGGCCAGCATCATCCCCAATGTGGTGCCGATGGTGACGGAGATTACATCTTCATAACGAGCACCCAGTGCAATAGTTGCTATTTGCGTCTTGTCTCCCATTTCCGCCAGAAAGAAAAGCCCCACTGTTAGCATAAATACTTGAAGCGCTTTATCAGCCACCTTAGATCCCGCTGCATCATCAATATGATCAGGCACCAGCAACCACAGGCCTATACCCAGAAAACTCAAGCCCAAGATCCAACGCATCACATCAGGTGATACCAGAGTAGTCAACCAATGGCCCAAGAGAGCAGCACAGGCATGATTTGCGATCGTAGCAATCAAAATCCCCGTAATAATCGCCAAAGCTTGTTTTGGATAGCGAGCTGCCAACATCAAGGAAAGTAATTGGGTTTTATCGCCCATCTCGGCCAAAGCGACTACACCAGTAGAAAGCGTTAAAGCGGAAATATCCATGAGTAGATTAATTAGTAACTAGGTCCGACGGGTTAGGAATTACTTGCGTATAAGGGACAGTTTAAATCCCTCACTTGCCGGACCATCAAACACCAAGAAATCTACATTTAGCCCTAGGCTGCCAAAAGCGCCTCGGCCGCCTCAAAGTCTAGCCCTTGCGCCATCGCCACTGGCTTAGAGGTCAGAATGCCTTTATGAACACTCAAACCATTACGTAAGTGATGATCGCTCGACAGTGCCGCCATTACCCCTTGATTTGCCAAAGCCTCAATAAATGGATAAGTGGCATTGGTTAAGGCAAAAGTAGAAGTTCGCGCAACTGCGCCTGGCATATTGGCGACACAATAATGCAGTACACCATCGACCACAAAAGTAGGATCGGCGTGGGTAGTTGGCTTTGAAGTTTCAAAACAACCGCCCTGATCGATTGCCACATCCACCACTACCGATCCTGGTTTCATTTTTTTGATCATGTCACGCGTTACCAATTTTGGAGCAGCTGCGCCTGGCAGCAATACCGCGCCGATCACGACATCAGCCTCAGATACTTCTTGCCCTATGAGCAAACTATCAGAGTAAAACGTTCTGACGCGGTTACCGTAAAACATATCGATCTGTCTTAAGCGGTCGATATCACGATCAAAAATACAGACATCAGCACCCATACCCACCGCCATCTGAAGCGCATTACGCCCCACTACTCCGCCACCTAATATGACAATCTTCGCAGGCGACACCCCCGGAACGCCTGCCATCAATACGCCTAGACCACCATTGGTTTTTTCCAAATGGGATGCCGCTGCTTGGATAGACATTCGCCCAGCCACCTCACTCATTGGCGCCAATAAAGGCAATGCTCCATTCATCGCTGTAACAGTTTCATAAGCAATACAAGTGGAGCCTGATTGCAATAAAGCTTTGGTTTGCTCTGGATCTGGGGCCAAATGCAAATAGGTAAACAGAATTTGATCTTCGCGCAACATCGCGCATTCTTGCGCCTGAGGCTCTTTCACCTTCACAATCATCTCTGCTTTCTGAAACACTTCAGCAGCGCTTTCAATTAAGCTAGCACCCGCCAGTCGATAAGACTCATCGCTAAGCCCAATCTGCGCGCCAGCTCCTCGCTGGACCAAAACAGAGTGTCCTTGCATACACAGCCCACTCACATTACCTGGAGTTAAGCCCACGCGAAACTCATTATTTTTTACTTCTTTTGGTACGCCAATAATCATTACCATCTCCTATTATTTAAAGTTACTTTTGTTTGCGGTTTTGCGATGTAAACCCATGATGTAAAACATCAAGAGATACACGCCTAATAAGCACGGCCCCACAATCAGAGCGATGCGCGCATCCTCATGAAAACCCATCAGCACAACCACTAAGCCGATAAATACCAAAGCAAACCACGAGGAATATGGCCACCAAGGAGCGCGATACGCTAATTGCGCTACCTGGGTTTGAGTTAAGGAACGGCGGAACTTTAATTGCGTAACCAAAATGGCAATCCAAACCATTAGGCCAATAAAAGTCACTGCCGCCATCATGTATTGAAAAGCTTTGTCAGGCACAAAATAGTTAAGCACAACGCCCGACATACAAATGGCAACCGTGGCCATGACAGCGCGATGCGGTACACCATGCTGTGAGAGCTTTGAGAACGATTGGGGCGCATAACCATTACTTGATAAGGAGTACAGTAAACGTCCGCCACTAAAGATTCCGGCATTGCATGACGACAGGGCTGCGGTAATCACTACAAAGTTAATTAGACCTGCCGCCTCACGCAAACCCAAGCGCTCAAACATCACCACAAATGGACTTCCTTGCTGCCCTACTTGATTCCAAGGAAAGATAGCCAAGATCACCAGAATGGCGCCCATATAGAAAATCAATATGCGCCACGCCAAGGAATCAATCGCCATGGGAATTGTTTTCTTGGGGTTCTCCGCCTCGCCAGCTGATAGGCCAATCATCTCTATACCTACATAGGCAAATAAAACCATCTGCAGTGATAGCAACATGCCTTCAACACCATTGGGAAAGAAGCCCCCGTGTTGCCATAAATTACTCAAGCCAATGGGTTGCCAGTCATTAGTAAATCCGAACAAAATGACAGAACCGCCAAGTGCGATCATGGCAACAATCGCAACCACCTTAATGAGCGCGAACCAAAATTCAAACTCACCAAAAACTTTAACGGCAATTAAATTGATTAAACCCATCAGCACAATTGAAGACAGAGCCCAGACCCACTGCGGGGTTTCAGGAAACCAAATTCCCATATAAATGCCAACAGCCGTCACCTCTGCGATGCCCACCACAACCCAGTATGTCCAATACCCCCAGCCAACCATATATCCTGCCAATGGCCCAACATAGGTGTTGGCATAAGCCGCAAAAGAACCCGCTACAGGCTCATGAACAGCCATTTCGCCAAGAGTTCGCAGCACAATGAAGGCAACAATCCCTGCAAGCAAATACCCCAAGAGAATAGATGGGCCTGCAATTTGAATTGCACTTGCCGATCCCAGAAATAAACCAACGCCGATTGTTGATCCAAGTGCCATCAAACGTATGTGTCGCACTTTGAGGTGGCGTTTTAAACCAGTATGTTCAGTCTGCAAAAGAGACCTCCTTTCGATTTGTCATTGGCAACTTGCCAACGGAGCAAAGTCTAGGGATGACTTGAGCTGAGCACTAGGGGATAAAAATCACTAAAACTCTTAATTCAACAAATATATTTTGGTGAAAATGAAAATGTCTTTTAAATCAACGAAGGGTGGAAGAAAAAATTATTTCTGACTGCAACAGAATCAGTAATTTCCTACAGGGAATCCCCTTAAGGATTTGAGCACATTTAACTAAAACTTACTGCGCGGAGATCAGATTGAGTATTTCTGCGGCGGCGGCTAAGCCACATGCAGCGGTCACCATCACTGTCGAACCATACCCGGAGCAGGCCAATCCGCCACTTGAAGCCCCAGCTCGAGGTTCATGGGAGTAGATTGCACGAATGCCAATCTTCCTCTTTAGATTTCTGGAGAACCCATGATCTTGCCTAAGGGTTTGCCTCACTTTTGCCAACAAAGCATCTTGCTCCGTTCGAGAAAGATCGTCACAGCGCACAGAAGTTGGATCCGATTTTCCACCGGCTGCTCCACACATAACGAGCGCACGATTATTTTTGACAGCCCACACTGACAAAGCAACTTTAGTTTGCACAGAATCGGTTGCATCCAAAACAAAAGCATTCTCTGGAATAAGTCGATCGAGGTTATTTGGCTCCAAAAATTCATCACAAGAGGTTAATTGGATCTGCGGATTGATTTGCAAAATGCGCTGTGTCATAGCCTCAACTTTTGCTTTACCGTATGAGCCCTCTAGGGCGTGCAATTGTCGGTTTGTATTACTCTCGGCAATATGATCAAAATCGATCAAGACAAGATGGCCGATACCCGTGCGCGCTAAAGCCTCGGCAGCCCAAGATCCCACGCCCCCAAGACCCGCAACAACCACTGTTGCGTTGAGAAAACGCGCGCGCAGCTCGGCCCCATAGAGTCTAGAAACTCCGCCAAAACGGCGATTCTCTAAGCTGCCTTGTCCCTTGTCTTCTACCTTGTCTTCTGCCATAGCTTCTCTTTATACTGAAAAAATGGACTCCATTGCTCAACTTCGCAAAAACTATACCTTTGGCCAGCTTTCAGAGACTGAGGTTCCCGTTGACCCTCTACAACTCTTTCGCCTTTGGTTTGACCAGGCTATTAAGGCGGAGTGTCCAGAACCTAACTCGATGACATTAGCGACCGCTGATCAAGCCGGAAATCCATCAGCTCGTATTGTCTTACTAAAAGGCGCCGATCAAAACGGTTTCACCTTCTTTACTAATTACGAAAGTCAAAAAGGTCGCGATTTAGCAGTGCGCCCACAAGCCGCCCTACTTTTTCACTGGCACGAATTAGAGCGTCAGGTCCGCATTCGGGGTGTTGTAGAGCGGGTTAGCGCCGCCGAAAGTGATGAGTACTTTCATTCCCGCCCGCCTGCTTCCAGAATTGGCGCATGGGCATCCCCACAAAGCGCGCCTATTCCCAACCGCGAGTTTCTAGAAGAGGCCGAAAAACGCTTCAAAGCCGAATTTGGCGATCAACCACCACGTCCCGAGCATTGGGGTGGATACCGCCTACGCCCAACAGAAATTGAATTCTGGCAAGGTCGCCCATCGAGACTGCATGACCGCATGCACTACAAGCTTGATGGAGCTCAATGGCACGTTAATCGCCTGGCGCCCTAAGAATACTCAGAGCGCTAAAAGTTCCAATTGTTTTTGCCTTACAAATACTGGGGCGCTATTAAAGATTTAAATTTCGCTCTAAATTTTGCGAGCTTAGGCGCGACAACTACCATGCAATATCCCTGATTAGGGTGCTGCTGGAAATAATTCTGGTGATAGTCCTCTGCTGGATAGATCGTAGGTGCTGTTTCAATCTGCGTAACCACTGGAGTGGAGTACATTTTTGCAGCCTCTAATTCCGCAACGACTTCATGAGCAATTCTGTCTTGCTCTACGCTATGAGTAAAAATGACGGAACGATATTGAGTGCCATGATCATTGCCTTGATAGTTCAAAGTGGTTGGATCATGAATTACAAAGAAGATTTCTAGTAAATCTCTAAAGGAGATCATCTGTGGATCAAACAATATGTCCACAATCTCCGCATGCCCAGACTCACCAGTGCAAACCTCTTCATAGGTCGGGTTTGGGCGTGCACCACCTGCATAACCAGAGACCACCAACTTCACCCCAGAAATTTGCTGATAAACAGCCTCGAGACACCAAAAACAGCCGCCGCCAAAGGTGGCCCGCTCCCAATGTGGTTCATTTTTATTTATATTTGCATCCATGGCTTTATCCTAATGCCTTATTCAAAAGCTTGCCAAACTCTAATAAACCATGAATCGCTTCACTATCCAACTCGATGAAATCAAAGCGGCCTATGCTGCCGAACCAAACCCGACGCTTGAAGTGAGACTAGATCGCATTGCTCGCATTGAAAAGATGGTTGAAGCTAACGAAGAGAAGATTTGCAAAGCTTTAATGGCCGATTTTGGGGTGCGCCACCCGATTGAGACTCGTCTCGCAGAATGCCAAATGATTTATCAAGCATGCGCTTATACACGCAAGCATCTCAAAGAGTGGATGAAGCCAGAGCAACGTGAAGTGCCAGCGCATATGGGCGCTTCTCAAGCCTGGACTGAAAGCCAATCACTTGGCGTAGTTGGCATTTTGAGCCCATGGAACTACCCAGTGCAATTGGCACTCATTCCAGCGATTGCCGCATTTGCCGCTGGTAATCGTGTTTGGCTAAAGCCTTCTGAACGCAGCTCACGCACCTCTGGGTTTATCGCAAACTTAATACAAGAATATTTTCATCCAACCGAGTTCAGTGTCACCACCGGTGGCCCTGAAGTGGCTGAGCAATTTGCTGCCCTGCCTTTTAATCACATCTTCTTTACTGGCTCAGGGACGATTGGCAAAAAGGTAATGCGCGCAGCAGCTGAAAACCTGACGCCAGTTACCCTAGAGCTTGGCGGCACAACACCAGTCATCATTGATAAAAGTGCTAAGTTGAAAGATGCAGCCGCTTCGATTGCTTATGGCAAATTATTGAATGGCGGCCAAACCTGTATAGCACCAGACTATGCTCTGCTTGAACCAAGCATACAAGATGAATTCATTACTGAACTACAAGCAGCTGCTCAAGCCCAATTTAGCAATCCCGAAGAACTTACGGGCCCTATTGATGAAAGACAGCTCGATTACTGGAAGCATCTTGTCAGCGACGCACTAGATCGTGGCGCAAAAGCGATTCCTTTATTAAGCAACCCTGGCGCGGGAGCCAGACCTTTTGAACCTCTCGCATTGATCAACGTACCCCCAGAGGCGCGTGTTCTCCATGAAGAAATATTCGGACCTATTTTGCCGATAGTTACGGTGTCCGACATTAGCGCAGCAATCGCTTATATCAACGAGAAACCAAATCCATTGGCGCTTTACTGGTTTGGCAAAGATAAAAAGAATATGAAGCGTGTTTTAAGCGAAACCCGCTCGGGTGGTGTCACCATTAATGACACACTTTTACACGTCACAATCGAAGATCTGCCATTCGGTGGAGTAGGCGCAAGCGGCATAGGCTCCTACCATGGCAAAGCTGGCTTTGACGCTTTTAGTCATCGTAAATCGATTTTGGAGGTGCGTGGTTTTTTTGGCCTCAACCTTTTCAAAGGAAGCAAAATAGCAAGGCCTCCGTATGGCAAAAAGATTAACTGGCTCTTGCGTTACTTGAAATAGGTTTAGGTGTTATGCCAGTAAAAGTCTTACAGCAAACACCATAAATGCAGCGCCAGCAAACAGCCACAGCATGGCGGTTAAGCGCACTTGACGCTGAAAGAATTTCAAAAAGTACTGCCCTACACCAATCAAGCTAGCCAAATAAGTCATGCTTAAGATTTGCAACACGACCGCTAGATAAATAAAGGTATATGCAGGGTAGGCAAAGTCTGCTTGAATAAATTGCGAGAAAAAGGCAATGAAGAAAAAGATTGCCTTTGGGTTAGTCAGTGACAAAGTGAGGGCTGCAAATAAAGGATGCAAACGCATGATGCGCATTTGCACTTCTGCGTCTGATTGATGTTTCACTGAAGATTTCCAGCGCTTTAAGCTGTTGCGCAGCAAACCAAGCCCCATCCACGCTAAATAAACCGCGCCAACAGTGCGAACCACGCTAAAGATAATTGGAGATGAAAGCAAAAGCGACGCTGCCCCTAGTGCCACAGCAACCATCAATATAGAATCGCCAATAAAAATACCTAGTGCGCCCCAAGCACCAAAACGCCAACCTTTTTGGATTGCAATCGTTAGGACGTAAAGCGAATTAGGGCCTGGAAGAAGGATGATGAAGATGGTTCCCAGTAGATAACTTGGAAAATCCACAATTCCCGCATTTGCAGGCGATAAAAGACTAAATGAGAGCCACTCCATTTCATTATCATAATTAATTCGGGAAAACCCTTGTAATCAAGAGTCCATACTGTCATAATGAGAGGCTTTTTAAGCAATTTGATTCATCGCCCCCCAGCTCTATTTCAGCGTACCGTTTAGAAGTCATAAACAGAGAAGTTACAAAACACGCTGCCGCTTGTCTGATGGTCGATGCCTTTGACCATCGCACCCTAAAAAATATAGGTGCAACATACGGAGACATCCCTTAAAGGGGATGTGTAACAGCATGACTTTTTCTAAAGAAACTAAACACGAGTCAAAAGACGCAAGTCGAGACTCAAAGCGCGCTGGAAATGAATTCCAGAATTTTGCCCTAGCGGCATCACTCCTTAAAAACGTTGCTGAATTGGGCTTTACCCAAGCTACGCCG
>CAZHWF010000021.1:0-18818 GCA_964536365.1 uncultured Polynucleobacter sp.
CTGAGGAGATTGCCTACCGTCAAGGTTGGATTAGTGCTGAGGCAGTCCAAAAAGTAGCTGCCCAATTAAGTAAAAATAGCTATGGTCAGTATCTTGGAAAAATCCTGAACGAGTTAAATAATTCAGCGCAGCCAGTTGCCTTATCGCATAAGAAAACACTTGGGTAAACTTAGATAAGCATGTCCTCTAAATTAACCCTTACTCCAACAGCTATTCATGATGTTTTTGTTGTTGAGCCAAAAGTATTTGGCGATGAGCGCGGTTGGTTTACCGAGTCATTTAACGCAGAAGATTTTAGTAAGGCAACTGGACTAAACCTTCAGTTTGTGCAAGATAACCACTCCTTTTCTCGTCAGTGGACCTTACGAGGTCTTCACTATCAATTGGAAAAGACCCAGGGAAAATTAGTGCGCGTCATTGCCGGCAGCGTATTTGATGTGGCTGTTGATATTCGAAAGAGTTCACCAACTTATGGCAAATGGGTTGGTATTGAATTGAGTGCAAAAAATCATAAGCAGCTATGGATTCCACCGCAGTTGGCACACGGTTTTTTAGTTCTCACACCAATGGCCGAGTTTCTCTATAAAACAACTGACTATTACCATCCGCAAAGCGAGGCATGTCTTGCTTGGAATGACCCAACGGTTGGGATTGAATGGCCTATACCTACTGGCATTGCACCGAATATGAATGCCAAAGATGCTGCTGGCCTGCTCTGGGATGCTGCGCCAAAGTTCTGATCCTCACATGAGCGACTTATCTTCTGCTAATCCCAAGATTTTATTGGTCAAGCTCTCCTCTCTAGGGGATGTACTGCATAACCTCCCCATTGTTTGGGATTTGCGTACCCGCTTGCCAAATGCTCAAATTAATTGGGTAGTAGAAGAGGGTTATGTTCATTTACTTGAGCCTCTACTCAGTAAAAATGGCTTTCATGGAATTGATCGCATCATTCCATTTGGCTTACGTCGCTGGAAAAAGAATCTCTTGAGGTTGTCGACTTGGAAAGAATTCTTTGCTTTTAAAAAGCAGTTACAAGAAGTTTCTTACGATGTTGTGATTGAAACTCAAGGACTTCTTAAGTCAGCACTCGTTTGTTTTTTGGCGAACAAGGCCCCGAATGGTGTTGTTGCCGGCCTTGCCAATGCAACAGAGTTTTCTGGATATGAACCCATATCGAGATATTTTTATAACCAAGCAGTGCAAGTGCCATCTCAGTGCCATGCAGTAGATCGCTCACGTTGGGTAATGTCTTCTGCCTTAGATTGGCCGTTGATAGATCGCATCAGCACGCCCCAGTTCTATCCTAAGAATTATGTTGATTCTCTAAAAAGCACTTCAGGAAAAGTTTTGGCGGGCCTGAAGTCGCCTTATATCCTATGCTTTCATTCAACTGCTAGAGAGGCTAAGCGTTGGTCTAATGAAAACTGGGTTGCTTTGGGGAAAGACTTGGCCACGGCTGGTTATCAGCTGGTGTTCCCTTGGGGTAGCGCTACTGAGCGAGAGATTAGCGTCAATCTAGCAAGTCAAATACCCGGCGCCATCGTGCCAGAAGCATTCTCAATTGAAGAAGCATTCGCTGTTATTGCTGGCGCAGAATTAACTGTTGGTGTGGATACTGGCCTCACACATTTGGCTGCAGTTCTTGGTAAGCCAACAGTAGAAATTTATTGTGATTCGCCCAGATGGAAAACTGAAGGCTATTGGTCTGACTATATTCGTAATGTGGGTGATATTGCTGCACCACCCAGTGTATCTACAGTATTGAAAGCCTCTTTAGAGTTGCTTAATTAATATAGTTAACGCAATAAGGCGTTAATTGCTACCAAATCCTCATCAGTTAGCGCAGCAGCGTGCGCTTTTAACTTAATGGCATTGAGGATGGTGTTATACCTTGCCTGTTGCAGCAAAGAGCGGGTATTGATTAATGAATCTAATGCAATCAATACATCGATATTAATTAAAGTGCCCACTTGAAATCCAAGCTTGCTTGATTCTAGGGCGGATGAGCTGGAGCGCTCCGCTGCTTCATAGGCTTTAACGCTAGCAAGGCCGCCATAGAAACCTGTAAAAGCAGCGCGTGTATTTTGAGCGGCTGTGCGGCGGTAATTATCGTAATTAGCTTTGGCGGCATCTACCAAAGCAGCATTTTGCCGAATCACGGAGCTGTTATATCCCCCAGATATTAGAGGAATAGTCATCTGCAAAGCCAATGTGTTGTTATACACATTGGTATTGGAAGGTGTGTAGTTATTTGGCGTACCGTTAGAGGTGTTATAGCCTGAAGTGCCAACCAAGTTAATGGTTGGGTAATTTAACGCTTGCGCACCTCGGTAGGTACTTTCTGCCAAACTCACAGAAAGTTGACCCGCTAAGACATTGAAGTTCGAAGATTCCGCTTGGTTAATCCAATCCTCAAGGGTTTGTCCAGGTGGTAATGCCGGATTAACGGTTTCCGCTATTGGATTGCCTTTAGCATCTTTGCTCTTACTACGAGGATCTTTGAGTACACCCTCAATTTTGGCGTCTTTAACTAATGGTTTTAATGGGCCTACTGGTCGACCAACAATTTGTTCTAAGGCGCCACGCTTCACAATTAGATCTGCTTGGGCTGCAATCTCCTGTGAGTTTGCTAAGTCTAGCGCTGCTTGAGCGGTATTGACATCCACAATGGTTGCTAGGCCAGCATCAAATTTTGCTTGAGCTGCCTCAAGCTGTTGTTTGATGAGCTCTTTTTTGTTTTTATAAAGCGCGACATTATCTTGGCTAGTTAGTGCATCAAAATAAGCTTGCGATACTCGCAAAATCAAATCTTGTTGCGCTGAGAAAAAGCGCATATCCGCTAACTTAGTATTGAGATCACCCTGTTTGAATAGCTCTAATGCACCAACATTAAAAACGGGTTGCGTTAATGTGACGGTGTAACTCTTTTGATCAAACACTCGTGAGTTACCGGAATTATTCGAAACCACGGTACTGCCTGTGCCGTGTTGGTAGTAACGCGTTCCTCCCGGCGTTGCATTAGCTTGTGGCATCAGCAAAGAAAAGCCTTGCCAATAGAGTTCTTTGCTGGCCTGGTAATTAAAACGAGCAGCGGTTAACACTGGATCGCTAAAGGCAGCCTCTTGGTACAGCTGGATTAAATCATTGAGTTGGCCTTTGACCTCACCAGTTTTATTGCCAGTCAAATTTGAGGGTGCGGAGATTTGCGGAACGGCCGGTTTGCTTGGTGGGGGAGCCATTTGCGGTGGCTGCTCGAGACCAACTAGGGTCGATGCGTTTATTGGGGTGGGCAAAGCGGGTCTTGCTGCGCCATTGGGACTTTGCGCTAGTCCATCAAGCGACCATGTGCCCAAACCAAGTGTTTGACTGAGGATCAAACCAACTGCGGTAAGTCTTGAATGTCTGAAACGGGCTGGGGTCATGTAATTCGAATACTTTTTAATGTGCCATGCAGTTTAAGGCCAATTTATTCAAAATGCTCGTTTAGACATTATTTTGCCAAATCCTCGAGTTACCTTCTGTATACCTATAAAATTTGGGCCATGGATCTAATTTTGTTGTTGAAGGCAGTTATTCTGGGGGTAGTGGAGGGATTAACGGAGTTTTTGCCGATCTCTAGTACTGGCCATCTGATTTTAGTCGGTGATTTACTCCACTTTAATGATGAGCGAGGCAAGGCATTTGAGGTCATCATTCAGTTTGGGGCGATATTGGCTGTTTGTTGGGAGTTTCGCCACAAGCTTATTAAGGTTGCCACTTCATTTTCAGGTAGTTCGGCATCCCGCCGCTTTGTTCTCAATTTGCTCATCGCATCTATTCCAGCGATGGGATTGGCTTTTCTATTTGGTAAATATATCAAGGGGGTGCTGTTCTCCCCAATTCCAGTAGCGAGTGCTTTTATTGCTGGGGCGCTGATTATTTTTTGGGCTGAACGTCGTCAACAAAGTCTTGTGAATGTGGATAGACGCATTCAGTCGGTTGATGATCTCACTTCCATCGATGCACTGAAGGTGGGTATTGCTCAATGCGTAGCATTAATACCAGGAACATCACGCTCTGGCGCAACGATTATTGGTGGCATGTTATTTGGTTTGCCACGCGCTGTTGCGACCGAGTTTTCTTTCTTCCTGGCCATTCCTGTCATCGGTGGTGCTACCGCTTATGAATTGCTAAAGCTTTGGAAGAACCCGGTTGCTTTTTCTGGTGAATTTACGCTAGCCATTATTGTGGGGTTCATAGCTGCGTTTGTTTCAGCATTTATTTGTGTGCGTTGGTTAATTCATTACGTCGCTCACCACAACTTCATCCCATTTGCTTGGTACCGCATTGGATTTGGTCTGCTAGTACTATTTACTTCGTACACCGGTCTCATCGCTTGGTCGCACTAACTTCTTAACCCACTTAAAAAGCTGAGGCAATTTAGTATGGATGCATCAATAGACGCAATCACCAATAATATTCAGCTGGCTCTAGCCCCTGTATTTTTGCTGACTGCAGTTGCAACTTTGATTAATGCAATTTCAGGACGTCTTGCTCGATCTGTTGATCGGATGCGCGAAATTAGACGCGTAATCAACGAAGGGTTAGTTAAGGATGCTGTGCTTTTGCAGCATATGAATAAGGAGGCTGATGAAGCTCAAATTCGTGGCCGTCTTTGCACTGCCGCCATCTTTTTTGATGTGCTCAGTGGCGTATTTATTTCACTTACGGTGCTTGAGCTCTTTTTCTTTCAGGCAGGCGCTGTTCGCTCATTACAAACAACTTATGTGATTTGGACGTTTGTATTGGGCCTCATCTTTTTTATGACCTCACTTTCTATTGTGCTGGCTGAAGTTGTTTACGCTTATCGCTCGGCTGGCTGGAATACGCCACATGGCTTAAATAAATGATTAGAGCTGACAGAATTCGCTCGTTTGTTTTAAGAGCTGGCAGAACTACTGCCGGTCAACAGCGCGCCATTGAAGAGCTTGGTCCTCAATTCCTGCTGCCATATCAAGCATCCACCCTCAATTTAATTGAGGCATTTGGTGGATCTACCAAGCCAAAAATTCTAGAAATTGGTTTTGGGATGGGTGAGACCACCGCCAAGATTGCGGCCTTGCGATCAAGTGATGACTTCTTGGCAATTGAGGTGCATCCACCCGGAGTTGGTGCTTTGCTGAAATTGATTGGCGAAAATCATCTGACGAATCTAAGGCTGATTCGCCATGATGCCGTAGAAGTCCTCGAGCATATGATTGCGCCAAATTCTTTGGATGGCATACATATTTACTTTGCAGATCCATGGCATAAAAAACGTCATCATAAGCGGCGCCTCATACAAGCAGATTTTGTCAAATTGCTTGTTTCTAGATTAAAGCCTGGTGCCTATTTGCATTTAGCAACTGATTGGCATAACTACGCCGAGCAGATGCTATTGGTTTTAAATGCAGAGCCTGCTCTGCAAAACGCTTCAAGCGAATTAGTAAAAATTGAAACCTTTACCACTGAGGATATTGCTAGCCTTGGTGAGATTTGTAATGAATTTAAGCCAACGCTTGAGCAGTTAAATGGCCAGCATGCTGGGTATGTTCAAAGACCCGCATATCGACCAGTCACCAAGTTTGAGAACCGTGGCATAAAGCTAGGCCACGGTGTTTGGGATCTGGTTTACAGAAGAAACTAAGCCGTTTTAAAGGCCTACGCAAACATATTTCATTTCGAGATATTCATCCATACCAAAGACGCTGCCTTCTCGCCCTAATCCGGATTGCTTAACGCCACCAAAAGGGGCAACCTCATTCGAGATTAAACCAGTATTGACGCCAACCATGCCGTACTCAAGCGCCTCTGCTACTTTCCAGACACGGCCGATGTCGCGGCTATAGAAGTAAGAGGCCAAACCAAACTGGCTGTTGTTGGCTAGCTTGATGACCTCTTCATCACTTTCAAACGGAATGATTGGCGCTACAGGGCCAAAGGTTTCTTCGTGAGTGATGAGCATCTGCTCGCTTACGTTTGCCAGAATGGTGGGCTCGTAAAAGTTTTTACCTTCAATTGGCTGTTTGCCGCCCATTACTAATGTTGCCCCCTTGCTAAGAGCATCAGCCACATGCTTTTTGACTTTCTCTAATGCGGCAGCTTCAATTAGCGGGCCTTGGGTAATGCCGGTCTCCATGCCGTTGCCCACTTTGATGACTGCAAGGGCTTTTGCAAACTTCTCGACAAATTCATCTTGTATTCTTTTGTGGACATAAAAACGATTGGCGCAAACACAAGTTTGTCCTGAGTTTCTAAACTTGGAGGCCATAGCGCCACTAACAGCTGCATCAATGTCGGCATCGTCGAATACGATAAACGGTGCGTGCCCACCCAACTCCAGCGCCAGTTTCTTAACGGTAGGGGCGCATTGCTCCATCAAAATACGGCCGACCTCTGTAGAGCCTGTAAAGGAGAGATGGCGCACTGTAGGTGAGGCGCAGAGTGTCTTACCAATAACAATAGATTGATTGGCATCGGCAGTTACGATATTAATGACTCCATCTGGAATGCCGGCGCGTTTAGCAAGTTCAGCCAAAGCTAATGCAGACAAAGGGGTGAGTTCGGCTGGCTTAATCACAATCGTGCAACCCGCAGCTAATGCGGGTGCAATCTTGCGTGTAATCATGGCAATCGGAAAGTTCCACGGGGTGATGGCAACGCAAACCCCAATCGGTTGCTTGAGTACCATCAAACGTTTATCACTCCAAGTAGTACCCAGTATTGAGCCTTCAACTCGCTTCGCTTCTTCAGCAAACCACTCTACAAAAGAGGCGCCATAAACTACTTCGCCAGCAGACTCAGCTAATGGCTTGCCTTGCTCAAGTGTCATGAGTTTTGCGAGATCTTGAGTATTTTCAAGAATGAGATCAAACCACTTGCGCATAATCGAGGCACGCTCTTTAGCTAACTTGCTGCGCCATGCTGGTAGCGCATTTTCTGCTGCTGCTATAGCTAGTTCAGCATCTTGTGTTTCAAGGTTGGCGACATTGGCAATGAGTTCTTCTGTAGCAGGATTAGTGACGTTAAAAGTCTTTTTTGAGTTATGCCACTGACCATTTATAAAGGCCGCTTCTCTAAAAAGATTGGGGTCTTTTAGTTGCGCGCGAATGTCTACTTTTTGCATGATGTCTGACCTTGATGTGGATGCAAATTATTTTATCCCCTAATAAGTAAAAAAGCCTCTAGACTTTTAGATCTAGAGGCTGTGATATTGAATTACGTACTTAGTGCTGTTTAGCGTTGTTCATTCGCCTGTGTTTCGGTAGTGCGCAGTTTTTGGGCAAGTAGATCAAGTACTCCGTTAACGTACTTGTGGCCATCGGTGCCGCCAAAGGTTTTGGCAAGTTCAACCGCTTCGTTGATGGCTACCTTATAGGGTACTGAGAGATCGGCCGCCAGTTCATACACTCCAATCAAGAGAGCGGCATGCTCCACTGGAGATAACTCATTGATGGGACGATCTAGTGCAGGGGTGATGATAGCTTCAAGCTCATCTGTACGAGCCAATACACCATCGAAAATACCTTGGAAAAGATCAAGCTGGCAGCGACGAAATGCAGGGTCTTCGGATAACTGCTTAGCGATAGCGGCACCATTGGGGATACTGCCCGCACGACGCATGACGAGGCTTTGGTATACGCCTTGAAGAGCATATTCACGCGCACGGCGACGTGGGGTTAAAGAGCGCTTAGCCGGGGCCTTCGTATCTTTGGCCGCTACTAAGTTTTCTATGTTTGGAATGGATTTGGTCATATCGTTAATCTTCACTTGAGTTGATTTCGATATCGATATCAGGTGTTAGTGCTAGTGCCAGGTTAGCCATTTCTACAACCGCTTGAGCACATTCAGCCCCTTTGACCTCTACACGAGCATGCGCTTGTTCATCGGTGTCGCAAGTCAGGACGCCGTTTGCAATTGGCAAACCAGAATCTATGGAGATGCGAGTAATGCCTGCGGCCGATTCATTGGAGACCAACTCAAAGTGGTAGGTCTCGCCACGAATTACTGCACCCAAAGCAACTAAACCATCAAACTCACCAGTCTCCGCCATTTTTTGTAAGGCAAATGGAATCTCAAGGGCACCTGGCACGGTAACAAGCTTGATATCGGATTGATTGACACCAAGAGCAAGTAATTCATTAATACAGGCATTGGTTAGTGCTACACAATGCTCTTCATTAAAACGAGCTTGTACAACGCCAATACGTAAATCTTGTCCATTTAAGTCGGCCTCTAATACGCCTACAAAATCATTTGAAGAGTCAGTCATGATGTTTTCTAGATTAAGGTTTAAATGGTGTGTAACCGGTAACTTCAAGCTTGTAGCCAGACAGGCTTGGTACGGGGCTAGGATTTGCTAATAAGCGCATTTTGCCTACGCCAATATCTTTGAGAATTTGTGCGCCAATGCCGTAGCTTCTGAAATCGGTTTTACGAGCCAAGGGCTTTTGTTCGGCATCATGAGGGGGATTGAGTTTATGAAACTGGGCAAGCCAATCACTATCGTTAGGAGCAGCAATACCGGACGCATTTAACAAGACAGCTACGCCGGCAGGGGCTGCAGCAAGCGCTTGGAGCGCCTGAGCCAATGGCCAGGAGTGCGTGCTGATGTTAGAGTCCAGAAAATCCAGAACAGTAACTGGTTCATGAACGCGTACTAAGGTTTCTTCTGCTTCAGAGGGCTTGCCGTGGACTAGCGCAACATGTACGCATGAGCTTGGAGTATCGCGATAAATAATGCCTTGGAACTTTCCCCATGGGGTAATAAATTCACGTGTGCCTTCGCGCACCACAATGCTCTCATGTTGGCTGCGATATTGAATTAAGTCGGCAATACTGCCGATCTTGAGTTGATGTTCCTTGGAAAACTCTAACAAGTCCGGAAGACGAGCCATGCTGCCGTCATCCTTCATGATCTCGCAAATAACTGAAGTGGGTGAGCAGCCAGCCATTGCAGCAAGATCGCAACCAGCTTCGGTATGTCCAGAACGAATCAATACCCCACCAGGCTGGGCCATTAGTGGAAAGATATGACCAGGTTGAACCAAATCACTTGGCTTGGCATTCGGTGCTACTGCAGTCTTAATTGTTAATGCGCGGTCTGCCGCTGAAATACCAGTTGTTACACCGGTGGCAGCTTCAATAGATACCGTGAAATTCGTGCCCATTGAAGTGCCGTTATCCCGCACCATCAACGGTAGGTTGAGTTGTTGGCAGCGCTCACGAGTCAAGGTTAAGCAAATCAAACCACGACCATGTTTTGCCATAAAGTTTACGGCTTCGGCTGTCACATGGTCGGCAGCCAAGACTAGGTCGCCTTCATTCTCACGATCTTCTTCATCGACAAGGATCACCATTTTGCCGGCGCGCAGCTCGGCAATGATTTCTTCGGTGGAGGCAAGGGTGTTTGGCATAGCCCTCTATTTTAAGCGCAGGAGGCGCTAATGGTTTGCTCCTACCCCAATATCCCGTCTTTCTGACAGTAAGAGCCTTGAGTATGTGTTTTGGCCTTGTCCTCATCCTTTGAAAATGGGGCATGTCAGAGTTAAAGCACCCAAAATCTGAGCTGAGGTCCGCAAATTCAGAGGGATTCATTTTGCTAGAGGCATTAGTGGCAATGACCATGATTTTGGGCGTCTGGATTGGTTCCATTGGAGCTTATCAACGCCTCGCTTTAACCCTAGCCCAACAGGAGGCTCAAAGATCACAAATTAGAGAGGAATTCGATGTTTTTGAAATGCAAGAACACAGCAGGAGCAGCATCACTACTACAGATAAAAATCTAAATAATGACTTTACTCGAGTGTCTAGTCGGCATCGCGCTCTGCGCACTACTACTCAACCCGCTCTTAAAGACAAGCGCAGATTTAGTCATCAAGCAAATTGAGTATGAAAAAACACAAGCTTTAATTTCAGAGGCCGATCGTGCATTTGCGCTTATAGGTCGTGCCATACGGATGGCAGGTTATCAAAATATTCAATCTACTTTTAAGGGTACAAATCAATCAGGAAGATCGCAAAATAATATCTATCTTGAGTTAAATAAAAATTCAGGATTTCGAGGGTCTGATTCATTAATCATTCGTCATGAATTATCAAATGGCATTGACTTTGATTGCATAGGGAATGCCATCACGAAAGAGCGCACTAAGAATCATTTGGCACTTCAGGGATTTTTAGTGGATCGTCAGGTAGCAATACCAAAGGGGCAGAGAGTAAATGGGGGATCATTGATTTGTCAGTCGCTTGATCGTCAAGGGCGTATTCAAAATACTACGCTGATGAATGGTGTAAATCGCATGCTCATTGAGGAGCTCGATGCCTCAAAATCCCAGCCCATCAAGGGGCAAAGGTTATTTAAAGTAAGGCTGAAAATGACTGATGGAGTAAAGCTGAACATAGATTTAGAACGTACTTTTGCAACCAGGAATTTCTTGTGATTTTGGCATGGGTGGTCTCGCTACTCTTGTTGTGCTCTTCGCTAATTGCATATTTGGAAAAAGTAAGTTCTTTGCAAATAATCGAAGTAAATACCATGGAGCATGCGAAGAATCATTTTATTACCGCTGAAAACTCTGTATTAGATTGCGAAAAGAATCTGACAAAATTTACGCAAGTAGATTCGAATAATTGCTTTATTCAATCGATTGGTAAAAATTATTGGTTTATTTCTAGTAAAGATAAACCGGTCATTCAAATAAGTGTTTTGATTGACGAAAAGACTGGTGCGGCGACGCGAATAAATTGGCGACAAGTATTTGAATAAGTCTGAGCAAGGATTTAGTTTGTTAGAACTCATGGTGGTTATCTTGATCATCGCCATCGCTGCTACGATGACGATGCCTTTATTGCAACATCAAATCGCAGCACGAGAAATCGATACTATCGCCAGAAGATTTATTGCGCATGCTCACTTTGCTCGTCAGCAGGCCATCCATTTGGGCCAGCCCTTTCTGCTGATGCCGACTGCAAGAGGTGATTGGAGTTCTGGGTGGGTAGTCAAAAGCGGCTGTATTGGTAAATCAGCAAATCCAGCTTGCATTGAAAAGCGCTGGTTTATTCAGGGGAATACTGAGCCTATTTACTTTAAGAGCAATGGGAAGCAATTCATAGATCCCAATACAGGCAAGAAGGGCATCCTTTTTAATGCGTCTGGAGCGGCTAAAACGGCCCAAGGGGGATTTGTTGCTAATCGCCTAGTCTTGGGTCATGAAAGAGTCCCTGACTTAGAGCGTCAAATGATTTTAGGTAGTGGAGGGCGTTGGCGGATCTGCGACCCTGCAACGGATGCAAAGCATTGCCATTGAATGGTTTAATAGAACCTATGTATAGCGCAGTTGACCACCAGTTTATGAGTGAGGCCTTGGCCGAGGCTCGAAAAGCACTTTATTTATCCAATCCTAATCCGAGGGTGGGCTGTGTCATTGTCAAAAACGGCCAAGTCATTGGCAGAGGTTTTACTCAAAAGGTGGGTAGCGCTCACGCTGAAGTGCAAGCATTAGCAGATGCGAAATCACTTGGTAACGATCCAGCTGGATCCACCGTATATGTCACACTTGAGCCCTGCAATCACACAGGGCGCACGCCACCTTGTGTAGACGCTCTGCTTGCTGCTAAGCCAGCAGTCGTTTTTGTCGCGATGTCCGATCCTAACCCCTTGGTTGCTGGTAAAGGTTTAGAGCGCCTCCAAGCTGCTGGCATTACTGTGCACTGTGGACTGATGGAGCCTGAAGCGCGCGCCTTAAACCCAGGATTTATTTCTAGAATGACGCGGGGTTTGCCTTGGGTACGCATGAAGATTGCTGCAAGCCTTGATGGCAAGACGGCTTTACCAGATGGCCGTAGTCAATGGATTACAGGACCGCTTGCTAGAGCGGATGGTCATCATTGGCGCGCACAGGCGTGTGCAATTGTGACTGGTGTGGGTACTGTGAAAGAAGACGACCCAACCCTGAATGTGCGCGATGTTCAGACAGAGCGTCAGCCTTGGCGCATCATCGTAGATTCCAAATTAGAAACACCGCCAATAGCAAAGATTTTCAAAGGTATTGATCAATCTGGTGTCATCATTGTCTGCGCCAGGTTAGATAGTCCTGAAATGCAGCAAAAGGCGAAGATATTTACCGATCGAGGTATTGAAGTAATCGCTATGGCCAATAGTGCTGGCAAGGTTGATCTACCTGCACTTTTTGCCTATCTCGCTAAAGATCGAGAGATGAATGAGATTCACATTGAGGCGGGCTTTAAGCTCAATGGTTCCTTGCTCAGAGAGTATTGTGTGGATGAGCTCTTGCTTTACTATGCGCCATTTTTTATGGGTGATGGTATTGGTATGGCCAATGTTTCGCCCCTGAACAGTCTTAACGATAAACACGTATGGGTACCGATTGATCAGAGCCTGTTTGGATCCGATCTTCGTATGCGCCTAATAAAGAATCATTCGGAATAACTCAGAACTAAAATCACACTATGTTCACTGGAATCATTACTGCAGTTGGTCAAATAAAGAGCGCTCAAGCAAAGGGAGACGGCTTGCACTTAGTAGTTGAGGTGCCGGCGGGCTATCTAGATGATGTTGCCTTGGGCGATAGTATTGCTATTCAGGGCGCTTGTATGACAGCTACCCAGTTAACGAGCAATTCTTTTGCTTTGGATATCTCTCGTGAGTCCCTCAATAAAACAGTTGGCCTAGATAAAGTTGGGCCAGTGAATTTAGAGAAGGCCATGCGCCTTAATGATCGTTTAGGGGGTCATTTAGTAAGCGGACACGTTGATGGTGTTGGTAAAGTAGCTCACTTTGCGCAGGTTGTAAACGATGCTTATGGCTCTTGGTTGTTACGTATTGAGGCGCCTAAGGAATTAGCGCAATATCTGGCCTACAAAGGCTCAATCGTTGTCAATGGCGTATCGCTCACCGTGAATCAAACTGAAGATGCAGCCAATGCTTGCATCATTGATATCAATATCATTCCGCATACTTTGGAAAACACCACGCTTGGCAATTTAAAGTCAGGTGATGCCGTTAATCTTGAAGTAGATCTGATTGCGCGCTATGTAGCTCGAATGCTTAACAAGAGTTAAGTTTGCCTTTTTAGAGTTTCGATCTCAGCGGGTCTTGACGATCTCTCTGAGATAAGTATCTTCAATAAACTCAATCAAAGTCTCATAAGTTTCTGCTGAGAAAAGATAGAAAAGAGGCTTCTTACTACTTAAAACAGCCACAGGATGATCTTTTGCAATTCGAACAATTTTTCTAGGATTGCGTCTTAATTCAGCTAGGCTAACTGCGGTTTTGATCTCAAGTATGTCAGCGATATTCATATGAATGACCATTTTAGATGGCTCAAGTCTCTATATGGCGTGGGGTTATATAGCCCTACTTGCATTAGTCCCAATTTGGGACTAAAATAAATCAGTGAGAATCATAGCTAAAAAACATCTGATAAATTTTTGGCGCATTCACCCTGATTCTGAGCAGCAGCTAAAGGCTTGGTATGACGAGGCGGTACATGCAAATTGGAAAAAGCCGCAAGATATCAAGAATCAGTATCGAAGTGCGAGTTTTATTGGGGGCAATAGAGTTGTCTTTAATATAAAAGGGAATACCTATCGTTTGGTAGTGGCGGTTGCCTATGGATTTGGGGCGGTATATGTGAAATTTATCGGTAGCCATGCTGAATACGATCGAATTGATGCTTGCACAGTGCAGTTGGAGGAAAAATGAAAGAATTAAAACCTATACGTAACAAGCTCGAATATAAAGAGGCGCTTGCACAAGCTTCTTACTATTTTGACCATGAGCCAAAACCTGGTACTAAGGATGGAGACAGGTTTGAGATTCTCTTAATGCTCATAGAGGCTTATGAGAGCAAGCATTATGCGATTGCTCCACCAGATCCAATTGAGGCAATAAAATTCAGAATGGAGCAATCCGGCTTAAGCCCAAAAGATTTACAGCCTATGATCGGCGGCTTGAATCGCGTCTATGAGATATTGAATCGCAAACGCCCTCTTACGCTGAAGATGATATGGAGATTGCACTCTATGCTGGGTATACCAGCTGACAGCTTGATTCAACAAGCTGATGAGCTGCGTGCAGCCTAAAAGCTTAATATTTTTTTTGGTAACGAGTAGGATCGCTCACATTGGCTTGCTTAAAGCCTTCCTGTCTCAAGCGGCATGACTCACATTCACCACACGCTTCGCCTAAATCATTAGCTTGGTAGCAAGATACTGTCTGGGAATAATCCACGCCTAGAGTGCTACCCAGTTGAATGATTTCCGCTTTAGCCAAGCTGATGATGGGCGCGTGTACCCGAAAGCGATTTGCATCATTGATTGCTTCTACACCGGCTTTAGTGGCAAGGTTAGCCATGTGTTCAAAGGATTTGACGTATTCAGGGCGGCAATCTGGGTAGCCTGAGTAATCCACCGAGTTGGCACCATAAAAAATATCTAAGCCTCCTAATGACTCTGCCCATCCTAAAGCGAGGGAGAGGAGGATCGTATTGCGTGCAGGTACATAAGTGACCGGTATTTCTTGGTCCTTGCCTGGGGTGATAGGCACTGCGATCGAGGAGTCCGTTAAAGCAGAACCTCCAAAACGAGTGAGATCCAAATTCACTACCTCGTGTCGTGCCACTCCAATTTGCTTAGCAATATGTTTGGCTGCTGCTAACTCAGAGGAGTGACGCTGACCATAACCTACTGAAAGTGCATAAGGCGTATATCCAAGGTCTTTCGCAAGCGTCAATACAGTGGTTGAGTCCAGTCCACCAGAAAATAAGATAACCGCAGGAGCGCCAGGCTTGCGCGGCGCAAGTGTCTCAAATGCAGCGGATAACTTAGACATGCTTATCGGTGGGCAATAAAGAGCTTACTTCGTGCCAGCAATCAGCTGTTGCGCTTCTTTAGCAGCTTCGGTATCTGGGTACTTGGCAATGATGTCGCTAAATGTTTTTTTGGCTGCAGCTTTATTGCCGCTCTCTAACTGAGCGTTGCCTAAAGTGACCATGGCAGCAGGTACTCGTGGATGATTTGGGTAGCGCTTAATTAAACTTTGTAATTGAGTAATGGCACCAGCATATTCTTTATTCGCATATTTGCTGTTACCACTCCAGTAGAGGGCGAGTGGCAAATAAGGGCTCTTTGGATACTTAGCTGTAAATGCAGCAAAGCCATCATCTGCTTTTTTGAGGTTGCCTGCCTGAAATGCCTTTAACGCATCGTCATAAGCTTTTTTCTCACCCGGTTGAACCGTGCCAGAAACGCCTTCAATCGTAATCGTGCGGGGCTCAAAATTACCTAAACGCGTATCCAGATCTTGGTAGTAAGTTTTTTGGCTAGAACTAATGTCCTCGCCTTGTTTCTCAAGCTCTTCAATCTTGCCGCGTAGCTCTGCGTTCTCAGTTTTGAGTTTGTCGATTTGCCCCTGAAGCTCAAGCTGGGTGGTCGCTAGAGACTTACGTAAATCTAGAATCGCCTTACGAGCTTCGTCATCGGAGAACAGAGCCCAGGCACTGTTAGAGGCGCCTAAGCAAACGAGTGCCGCACTTAAACAAAACGCTCGTGAGAGCGTTTGTTTTATTGAGTGAGAAAGAGAAAGCTTCATCATTAGTTGGTGATGTAAACAATATCAGCGCGACGATTCTCTGCCCATGCCGCTTCGTTGTCACCTTCAGCTTTAGGTTTTTCTTTGCCAAAGCTGACAGCTTCCATTTGATTGTCGGAAACACCCATGAGGTTGAGTGACTTGCGTACCGCATCTGAGCGACGTTGGCCGAGTGCCAAGTTGTATTCAGCGGTGCCGCGATCATCGGTATTACCTTGAATAATGATCTTTTGTTTTGGGTTAGCTTTTAAATAGCTAGCATGAGCAGACAACATTTTTTGATATTTAGTCTGAACGGTGTACTCATCAAAGCCAAAGTAAACACTCTTTTCAAAGAGTGGGCTTTTTGGATCATTCCATGGCTGGGAACCAAAATTACCGCTGCCACTGCCATTGGCGCCGTCAGCATCGTCTAACTTAACGCTAGAACAAGCGGCCATCAAAAATGCGGTAGCGCCGATGAGGGCAAATGTTGCTGCGCGACGTCCGATAGAAATCTTCATGAATTTTCCTTTTCCTGCGAGCTGAATCTATAAATGAGTCAATAGGCAATATTATGCCCCCAAGAGCATCAAAAGTGACTATTTTGACCCCTAAAAAGGGGTTTGGGTGAGCTAGGAAGCTTTCTGGAGCTTAGTCCATGAATGGACCCCAGGACGGCTGACGTACATCTGATCCTGGAATACTTAATACCTGTTTGGAATTGCCATCTACGGAAACTGCTGCCAGAACGCGTTTGCCCCCCACCTTCGTGGAGTACAAAACATAGCGGCCATTAGCGGCAAAGGAAGGGGATTCATCGCTGGTGCCATCAGTGAGTGCTTGAGCATCACCAGTAGCCAAGTTCAAAATATACAGACGATAAGCGCCACCAATATTGGCGATATAAGCTAAATACTTTCCATCAGGAGAGATGCGAGGTGAAGTTACAAAACCTTGTTTAAAGGTCACGCGTTTTACACCTTCTGCTTGTTCGCCATCTGCACTCATGCGATAAATTTGTGGATTACCACCGCGATCACTTGTGAAATAAATATAGCGACCATCCGCAGAATATTGTGGCTCTGTATCAATGGTGCTGCCGCGAGTTAAACGCTGTAATCCGGTGCCATCTGCATTGATGCTGTAGATTTGAGTATTGCCATCTTTGGATAGGGAGATAGCTAATTTCTTGCCATCAGGAGACCAAGCTGGCGCGCTGTTATTACCTTTTTGATTCGAAAGAGAAATGCGACGACCGGTGGCAAGCTCGTGAACGTAAATGACTGGCTTGCGATCTTCAAAAGAGACATAAGCCACTTTCTTGCCATCGGGCGACCAGGATGGAGAAATAATCGGCTCACCGCTATTCATGGCATTGCGAATGTTTTGACCATCGGCATCTGAGATCACTAGGCGATAACGCTTACCATCCTTGATCACATAGGAGAGGCGGGTAGAGAACACGCCGCGCTCACCAAGTAGTTTGTAGATGATGTCGTCAGCAATTTTGTGTGCAGCAGCACGTAAATTATCAGCGCTAGAGTTGAGATTTAATCCGCCTAGACTTTGAGACTTGCGAATATCAAAGAGCTTGTAGTGAATTTCAAACTGAGATCCACCGGTTTGCACAACAGAGCCCACTACGAGAGCATCTGCTCCACGAGCCCCCCAAGATTTAAAGTTGGGTGTGCCTTCATCGCTTTCAAACGCGTTACCATTTTCAGTATTCTTAAAGTAGCCACTACGCGCTAAATCCTGGCGAATGATTTCTGTAACACTTGTAGGTAATTTATTTTCATCTTTAAAACGCATTACGGCGATTGGGTAAAGAGATTGACCTACGCCCGTAATTTCAATATTCATCTGCGCTACTGCAGGTGTTGATGTGCTGACCAACAGCGTGATGCATAGAGCAGTAACAAGCAAGCTTAAAGAGTTCAGTAGTGATGCTAGTTTCTGTATCTGTCTTTTTGCTATTTGCAACATGCATTAATCCTTGGGTTTGAAAGTCAGTTTTACTTCGCGTTGAGGAATTTTGCCATTGTCGTCTTTTGGTAGGCTCTCTGCACGTGATAGAGCGAGCAAGACCGCGCGATCCCAGCCCGCATTACCGCTAGATGACTGAATGCTGGTGCTCAAAATAGCCCCGTCTGGTGCAAGGGTGACTAAGATGACGGCCGCAGGGTTGCCACTGACAGACTCAGGATTAAAAACTATGAGAGGTCTGACCTTCTTAATGACTTTATCGGTCCAGCCTGGAGGCGCATTACCTCCACCACCAACACCGCTACCAACTGTTCCACCGCTACCGCCCTCAGCACCTGCTGCGGCACGCAAGCGCGCTAGCTGATCCGCACGTGCTTTTTCTGCTGCCGCATTGGCTTTGGTTTCAGCTGGTGATTGTGCTTTGGGGGCTTCCACTTTTTTTGGTGGATCTTCCTTCTTGGGTTTTTCTTTTTCTTTCGGCGGAGGTGGTTTAACTGCCTTCGGCTTTTCTTTAACTACCTCTTTTTTCGGAGGCTCTTTTTCTACCTTCTTTTTCTTGATGGCGATATCGGCAGCTTCTTCCTTCAACTCCGTTTTGAGTTCTGGTTCTGGTGGGGTTTGTACTTGTGGAGCGGAATCCCAGAGCTCAACTTCAACGCCGGATGAGGTTGAGTTGTTCCAACTAATACCAATCATCAAAAACGCGAGCAAACCTAAATGCGCGATGAGCGAAAAGGTAAAGGCATGTTTAGTGCTTTCTGACTTGGTGTACCGCCCGCGCTTCAATGGCGAGAGAGATGGTTGAAAAGTGGGCGCGCTATTCATCAGCAGCTAATTGAGCTGTTTAGCCTTACTGGGTCTTGACCGCAAGGCCAACGCGCTTCACGCCATTCTCTTTGAGTTTGGACATGACTTCCATCACGGTTTCATATTTGATGGATTTATCGGCTGCAATCACAATCGGTTGTTCCGCTGATTTTTCTGCTTGTGATCTTGCAAACGCACCAAGCTCAAATTTATTTAGTGTTTGGGTTGGGTCGCCATCTTTGCGTACGATGACGTTTTCATTCGCATCAATAGTTAAAAAAACGGGTGGTAATGATTGCACTTTTGCGCCACCAACAGTTGGTAAGTTAACGACACCTGGATTAACCATTGGTGCGGTAACCATAAAGATCACCAACAACACCAACATCACATCGATATAAGGAACGGC
>CAZHWF010000022.1:0-233 GCA_964536365.1 uncultured Polynucleobacter sp.
TATTGGTTGTTGCGACACCAGGTCGTTTGCTCGACTTGTGCGATAGCAAAGCAATTCGCCTAGACGATGTAAAACAACTCGTAATTGACGAAGCCGATCGCATGCTCGACATGGGCTTTGCTGATGATCTCGAGGCAATTGATAAGCGTTGCGCTAATCGTGAACAAACATTGATGTTCTCCGCAACTTTTGCGCCAAAGATTATGTCTTTAGCCAATGAGTTGACTACGGAT
>CAZHWF010000022.1:279-17978 GCA_964536365.1 uncultured Polynucleobacter sp.
CAACATCGAACAGAAGTTGCACTGGGCTGACAGCATGTCACACAAGCATAAATTGCTTGAGCATATTTTGGCTGACGCTGATTTGGATCAAGCAGTTGTTTTCGCAAGCACCCAAGTTGAAAGCGAAAAAATTGCCGATACATTGCGTGCAAATGGCTATGAAGCTACCGCCCTTCACGGCGCGATGCCTCAAGCGGTACGTATGCGTCGTCTGGAGTCCTTACGTAAAGGTCATACCAAGATTTTGGTTGCGACTGATGTAGCGGCTCGCGGTATCGATGTGCCACGCATTAGTCACGTGATTAACTTTGGCCTGCCAATGAAACCAGAAGACTATACGCACCGCATTGGTCGTACAGGCCGCGCTGGTCGCAATGGTGTTGCCATCACATTGGTTGAACATCGTGATCGTGCCAAAATTCGCAATATCGAGCGCTTTACGCAGCAAGATATCGTAGCTTCAGTCATCGATGGTCTTGAGCCACAAGCCAAGCCAAGTTTTGGCAGCGGCGGTCGTCCTGGCGGACGCTCTGGTGGCTTTGGCGGCAACCGCTCTGGTGGTGGTCGTTATGGATCGGGTGCGCGCTCAGAGTCACGCTTTGGTGGTGGTAACGCTGGTGGCAATCGCTCTGGTGGTGGTTTTGGTGATTCACGTCCATCCCGCTCTGCTGACTCCCGCCCTGCACGTTCTGCTGACTCGCGTCCAAGCCGCCCTGCGGGCCCACGCTTTGCTAAACCAAAGTCCGGTGGTCAGCGTCGTAACTTTAGCGGCAACTAAACATGAATCGCCGTAATCGTCTCCGTTCTTCATGGAATCGAGTCGGTTCCGGCGCAATTCATCGGGCGCCGCGTGAATGGCAGTCTTGGCTTAGCGATACTGGATCTCTCACCCAAAAAATTGAAAATGCAATTGGGCAAAAACTACACGTGCAAATTTTGCGCGACTGTCCTCAATCACTCAATAGCGACGAAAGTCGCTATTTTCATTTCAGAATTAGACGATGTCGAGTTCGCGAAGTTTTGCTTTGCGCAAATGGAGTCCCGTTGGTAATGGCGCATAGCGTTATTCCCACCTTAAGCTCTAGCGGAAGCAATCACAGCATCCTACGCTTAGGCACAAAACCATTGGGCGCGGTTTTATTTAGCAAAACTCGCAAACATTCCAAGCCCAGACCGCCTCGCGATATTGCCCGCCTTGATAAAAATTGCCCACTTTGGAAAAAATACTCCAAACATCTTGCTAACTTAAGTTCACCCTTGTGGGCCAGGCGCACCCTCTATCGTCTAAAGGGTCACGCTATTTTGGTAAATGAGATTTTTTTACCTGAATTACTTAAGATGGCAAAGTTTTAAATCCGCCTGAATCGATTTAAAGAGTTAACCAAGCTAAAGTGGATTTCACTACGGCTTCATCACCAGGTTCACTGGTAAAAACCTCGCCAAAACCAATTGCCTTTGCCGCATCTGCAATATTGTGATGAGAGCAGAGTGCGCTAGCACTTTTGAGGCTTTGCGGGAATTGATCTTGAGTCACCTCACCAAGATAGCGCACAGCTTCCGAGGAAGTAAGCAGCCAAAATGACTTACTAAAATCCATTTCATGAATAGGGTGCCAAGCAGGATTATCAATATCCAATGGGATACGCGCATAAGTCGCGATAGCTTCCACGTTTGCTCCAGCATTTTTTAAGGTAGCAGCCAACCAATCGCGACCACCCTCACCCTTAAAAATCACTACTTTCTTATTCTGCCAATCCCACTTCAGAGATTGCAGTTCTTGCCAGAGCCCTTCGGAATCCCAATGCTGATGATCTTTTGGAATAATGATGGGGGTGGGATTTTTCTCTTGACCGATGCCGTGATTTTTAAGAGCCAAGCAACTGCTACCACCCATCACACCAATTGGAATGATTTTCTTAGAGAAGTCTTGCCAGTCGCGCTCCAATAGGCGCATGACACTTTCGATTGCATTGGGACTTACGAAAATAGCAAGGTCAGCATCACTTAAGATCGTTGCGATGCGATCCGCTAACTGCTCATCAGACTTTGGCACGATTGTTAATAAAGGCAGAGAGATGATTTCTGGAAAACTTCGCTTCGCAACAGCGCTGACCTCAATAGCGCGAGTCAACACCTCTATTAATTGGCGTGCCTGTCCTGCAGGCCTAGTAACAATGATGGTCTTGGCGCTCATTGCTTAGTCTTATTACCTTATTACCTTATTGCCTGTTTGAGATTTAATCACTTAGGCATCTGCGGAATTAAATCTGCTGCGCCCTGCGCGAGCAAATCTTTTGCTATCGCAAGCCCTAAAGCCTCAGCATCTTCAACAGACTTTACAGAGGCATTGCCATTGGCCAAACAAATTGTTTTGCCATCGGTGCTGGCAACAAAGGAACGGATATGCATTTGGTTTTGGTCCCACACGGCATGTGCCGCCAATGGAACTTCGCAAGAGCCTCCTAATTGACGAGACACCATGCGCTCAGCAGAGACCGAAAATAAAGTAGGCAAATCGTTTAATGGAGCAAGCCACTCTTTAATATTTGGATGCTTGCTCAAGACCTCTATACCCAATGCACCTTGACCTGCTGCAGGGGTATAAGGGTCATAAGGCAAGAATGCACGAATGCGTGACTCAAGCCCTAAGCGCTTTAATCCAGCGGCCGCCAAAATAATCGCTTGATACTCGCCCCGATCCAACTTGCCCATACGTGTATCCAAATTACCTCGCAGTGGCTGAATCACCAAATGGGGAAATTTGGCGCGCAATACCGATTCGCGTCGCAAACTCGATGTCCCAACAACCGCGCCATGAGGAAGATCCTCAAGGTTAGCGTAATCATTCGAAACAAAGGCATCTCTGGCGTCCTCCCTTGCCATTACACAGGCAAGCTCAAACCCCTCGGGCATCACCATGGGAACATCTTTTAATGAGTGAACCGCCAAATCGGCACGACCATCCTCCAAAGCGGTTTCAAGCTCCTTCACAAAAAGCCCTTTGCCACCCACCTTGGAAAGCGCCCTGTCTAGTATCTGATCTCCCCGGGTTGTCATACCCAAAATCTGCACATCACAGGCTGGGTAGAGCTTTTTCAGGCAATCCCGGACGTGCTCAGCCTGCCACATGGCTAGGCGACTTTCGCGGGAGGCGATTACGAGGCGCTTTGGAGCCGCCAAGGGAGAAGAATTCGGGGTTTGGGACATAACATTTAAAATAATCAAAGACCTACACCAATATACTGTGTTTATGAGCTCATCTAATAATTCCTTAGCCAACAAAGCCCAAGCTTGGTCGGCTCGTTTTGCCGAACCCGTCGACGAACTGGTTCAGCGTTATACCGCCTCTATTGGCTTTGATCAACGTTTTGCCCTGGTAGATATTGCCGGATCCTTGGCTCACGCCCAAATGCTGGCCTCCCAAAAAATCATTAGCACTCAGGATTTGGCTGATATTCAAAGGGGTATGGCGCAAATTAAGAGTGAAATCGAGTCTGGTCAATTTAATTGGCAATTAGCTCTTGAAGACGTTCATCTCAATATCGAAGCACGCCTTACTGAATTAGTCGGCGATGCTGGCAAGCGTTTGCATACTGGTCGCTCACGTAACGATCAGGTTGCTACAGACTTACGCCTTTGGTTACGCGGCAGCGTCGATGACATTGCCGCAACCTTGAAATCCTTGCGTCTTGCTTTACTAGATCTCGCTGAAAAGCATGCCTCCACGATCATGCCTGGCCATACCCATCTGCAAGTAGCCCAACCCATTACTTTTGGTCATCACTTGATGGCCTATTACGAAATGTTTAGTCGTGATGCAAGTCGTCTGGCTGATTTACGCGCCCGCTTTAATCGCTTACCTTTAGGTGCAGCCGCCTTGGCGGGTACAACCTACCCTATCGATCGCGAGCAAGTTGCTAAGACTTTAGGCTTTGATGGCATATGCAACAACTCTTTAGATGCCGTATCAGACCGAGACTTTGCTATTGAGTTTTGCGCCTTTGCATCAATCCTAATGATGCATGTGTCGCGCCTTTCAGAAGAACTGATCTTATGGCTAAGTCCGCGCTTTGGCTTTATTGACCTACCAGATCGCTTCTGCACCGGCAGCTCGATCATGCCGCAAAAGAAGAATCCCGATGTCCCTGAGTTAGCTCGCGGGAAAACAGGTCGCGTATACGGCGATTTAATTTCTTTATTGACTTTGATGAAGGGGCAACCCCTTGCTTACAACAAAGACAATCAAGAGGATAAAGAGCCTTTGTTTGATGCTGTTGATACCGTACAAGATACTCTGCGCATTTTTGCCGACATGGTTCCACACATTGAGGTTAAGGCCGAAGTAATGAAAAAGGCTGCCGAAGAAGGTTTTGCAACCGCAACCGACTTGGCCGATTACTTGGTGAAAAAAGGTTTAGCTTTCCGTGATGCGCATGAAGCAGTGGCGCATGCTGTAAAAGCTTGTGTTGGCAGAAACTGCATGCTCACCGATTTAAGCCTTCCCGAATTGCGTTTTGCATGCGGATTAGATAATCGCCCTGAACTGATTAGCGAAGATGTCTTTGCATTACTTACAGTGGACGGATCGGTGCAGTCACGTCAACATGCTGGTGGCACAGCCCCTGCGCAAGTACTTGCAGCCATCAAACGAGGTCGCGCAGACCTCTAAGATGCATGGGGTTTTGGTCCAAACTCTCCGCAGGAATTGATCGAGTAAACCAGCTCTTAGGCAAAGCAGCCAGCATCATGATTTTGCTGTCTTGCGTTGTATCTGCAGTCAATGCCCTGCTGCGCTATGGCTTAGACATTAGCAACAACTGGCCTCTAGAGCTTCAGTGGTACCTATTCGCCACTGCTGTCATGTTTGGCGCTTCATATACCCTGAAACGCAATGAGCATGTGCGCGTAGATCTAATCTACTCACACCTTTCCGATCGCGGACGCATATGGGTGGATTTATTTGGGTTGATATTCTTTTTATTGCCAGCCTGCATCTTATTTACCTGGCTTTCATGGACAACGCTTTTTTACCCATCCTGGTTGGTAATGGAGCATTCACTAAATTCTGGTGGATTAGCGCGCTATCCAATTAAATTTGTAGTTCCTTTTGGGTTCTTTATGCTCAGTCTTCAGGGCGTTTCTGAAATCATTAAACGCATCGGCGCGCTTAAAGGAGCTATCGCCTTGCCTGCCGAAGATCTTCATTACGAAAAGCCAATGCAATGATTCCATTGGAGTGGATGCCTCCTTTAATGTTTGGCGGCCTGATCATCTTTATGTTGATTGGCTTTCCAGTCGCTTTTTCACTGATGGCTGCTGGTTTATTTTTCTCAGCAATCGCAATTAGCGAAGGCTTCTTTGGAGTAGCATTTTTACAAGCGATTCCACAGCGTATCTTTGGCAGCGTACTTGCGAATGACTTGCTACTAGCCATTCCCTTTTTCACCTTTATGGGCGCCATCTTGGAGCGCTGTGGCCTTGCGGAAGAAATGCTTGAGTCCATGGGGCAATTATTTGGACGTATTCGTGGTGGCCTCGGGTACTCCGTCATCATCGTTGGGTTTATCTTGGGTGCTATCACTGGCACTGTAGCGGCTCAAGTGATTGCTATGGCCATGATCTCTTTGCCAGTGATGATGCGCTATGGTTACAACATGCGTTACGCCACAGGTGTATTGGCGGCATCTGGAACAATTACCCAACTAGTTCCGCCTTCTTTAGTGTTAATTGTTTTGGCAGACCAACTCAAGACCCAGAACGGTAGTGCCGATGTAGGCAGCATGTATTTGGGCGCTTGGGGCCCTTCGCTCTTACAGATTGCGCTTTTCGCTCTCTATACTTTTTTCCTTGCCCGTATCCGACCAGGCTATTTGCCTCCAATACCTGCAAGCGACATTACTCTTAAAGGTTGGGCGCTTTGGAAAAAATGTTTGCTGGGCATCATCCCTTCCGCTGTACTGATCTTCTTGGTACTGGGAACCATTGTGACCGGTATAGCCACCCCAACAGAATCTGGTGCTATGGGGGCGATGGGCGCCCTCTTGCTTGCCTGGCTGCGTCGCAACAACATTCCAAACCTGAAGGGTTTGGTGCAAGAGGCCTACCAAAACACCATGCGTATTACTTCGATGGTCGTTTTTATTCTCATTGGATCCACCTGCTTCTCGGTCGTTTTTCAGGGTGTTGATGGTGGGTTCTGGGTTGAAGAGCTTTTCTCCAATCTACCGGGTGGCTGGATTGGATTTTTGGTCCTGGTGAATTTATTTGTCTTCTTCTTGGCTTTCTTCTTAGACTTTTTTGAAATCGCCTTTATTGTTGTGCCTATGCTGGCACCAGTAGCAGTCAAATTATTAGCTCCAGTGCTTTTAGCATCCATGAACGGCAATCCCCAAGCTGCCTCAAGTGCAGCCTTAGTTTGGTTTGGTGTCATGCTCTGCGTCAATATGCAAACTTCATTTATGCACCCCCCTTTTGGCTTCGCCCTCTTCTATCTCAGAGGTGTTGCACCTAAGGAAGTAAAAAGTAGCGATATCTACTGGGGAGCTTTACCTTGGGTAGTGCTTCAACTAGCAATGGTTGTTTTGGTAGCGACATTCCCGGCCTTGGTTACCACATTCCTTGATAAACCAGCCGCAGTTGCAGAAAGCCAAGACTTCAATTTCACCAGCGGCGAAGACGGTAAAACGGATGCTCCCACAAATAAGGTGGATGAAGATGCGCCAGTGACTTTTCAGCTAGATAAGCCAATTAAATAGACGGCAATACGGCTATTCATAGTGATAGCGGCAAGCAATAATCACAAGTTGATCTTTTTCGATCGCATACACTAGACGATTAACGTCATCGATTCTTCTGGACCAAAATCCCGACAGACTTTCTCGAAGCTCTTCTGGCTTTCCAATTCCTTCTTGAGGATTTCTTAATGCATCCTTAATCAAGGCATTGATACGCTTTATGGTTTTTTTATCCTGTCCCTGCCAATATAAATAGTCAGACCACGCTGCATTTGTCCACACTAATTTACTTAGCATCCACCAAGGCCTTTGTTTTAACTTGCCTTTTGCGATATTGCGCCAAAGATTTCTCCAAGTGTTTTACGTTAGCAGGAGATTTTAATAAATGAAATGTTTCCATCATGCTGTTATAGGTATTTAAGGACATAACTACGGCGTCTTCCGCATCCCTACGTGAGATTATTGCAACGTCACAATCTGCCACCACCTGATCAATGACTTGCTTAAATTGATTTCTAGCGTCAGAAAAATTAATGACCTTCATAGCTTCCCCATACTTGTACAATATATTGGACAAGTATAAAGAGTATTCATGCCCCAATCAAGCAAAAAACCCCACAAATGCGGGGTTTTAGATCTAAAGCTTATTTGGTTCAAAGAGTGATGTCACGTTCTTGCCTTACACAGTCAACGTAGTACTCGCCTTTTCCGTCGGCGCTGGTTTTAACCAGCCCATGAATATCCGTCTCAAAGCCAGGGAACCTCTCATTGAAATCTCTCGCAAAGTACAGGTAATCCACGATGCGTTTATTAAAACGCTCACCCGGAATCAAGAGCGGAATACCGGGAGGATATGGCGTCACCAGCATTGCAGTCACTCGACCATCCAATTGATCTAAGGGAACACGGTCTACCTCCTTATGAGCCATCTTTGCCCACGCTTCTGAAGGCATCATGGCCGGCTCCATATCCGACGTATACATCTCGGTAGTCATACGCGCTACATCACGACTCTTATAGAACTCATGAATTTGCTGGCAAATATCTTTTAAACCCACGCGCTCATAGCGTGGATGTTTAGCCACAAACTCTGGCAATACTTTCCAAAGCGGGGCATTCTTATCGAAATGATCCTTAAATTGCTGCAGCTCTGTCACGAGCGTATTCCAGCGACCCTTGGTAATGCCGATCGTGAACATAATGAAGAAGGAGTAGAGGCCGCATTTCTCCACAATAACGCCGTGCTCAGCTAGATACTTAGTCACAATACTGGCCGGAATACCCATTGCGCCAAAATTACCCTCGATGTCCAGGCCAGGTGTCACAATGGTTGCCTTGATTGGATCGAGCATATTGAAGTCTTTGGCGAGCTTACCAAAGTCATGCCAGGAAGCGGATGGCTCAAGCACCCAATCCGAGCGTTCGCCAATACCCTCCTCAGCCAAATGATCTGGGCCCCAAACCTTAAACCACCAATCAGCCCCAAACTTATCATCGACTTCGCGCATCGCGCGACGGAAGTCCATGGCTTCAGCAATAGACTCTTCAACCAAGGTTGTGCCTCCAGGAGACTCCATCATGGCTGCGGAGACGTCACAAGAAGCGATGATGGCGTACTGAGGACTGGTAGAGGTGTGCATCAAGTAAGCTTCATTGAAACAATCTCGATCAAGCTTGGCATCTTCCGCATCCTGCACCAATACCTGAGATGCCTGAGATAAACCAGCTAACAACTTATGAGTGGATTGGGTAGCAAACATCAAACTCTTCTTGGTGCGCTTACGATCCGCGCCAATTGCATGCATATCTTTGTAGAAAGGATGGAAGGCGGCATGTGGCAACCATGCTTCATCGAAATGCAATGAATCGACTTTGCCGTCAAGCATCTCTTTAATCATCTCGACGTTGTAGACAATACCGTCATAGGTACTTTGCGTCAGCGTCATCACGCGTGGCACAACATTCTTATCTTTAATAAATGGATTGGCATCAATCTTCTTCTTGATGTTTTTCCATTCGAACTCCTCTTTTGGAATCGGCCCAATAATGCCCAAGTGATTGCGTGTAGGCATTAAGAAAATAGGAATTGCCCCCATCATGGTGATGGAGTGAATCACGGACTTATGGCAGTTGCGATCAACCAAAACCACATCCCCAGGCGCAACAGTGGAATGCCAAACGATCTTGTTTGATGTTGAGGTGCCATTCGTCACAAAAAACAAATGGTCGGCATTAAAAATGCGGGCAGCATTATGCTCACTCTGGAGTACTGGACCAGTGTGGTCTAAAAGTTGCCCCAATTCTTCAACCGCATTACAAACGTCGGCACGTAACATATTCTCACCAAAGAACTGGTGGAACATCCGACCGACAGGGCTCTTTAAGAAGGCAACCCCACCAGAGTGCCCCGGGCAATGCCAAGAATAAGATCCTTCAGATGCGTAATTAGTTAAAGCGCGGAAAAATGGTGGCGCCAAAGAATCTAAATACACCTTTGCTTCACGGATGATGTGGCGCGCTACAAATTCTGGGGTGTCTTCATTCATATGAATGAAGCCATGCAGCTCACGCAGAATGTCGTTTGGCATATGCCGAGATGTGCGTGTCTCGCCATATAAAAAGATTGGAATATCTTCGTTACGCTTGCGTACTTCGGTAATAAATGCACGCAAGTTATTTAACGCAGGTAAATCATGATCCTCAGAATCAGAATCGAACTCTTCGTCGTCGATCGAAACGATAAAAGTAGATGCACGCGAAGCTTGCTGTGCAAATGAGGTGAGATCGCCATAGCTCGTCAAGCCAATAACCTCCATGCCCTCGTTCTCAATTGCCTCGGCTAGGTCGCGTATGCCTGAGCCCGAAATATTTTCCGAACGAAAGTCCTCATCAATAATGATGATTGGGAAACGAAATTTCATAAAAACTCCCCTGCTAACTGATCCGATGCATTCGGAATCCACTTATCAAAATTGGACAGATCGATCATTCGATCGCCATCTGGTAATACTGTGACGATATCGACAAAGGTCGCATTTTGCTGCACATCTTTAGGTAAGTACACATGACGGGCATAGACCTGATTGGCTAAGCTTTCATGGTACCCCGTAAAAGTGATTAATAAGTGCCACTGGCGCTCAATATCAGTCTTGCCTAGGTATTCCTTTAAAGCGCTAGCATCATCAACACTGTGCATGGCAGTCCACGTCAAAGAAAAAACTGGACTTTCCGAACGATGTAAGGGCAACTCCACTGAGCGGCGGTAACGCTCGCCTTCGGCAGTCATGCTCTCAGCAATTAGCCACAAACGTAATTGCGCTTCAACAATATGCGAACTACGGTCATTGGCCACCCGAAACTTAAAGGTTTGGACACCATCATGGCTTCCAATAACTGCGACCTTGGAAAATCTCACGCCTGCAGTTGGACGAGTGAAGCGAGCAAAGGCTAAACCGGTTGTCAGCGCTGAGTACACAATTCCGAAGAAAGCTTCAAATGTCACAATCGCATTTGCCCAATGCCCCACAGGCGTCATGCGACCATAACCAATCGTCGCCATTGTTTGCACGCTGAAGAAGAAAGCATCTAGTAAAGATCCTGGCTCAGTATTGGTAATCGCACCATCGCCACAAGCCAAATAAGCAAAGGCAAATATGAAATTGGTTCCCAAGTAAACGCATACAACGAGCAACAAAAAGCTGCCCCAGCTGGTACCCAATAGCCAATGATAAAAATTGTTCTCTGGGCGCGCCAACTCTGAGCGCGAAAGGGTGGCGCGATACTCGTCTAAGTTAATCCGCGCGGGACGACGGTTAAACGGAAATTTACGCACTGCCGTAATGGCTTAGGTCATAGGCAGGGTAACGCCCCGCTGACCTTGATATTTACCACCGCGATCTTTATAAGATGTACCGCAAACTTCATCGCTCTCAAAAAAGAGTACCTGAGCACAACCCTCACCAGCATAAATCTTGGCTGGCAACGGCGTAGTATTGGAGAACTCTAATGTGACATAACCTTCCCACTCTGGTTCAAATGGGGTCACGTTCACAATAATGCCGCAGCGAGCATAAGTACTTTTGCCAACACAAACGGTTAACACGCTTCGTGGAATCTTGAAGTACTCAACAGTTCTTGCCAGCGCAAATGAGTTTGGTGGAATGATGCAAACATCACCCTTGAAATCGACAAATGATTGTTCATCAAAATTCTTTGGATCAACAATCGTGCTATTGATGTTGGTAAAGATCTTGAATTCGTCTGCGCAACGAATGTCATAGCCATAGCTTGAAGTGCCGTAACTTACGATTTTGTTGCCTGATGCGTCTTGGCGGATTTGCCCAGGTTCAAATGGGCTGATCATGCCTTGCTCGCCCATGCGGCGGATCCAGTGGTCAGATTTAATAGTCATGGCGGAATTGTAAAACCTTCGCCCTCACCTGCACACGAATTTATAGGGGTTTTGGGGTAAAAACGACCCTCTCAGGGGCGTTATAGATCTCAAAGTGTTTTCCAGAACAACGGGATAGGATGGTAAGGTTCGTTTTACGCGCTAACTCCAAGCCCATCAAGGTCACTCCAGAGCGCGTCAACAGGAAAGGTATGCCCATCTGAGCCCCCTTGATGACCATCTCAGAAGTCAGACGTCCAGTGGTAAAGAAAATTAAATCTTTACCCGGCTTATTGGCCAACCACATCAAACCAGAAATGGAATCAACGGCGTTATGGCGCCCCACATCCTCGATGAAGTGCAGCAGGCGCACACCACCCACACCATCACGCTCATAAACAGCGCAAGCATGCACTGAGCCTGACTTCTTATAAATGGTGTCATGGGTCCGAATAGAGTCGATTAAAGCGACTATTGCCTCTTGGCTTAGTTGCGGGCCATCAGGCAACTGAATTTCCGATATTTCCTCGATCAGACCGCCAAACATCGTTCCCTGACCGCAGCCTGTGGTGACTACCCGCTTGCTTGTCAAAGCATCAATATCGACGCTGCTGCGGCGTGTTTTAACGGCTGCCGAGTCCGTTTCCCAATCGACCTGGATACTTTCTATGTCGTCTGCCGACTCCACAAGACGCTGATTGCGCAGATAACCTAAGACCAAAGCCTCTGGGGCGCTACCCAGAGTCATTAATGTCACAACCTCACGTTTATCAAGGTAAATAGTTAGAGGACGTTCACCAGGAATATGGGTGGTTTTACGGCGCCCTAACTCATCCATGATCTCGACCTCATGCACCAGGGGCACGGAGGCACAAGACATCTGAATAGTCGGTTTTGCTGCCATAAAATGCTTTCTAGGGTCTTATCAAACTAAAGTTTATCGGGGTTTCTGAAGACTCTACTGAGCTTTACTTTAACCGCAGACTAAAATTACTGCATAAGCCAGCATAATTGAGTGCTTAACCACTTTTTATCTTTTTTAACCTTCTTATAAGTCCGCATTACATGAGTAGTTCGCGCCGCCTTCTTGTTACCTCTGCTCTGCCATACGCTAACGGCCAGATCCATATCGGTCATCTAGTGGAATATGTGCAAACGGACATATGGGTTCGGTTCCAAAGAATGCGTGGGCATGAGGTCCACTACGTTGGCGCCGACGATACCCACGGCACGCCCATCATGCTACGCGCTGAAAAAGAGGGCTTAACCCCGAAAGAATTGATCGCCAATGTTTGGAAAGAACATAAGCGCGACTTCGATAATTTTTTAATATCTTTTGACAATTACTACACCACCGATAGCCCAGAGAATGAAAAGTTATCGCAAGATATCTACCTCAAGCTGCGTGATGCGGGTTTGATTGAAAAGCGCGCTATTGAGCAAGCATATGATCCCGTAAAGGAAATGTTCTTGCCAGATCGCTTCATTAAAGGCGAGTGCCCAAAATGTGGCGCAAAAGATCAATATGGCGATAACTGTGAAAAATGTGGTGCAACTTACTCCCCAACCGATTTAAAAAATCCGTTCTCAGTGGTGAGTGGCGCAACACCCATTAAAAAAGTTTCTGATCACTATTTTTTCAAGCTCTCTGACCCACGTTGCGAAGCGTTTTTGCGCGAGTGGACGCAAGTTAAAACCCCTTTGCAGCCTGAGGCTCGCAATAAGATGAAAGAATGGGTTGGACAACCTGGCGAGAGTAATCTTGGTGACTGGGATATCTCCCGCGACGCCCCGTATTTCGGGTTTGAGATCCCTGATGCCCCCGGAAAATACTTCTATGTTTGGCTTGATGCGCCGATTGGTTATTACGCTAGTTTCTTAAACTATTGTCAGGCCAAAGGAATCAATTTTGATGAGTGGGTTAAGCCTGATACCACCACTGAGCAATACCACTTTATCGGCAAAGACATTCTGTATTTCCACACTTTATTCTGGCCAGCAACCTTGCAGTTTTCCGGCTACCGCACACCAACCAATGTATTTGCACATGGCTTCTTGACGGTTGATGGTGAGAAGATGAGCAAGTCACGCGGCACACTCATCTCCGCAAACAGCGTAATTGATTGCGGCTTTAATCCCGAATGGTTCCGCTATTACTTTGCAACCAAACTCAACGACAGCATGGAAGATTTAGATCTAAATCTTCAAGACTTTGTTGCACGCGTAAATAGCGATTTATTAGGCAAGTACATCAATATCGCAAGTCGTAGCGCAGGATTTTTAGTCAAACGATTTGGCGGCATCGTCTCCGATGAAGCAATGAGCAATCAACTACTCAAAGAGATTGCAGCAAGCAGCGAAAAAATTGCGCAACTGTATGAGTCCCGCGAATATGCCAAGGCATTACGCACAGTGATGGAGCTTGCAGATAAGGTCAATGGTTTTGTAGACGAAAACAAACCCTGGGAAATCGCCAAAAATCCAGAACGTGAAGCCGATCTACAAAGGGTCTGCAGCATCACTCTAGAGGCATTCCGGATGCTTAGTCTTTACCTAAAGCCAGTGATCCCTCGGGTGGCCGCTGGAGTGGAGGAATTTTTATCCTTGGAGCCTCTATCTTGGGGTGATGTCAATACCCCGCTATCTAGCAAACGCCCTATCAATGCCTATAAGCACTTGATGACCCGAGTTGAAGCCCCGCAAATTGAGGCTTTGCTGGCCGCAAACTTGTAAAAAGCCCTCTAAAAACCACCTATAATGGTGCCTGTAGTCCATAGATAACTTTTCAAGTTTTTTCATAAGTTATTGAATTAATTGAGTATTTTAGGAAATGTCATGGCAAGATATCAATCTGAATTCACCCAGTTCTTAAACGAACTCAAGAATGAGAAACCGCATCTCGAGGCCGATCAACAAGCTGGTCGCGCTCTTCTTTGGGATAAAGAGCCATTGAGCGTTGAAGAGCAACGTCGCGCCAAAGCTGCCAAGCTCAAACAACGCGCCTACGTATATTCGAATGACTAATTCAGGCAATATGGCTGGGGCTGAGCCGAGCGCACAGCCAATATCAGACTTACTTGACAGCACGCCAGCAGTCACCGATGGCATGTCAGAAGCATTCGCAAAGCTGTATGGCGAACCGCTATTTAAACTCCCTAACGATCTCTACATTCCGCCGGATGCGCTAGAGGTCTTTTTAGAGGCGTTTGAAGGCCCTCTAGATCTACTGCTGTATTTAATTCGCAAGCAAAATTTCAACGTACTAGATATTCCGATGGCGCAGGTTACTCAACAGTACCTAAGCTACATCGATCAAATCCGTCATCACAATCTTGAACTCGCTGCCGAGTACTTACTCATGGCAGCAATGTTGATTGAAATTAAATCCCGCATGCTTTTGCCAATGAAGAAAGCAGACAGCGAAGAAGAAGTTGAGGATCCGCGCGCCGAGTTAGTCCGTCGCCTTTTAGAGTACGAGCGCATGAAGCTTGCTGCTCAGGAACTCGATCAAATTCCTCAGCATGGGCGAGATTTTCAAGTTGCGCATGGTTTTGTGGACACCACGATTGCCATCGCTTGGCCAGATGTCAACGTAGAAGATTTGCAGGCAGCTTGGCGCGATGTTCTACACCGCGCCAAGCTCACGCAACACCACACTATTACGCGCGAAGAGCTATCGGTGCGCGACTTTATGACACGCATCTTGCGTCGTCTACAAAGCACCAAATTCGTAGAATTTGGAGAGCTATTTGAAGATGCAATTAAATCTGGCAAGGGCATTCCTGTGGTGATTGTTAACTTCATCGCGATGCTCGAACTCTCACGTGAAGCTTTGGTAGAAATTACTCAAGCCGAGCCATATGCGCCAATTTATGTGCGCCTTGCCTACACCCCTGTTGCATGAAAATTATTAGCGATATTCAAGAGTTACGCGATCATTTACGCGGTCAAAATCGCGCCTCATTCGTACCCACCATGGGCAATTTGCATGAAGGTCATCTCTCACTAATGCGTCTTGCTAGGCAGCATGGTGATCCAGTTGTGGCGAGCATCTTTGTGAACCGCCTGCAATTTGGTCCCAATGAAGATTTCGATAGCTACCCACGCACGATGCAGGCTGATATTGAAAAATTGGAAAAAGAGGGTGTTTACATCTTATTTGCCCCAACTGAACGAGATTTATATCCGCAACCGCAAGAGTACCGAGTAGATCCACCACAGCAATTAGGTGACATTCTGGAGGGTGAGTTTAGACCTGGCTTCTTTAAGGGTGTTTGTACGGTTGTTCTCAAGCTCTTCTCTTGCGTGCAACCCAAGGTTGCCGTATTTGGCAAGAAAGACTATCAGCAGTTAATGATCATTCGCCAGATGGCTAAACAATTTGCTTTGCCAGTTGAAATCGTTCCTGGTGAAACCATTCGCGCGGAGGATGGTCTTGCCCTCTCCTCCCGCAATGGCTACCTCTCCACCGAGGAGCGCGCTGAGGCGCCAGAATTACAAAAAGCACTAAAACAAGTTCGTGAGCGCGTCTTGCAATTAAAAGATCGCACCAGTCAATCCATTTCCGAGATTGAAAAAGCCGCAGTTGCTTCACTTGCAAATCGTGGCTGGAAGCCTGACTACATTGCTATACGCATGCAGAGCGACTTGGCGCCTGCGTCTAACGAACAATTAGAGGCTGGCGAGCCCCTCGTTATTCTGACAGCGGCCAAACTTGGCAAAACACGTTTGATTGATAACCTTGAGATTTAATGCAATAAAAAATCAGTCAACGCTGTAATGAAGTTATCTATTTTTTCTCGGCAATGAGAGATGCCTCTAAGTACTCGTGTTGGGCAATTGCATTGAGTCTAGCGCTCCCTATTGGCACCACCTATGCTGAAAGCCTGTCTACCTGGACTTCAAACACGATTACCCATCTTGAGTCAATTTGGGATAAGGGCACTGATGAAATTTATCTCCCTTTATATACCTATCACCTGCCCTACGCATACTCTCAGGATAAGATTAATCAATACACCGAGTACCCCATGGGAATTGGGTTTGGTAGAGGCCTGATAAATGAGAAGGACAATTGGGAAGGCATCTATGGCATGACCTTTAAAGATTCCCATGGTATTTATCAGTATATGGTTGGATACGGCTGGATCCCCATGTGGAATATCGGAGCGAGTCAGGATTGGAAATATGGCGTAGGAGCAACTGTTTTCATCATGTCCAGACAAGACATCATGAACTACATTCCCTTTCCGGGTGTGCTTCCCATCGCCTCAATCAGCTACAAGGATCTGAGCTTGCAAACCGCTTATGTCCCCGGGGGTCAGAACGTGGGGAATGTCTTATTTACTTGGGCTAAGTGGGCGCTTAATTAATGATGTGCTTAATGATGTACTGCTAGATCTACTAGCGATTTATTCGTCCCATGGAAATCTCTCGCGAGATAACTGTTCCATGATCTCTCGCTTACTCAGCGCAGCCTTACGTAAATTAGACAACGTATGCTCAGCAGCGCTCTCACTTTCAGCAAGAGTTTCAGGCTGCTCATTTTTTACATCCTCCGTTTGAGGAGATGAAGCTTGAGGATGTTTCTGATTCATAACAAGATTGAGTGATCGCTTATGAAAAGTTTTATAGCGTAAAGAACTGCCCCACTTCTAAATTTAACTCTTTTGCCAATTCAGCGCCAGTCACTTTACCTCCAGCCCCTTTAGCCTTAAGGACTTCGATCTGTCCACCATGGCAAGTGACGAAGAAAGAATCCAGGTTGATTTGCGTGACTTCGCCTGGCTTACCTTTAACAGCACCAAAGGTTGCCGCAACATGCTTATGGCAATCGTAGATCTGTACCTTTTGTTCGCCAAACTTTGTCCAAGCCCCAGGCGCAGGATTGCAAGCACGGATGAGGTTGTAGATTTGACTGATATGCGTTGCCCAATGAATTTGCGCGGCATTTGCATCAAACCAACCTTCATAGTTGGCCTGTGATTCATCTTGAACCAATTCTTGATGCTTACCTGCGACTACTAAATCAGCGGCCTCAAGCAAGGCCTTGATACCAATCGGAAATAGGTGGTCAAAATAGATCTTTCCTAAGGTGTCGTTAGGACCGATGGGAACTTCTTTTTGCAAAATAACTTCGCCCTCATCCAAGCCATCGGATGGGCGGAAGATAGTTAAACCGGTTTTGTCTTCGCCTAAAGCAATTGCCCAGTTAATCGCGCTTGGGCCGCGGTACTTAGGCAATAAAGATGGGTGATACTGAATCGTGCCGTGCTTTGGAATCTTGGCTAACTCTTGTGGAACAAATTGCAGCACGTAAGCCATGACGCAAATATCAGCATTGCTATCAATCATGGCCTGTGCGGCTTCGGGACTCTTTAAGGATGCAAATTGCAAGGGAGTAAGCCCCCTTGCAAGCGCTGCTTCCTTTAATACCTCCGGTTTACTTGATTTGGGATTATCGGGTGGGCAGAATACGGCTACAACCTCATCTCCGCGGTCTAAAAAAGCTTCTAAAGCAGCTTTACCAAAATCCGCACTCCCAATCAAGGCAACCCGCATCTTAGATCACCTTA
>CAZHWF010000023.1:0-16604 GCA_964536365.1 uncultured Polynucleobacter sp.
GGGGGTTTGGCTCATCCACCCTACTTCGTGTTCTTTTTGTATGTTGTTGATTGTTATAGCTTTACTGACAGCACTACATTTTAAGAGCACAACCTGTGTCACCTAACTGTGTCACCCAAGGCATCAACAGCCAACTAATGGGGTGATACATGGCCAAATCAAATGGTATTTTCCAGCGAGGAAGTTCGCACTATCTTCGGGTAGTTCTTCCCAAAACGCATCAACTAATTAATATATATAAAAGCGGCAAAGTAATAGTTTCACTTGGTGCATGCAGCTACAGAGAGGCGGTCACGTTAGGCGTCATCAAAAGAGCAGAAATTTTGGGTCTGACAACACCTACCCCAAAAGCACACACCGAAAGTCAAAAGGTACTTATAGAGCGCGCACGTAACGCATGCTGCCTTCGTGATGTCTATGTAAGATGGAAAGAATCCAAACCACGCAGCAAGGACGCAATTAACTCCTGTATGCGTGCGCTAGTTTTTTATGAAGAGCAGACTAAGAACCCACAGCTTCAAGAGTTGACTAGGGCCCAGGGCGACAGCTTCAGGGCGTGGCTGCAACAACCGGAACGGCAAACAACAAGCAAAACCGCCCGCGACCGATTGAATTGGGTTAAATCGTTAATCAAATACGCCTATAGAGATCTTGAAATCATCGACCGCCACCCTTGGGAGGGAATAGAGATTAAATCCCAAACCACGCAAAAACGAAGACCTTGGGAGATTCTAGAACTTAATAAGCTCTTTGCACATGAAATATATACGCAATACCGGCTACCCAAAGACTGGAGATCAGGCACTCACGCTGCTTACTGGCTACCCATACTAGCAATTTTTACCGGGGCCAGATTAAGTGAGCTTGCACAACTTCAAGTGGATGACGTAGTAATCGGTTGCGAAATTCCTTATATCTCTATCTCAAACTTGGGACTAAATCAGCAAGTGAAAACTTCAGCCGGCATACGCAAGATTCCAGTGCACAGCGAGCTTATTAGTCTTGGCTTTTTAGAGTACGCAAGACAAGCTCAGGTAGACGGCAAAGAAAATCTATGGGACGACCTCAAATTTCGAAAAAATAAGCCTGGCGGCAATTTCTCAAACTGGTTTGGGGAGTTTAGAAGATCGCTTGGCATCTCAGCAACTCAGGACTTCCATGCATTTAGGCACTCTGTTAGAAGTCAATTAGCAGAAAAAGAAGTTTCTGAGCCCGTCATTGACTTAATAATGGGTCACCAGATTTCCGGTAGCACCGGCGCAAAGGTTTACTCACACCGAACACTTGGTTACATAAAAACCGCAATTGAAAAAATTGAATACAAAGGCCTGGAACTGCACAACGTATTGCACAAAACTATAGACACAGAAACACCAAAAAAACTGATTGAAAAGCAAGATTGAAATTGCTAGAATGAACACATACGCTATGACAAAGTTATTACGTAAACAGCAGTAGAAATTCTGTTCCGCCGTTCATCGGGCGCAATCAAACGATGCAAGAAGTAAACGGAACCACTGGCACCTGCAAGGCAGGTCACGTCATAAAGCTCGCCACTAACGGCTTCTGAATATTTATTTAAACAATTTGCATCTGCACGCTTGTGCAGATCTGCTTTCATATGAGAAAAAATAATGAGCAAACAAACTAAAATTTATGGTATTACACCTACGGCACCAACATTTATCCTCAGGGTTTTAATTGAGCAGGAGTTTGGGGCAGAAGAAATTCAAGTAAGGCAAAGTTTAATTAAGGTAGTGCAGCGCCAGGCAACTTCGCAGATTATTGAAACCAGACACGGACCAGAAGTAACTACACGAATTGACCATTTAACTGAAGACGGCATTTTCAACATAGATGAGCTGAGTGGCATTGGGGTTGCAACCAACGTTGATGAGGTCACGCACATTGAACTAAATTTCTGCACAACAGAAGGTAGCGATACCGCCAGCCTAATAATCCCCCAAAAAAAATATCCCACTGAAGAAGCTTTAAAAAACAAGTATCTAGCGAAGATCGTTGATCATTTCGCACCGGAACGCTATGCGGTAGAAGTAAAAATTGATGAAATCAAGCCTTTTTTACTTGGTATTTTTATGCAGATGGGCAGGAGCTACGCCGCAGCCAATACAGTGGAGGCAAACTAATGAATGCCTGTCTACAGAAAAATCTAGCAGTTAAAAGTGACTTTGCGCTGTTTAATAACATCAAAAGCGTTACTGCAAAACAGGCGCATAAATCGTTGCGAAGCATTACCAGACAATTAAGTACGCCTATTGAATCATTGCAAAAAGACACGCTATTAGTTGGCCCATATAAGCTAGGCCCAGAAGAAAGGCGAGCCAATCAAAACATTGAGTCGGTCTCCGCCCTGGTATTTGATATTGATAACCCAAATGGATATGGTTTTGATGACCTTGTTGCGCTAACAAGCAAATATCTTGGCATCATCCACACAACATGGTCACACAGTGCCGAGAAACCGAGATACAGGTTAGTAGTTCATCTAAAAACAGAGATACCAGCCCGCGATTTTGTAACGGTTCGCGATAATTTTCTACTATTTAACCCTGAGCTAGCATCTATTGCTGATAAAGCCTGCTCAGATATTTCGCGCGCATACTACTGGTTTAGTTACCCGCCGGAGAAAGCAAACGAAGCACAGTGTTGCGTTTTAATGGGAGAATTGCTAGATCCATCAAATCTAAGAACGCCAATATTCGCAGAAAAGGCAAATGGCCAGAACCCTCTCTTTCAATCTCAACTGCAAAACATACTTCAAGGCAGCGTAACTGAGGGCTCTCGCAACAAGCACCTTGCTTCTCTTGTGGGGGGTCTCATTAAAAAAGGGCTTACACGTACAGAAACATATGCTGAAGCCAGCAAATGGAACCTGACACTAACATCCCCACTGCCATCCAATGAGGTTGAGCGAACTCATAACAGCATCTGGAATACCCACCTGAGAAATAATCCAGCCGTTAGTTCCGCTGGCGAGCAAACTCAAAGGGCCCGTAAAGAACGCTTTAATCTAATATCCGCTGCAGGCTTACTATCAACCCTTCCACCCAAAAGAGACTGGGTAATAGAAGGCTTTCTACCCAACAAGATTGTGGCAGCTGTCATTGCAGCGGGCGGAACCGGCAAATCTTATCTTGCGATGCATATAGCTGTTTGTGTTGCTTCAGGCATAACCCTCTTTGGTAGGTACCATCCAAGATCTGCAAGTAAGGTGGTGTTTATTAGCGGCGAGGATGATCAACACGAATTACAACGTCGGTTACACAAGGTGGTGGTCGGGCTGTCGCCACAAGCACGGTCTCTAGTAAGCAAAAACCTTCAATTTATTGATTTAGCTGATTCATTTGATCTCTTTACAGAAAGAAACAAGAAAGGAGAGATTGATATAACTAAAATACCTGGACTGATCTGCGATCAAGTTAAAAATCAAATAGAAACAGATATCGGCTTAGTCATTGTCGATCCTGTAGCCCGCTTCAGAGGCGGAGAAGAAAATCTTGCAGCAGATGCCACTAGGTTTGTTCAAGCGCTTCAACAAATACGAGACCAACTTAATACATCCGTCTTATGCTTGCACCATGTTAATAAGGGGGCTGGCACGGGCGGGAACCAAAATAATGCTCGGGGCTCAAGCGCATTTATTGACGGGGTTCGACTGGTCTTTCAGTTAAATACCCTCTTAGAGGCTGAGATACGAAAGTTATACGGCAGCCCACTGGATCTCCCGCAGCTACTTACGCTGCAGTCAGTCAAATCAAACTATGGAAAACCGGTCGACCCCATGGTTCTTGCAAGACGAGATGATGGATCCTTAGAGCTGTTTGATGTGATTGCAGAAGACCACCAGCAAAACGACCTACTTAAGGAGATTGCGGTATGCAATCTCTCTAAAACTCAATTTAAAGAGATTTATGGTGGGGTTAAAAAGAAGTTCGGTCTAGCGGAGAAAGCGCTACTGGTAAAGCTCGAACAGTTAAGCCGGGAGGGCTTCATCACAATACCCAGCCGTGGCGTGATGACCGTAACTGAGAGCGGCAAGAAACTAGCAAACTCATGAAGGCAACGGGCAAATGAACGGGCAAGCAAAACGTCTGGAGCGCTTGAAATATCAAAGTTTTGCTTTTATCCAAGCGGGCACGGGCGTGCCTTTGCCTTTTTCTAAGCCCCTGTTTTTATTGAGCTCTTTCCGGGCAAGCCCTATACATAAATAAGCACCCATCAGGGGTGCATTTATGAATTCTTTTTAATCTCGACTATGACTAATCTGAATCTAGAGCGAAACACTCCGCCAGTGCGCCCCCAATGCCGTTCAAAAAAATGTCAAATAACTGACCCAGAGCCTATATTATTAACTGCTGGCGGTAGGATCAAATGTCGAAGATGCGTGGGTATCAGTTCTCGGACAAAAATACAGTGTAGGCACCCAGCCCTGAAAACAAGCAAGGCATCTCGCTGCAAGTGGCACTCTGGGGCTTCCACAGGACCAAGCACAAAAGAAGGCATTGAAGCAATACGAAAAGCAAACACCAAAACCGGTAACTATACAAAAGAAGCAATAGCAGAGCGAAGACAGAAATTCGCCGAACTAAAGGAAATCGCAAAATTCCTTTGTAGCAATTAAGCTGGCATCCACTCGTCACCAAGTGCCTGGACCTGCTGTAAGACTAACTCAACAGCGCTATCTTGCTCATCAGGGGGATACTTATACTTACGCAGGATACGCCTAACCATCAATCGTAAATTAGCCCGAACACTCTCGCGCTCATTCCAATCAACTTTAATGTTTTGCCTTAAATTTTTCGTTAATTCATGGGCAATCTTTTTAAGGGTATCATCAGCCATCTCACGAACAGCGGACTCGTTATTTGCTAAAGCATCATAAAACTTAACTTCGTCTTCCGAAAGGCCCAGTTGATCACCGCGACCAGCCGCATCACGGAACCTCTTAGCCATCTCGATTAGCTCCTCCATTACCTGGGCAGTTTCGATTGCGCGATTTTGATAGCGCTGGATGACATTGGTCAGCATGTCGCTGAACTTCTTCTCCTGGGTAACGTTAGACTTAAATCTACTCTTTATCTCGCCTTGAAGGAGTCTCTCAAGTAGCTCAACAGCTAGATTACGTTCGGGGAGATTTTTAACTTGCGCCAAAAACTCATCATCCAGCAGTCCAATGTTTGGCTTGTCTAAGCCTACAGCATCAAAAATGTCCACCACGCTATCCGACACAATGGCAGAGCTAATGATTTGCCGTATAGCCAAGTCACGCTGCTCATCAGTCTTGCGTTGTTTCGTAATATCACGCTTTGTTAGCAAGACTTTGATGCCCTGCATAAACGCCACTTCTTCACGCACAGATTTGGCTTCGTCTAATGTGCAGCATAACGTGAACGCCTTGCTTAATGCAACTGCCGTATCGGCAAAGCGTTTCTTGCCATCCTTCAAGCCCAAAACGTGGTTAGCAGCACCAGCTAGTGTTTTATGCCCAGCAGCCATAAAGTTACTGTAGTCAAAACCGTGCAGCATTCCACGCAATATGTCTAACTTCTCAGCAAGTACGCTGTAGGCTTCGCGGGCATCAACAGTTGTCCTACCTCGTCCGTTGCTGTTGGTGTATTCCTTCATCGCGGCTTTTAGCTCGTTGCCAATGCCGATGTAGTCAACAACTAAGCCACCTTGCTTGTCCTTGAATACGCGATTAACTCGTGCAATAGCCTGCATCAGATTGTGACCCTTCATTGGCTTATCAACGTAAAGGGTATGAACACAGGGGGCATCAAAACCCGTTAGCCACATATCGCGAACGATGACTAGCTTCAACTCGTCGCTTGGGTCTTTAAACCGCTTTTCAAGACGCTTTTTGGTTTTGCCATCGTAAATGTGGGGACGCAGCAATGCCTTGTCACTTGCTGAGCCAGTCATCACGATTTTGATAGCACCTTTGTCGGGGTCTTCATCGTGCCAATCAGGACGCAGCTTGACGATTTCGTTATAGAGGTGAACGCAAATATCACGGCTCATCGCAACAACCATTGCCTTGCCAGCCATAGCTTTGTTGCGCTCTTCAAAGTGCGCTACCAAATCCGCAGCTACTTGCGCTACACGAGGTTCAGCACCAACAACCCTCTCCAATGCAGCCCATCGGCTTTTGAGTTTGCTTTGTGCGCTTTCCTCTTCATCCTCCGCAAGCTCATCCACCTCTGCATCAATGGTAGGCATCTGCTGCTCGTTGAGCTTTAACTTAGCAAGCCGTGATTCGTAATAGATTGCAACAGTAGCGCCATCTTCTTTGGCTTGCTGCATATCGTAGATGTGGATGTAGTCACCAAATACTGCGCGAGTGTCACGATCTTCGCTGCTTACGGGAGTGCCCGTGAAAGCGACAAAGGTTGCGTTTGGCAAAGCATCACGCAAGTGCTGTGCATAACCAGCTTGGTAACGCTCCTCCCCTGCCTTGCCTTTTAACTTGGCATCAAACCCATATTGGGTACGGTGCGCTTCATCCGCAATCACTACGATGTTGCTGCGGTCGGACAAAACAGGAAAAGTGTCCTCGTCTTCGCCCAGCATAAATTTTTGGATGGTGGAAAACACAATGCCACCCGATGGACGATTGGCAAGTTTTGCACGTAAGTCTTGACGGGTACTAACTTGAACTGGTTGTTCACGCAGCAAATCTTGGGACAAACTAAACACGCCAAACAACTGCCCGTCTAAATCGTTGCGGTCAGTAATGACGACAACAGTTGGATTTTCCATTGCAGCAGATTGCATCACCCTTGCAGCAAAGCAAGTCATCGTTATGCTCTTGCCGCTGCCTTGCGTATGCCAAACAACACCGCCTTTATGTGAACCATCGGGACGCGATGCTTGCACAACCTGCTCAATTGCTGCACGTACAGCGTGGAACTGGTGATAGCCAGCAATCTTTTTAACAAGCTTGCCATCGTCCTCGAACAGCACAAAGTAACGCAGATAGTCAAGCAGGCACTCAGGAGCTAACAAGCCACGAACTAATGTCTCAAGCTCTTGAAACTGTCCGAGCGGGTCAATTGTTTTGCCATCAATCGTGCGCCAAGCCATAAAGCGTTCCGCATCGGCGGACAACGAACCTAGCAATGCCTCAGTTCCATCCGAAATAACCAATACCTCGTTGTACTGGAACACATCGGGTATTTGCTCTTTGTAGGTTTGAATTTGGTCAAACGCTTTCCAAATGTCTGCGTTCTCATCTGCTGGGTTCTTCAACTCCAACAACACCAAGGGCAAACCGTTTACAAACAAAATAATGTCAGGGCGGCGTGTATGTCGTGCCCCCTTAATGCTAAACTGATTGACTGCAACCCAATCATTTTTAACAGGCTCTTCCCAATCAACTAAGCGCGCAAAGTCACCGCGAGTTTCCCCGTCTTTTTGGTACTGCACGGGAACACCATTTACCAAAAGCTTGTGGAAGTGCCTGTTAGCAGAGAGCAGCGATGGAATGCCAAGGTCTTGGACTTGCCTAAACGCATCTTCACGTGCAGCAAGTGGAATGTTTGGGTTTAGGCGGTTGATTGCCTCACGCAAGCGGAATGGCAGCAGCGTGTTTTTGTAATCAGGGCGCTCAGGAGTTGCCCCGTCAAATGCAATCTCATAGCCATTTAGCAATGCATAGCCAACGTCTCTCAGCCAGCCTAATGCCTCTTGTTCAAGTTGGTCTTCGGTCATAGTTAGGCTATTGCCTTTTCTAGTTCTGTTTCTGCGTCAGAAATACGCAGCTGCCCCGAAATCAAACGCGGCAACAAGGTGTCGCGCAAGTTAGAGAGCGTCTGTATCGTCGTGTTATTCAAACCACTTCGGTCGAATAATGGAGAAACTAGATTATTGAAAACGACTCTGAGCTTATCGTTTTGGGGGCTACAAATATGAAGTCTGACGAGGTCAGATGGATAAATGTGTGGTTGAGCAGCACCTTGCTGCATAAAGTAAATTTTTTCTTGGTTGAACTTTAAAAAGGCATACCAAAAATAAATTGCTTCTGTTTGTTCTGCGCTAACAAATGAGCAGTCAGATGCCCAAATATCTTGTTGGTACAACCTCACAAATCCTGCATTAGCACCTGACGCACTTATCGTCACAACGGGACTAGATACGTTGGATTGATTGTGAAAATATGCAGGCTCCAACCCTCCAGCAACTACGGGAATATCGCCTTCGACGCATTTAGTTTTTGTGATCGATTTACCACGCTTTGGAACAAGTAAATCACCTACAGGTCGGAATATCCAACCCTTTGGCACGACCCCTAGCTCAGTCTCTTCAAACGCATCAGGAAAAAGTGAAGCAGTTGCAGCGTCAATGCCCTCGGGCAACCCGCCTTCTGCCTTTACACGTACAGGGTCGAAGTCTACAAACCAAGACTTGAAAAGTGCTTGGGCTATAGCCTCAAGTGTTGAGTTTGTATCGCGAAGCAATGCAATTCGATCATCAATGCTCGACATTAGAGAAGCGACAGAATTTTGAATATGTAACGAGGGTACCAAAAGACTCAAATTGCGTAGAGCAGTTTTGTTAAATTTTGGTTGTGCGCTGCCTGTAATAATGCTTTGTAGGCCGCTCTGACCAACAGGCGACACTAGATAGTAATAAAGAAAATCACTGCTTAGTTTGTGCTCATAGTTAGACCGTGGTCGCACTCTTACTGCATTAGGGCCAAGAGTTGCTGGCTTTCCCAAAGCAGGTACACGAAACACAGAACCCGCATTAGCACCCACATTTGCAATAACAATGTCGCCTTCTTCGAGTGAGCTTTTTGATAAAAACTTATACGCTCGCTCATCAACGAACACTCGCTCACCTTTCCAATTCGCATTGGAGTCAACCAGTCTAACCAGCACAGCATAACCATCGCCATCTAAATAAGTGACGTTTTCTTTGAGGGATGCAAAGCTACCATTGGCTACGTAGTCAGTTACCTCAACAATCTCATTAAGCAGAAATTTTTCGGACTCAAAACTCATAGCCAAGACCCCTAAGCTTTTTCCGAATCACTACATCAAGCTCCGCACTCTTAGTCATCTGCTCGCCAAGCTTCTCAGTCAGCTTCTGCATCTTGTCAGCAAATGCTTCATCGTCTTCTTCCACCACTTCTGCGCCGACATAGCGACCCGGAGTTAGTACGTGACCGTGAGTTGCAATTTCAGCTAGAGGGACGCTGCGACAAAAACCAGCAATGTCCTGATACTCACCACCTTCACCACGCCAAGCTGCAACTGTTCTTTCAATATTGCCAATCACTTCATCGGTAAATTCGGCTTGCACACGGCTAATCATTGAGCCCTGCTTACGTGCGTCAATAAATAGCACTTCGCCCTTACGTTTAGTTTTTTGCTTGACCAAGAACCACAAGCAAGCTGGAATTTGAGTGTTAAAAAATAGCTGACTTGGCAATGCAACCATTACTTCCACAACGTCCGCATCAACCATAGCGGCACGTATTGCGCCTTCGTTGTTTTGGCTGCTGCTCATACTACCGTTTGCAAGCACGATGCCGGCACGACCAGTCGGCTTAAGGTGATACAACATGTGCTGGAGCCACGCATAGTTTGCATTGCCCTCAGGCGGGTCACCGTAAATCCAACGCGGGTCGCCCATTAAGCTACTGTGCCACCAGTCACTAATGTTGAACGGTGGATTAGCAAGTATGTAATCTGCACGAAGGTCTGTGTGTTGATTTTTTGTAAAAGTGTCAGCAGGTTCGCGACCAAGATTAAAGTCGATGCCGCGAATAGCTAAGTTCATAGCAGCTAGTCGCCACGTTGTAGGGTTTGCCTCTTGCCCGTAAATGGCTACATCGCCAATCTTGCCGCCGTGTGCCTCAATAAACTTTTCACTTTGCACAAACATGCCGCCCGAGCCACAACAAGGGTCGTACACCTTGCCTTCGTGCGGTGACAACACAGCCACCAGTGTTTTAACAATTGAAGCTGGCGTGTAGAACTGCCCACCACGTTTGCCCTCTGCGTTGGCAAACATACCGAGGAAATACTCGTAAACCTGACCAAGCACATCTCGTGCGGTACTAGCGTTGTCGCCAAAGCCAATAGTTGAAACCAAATCAACCAGCTCACCCATCTTCCCATCGGGCAATTGAGCCCTTGCGTAACGCTTATCAAGAATGCCTTTCAGCTTAGGGTTTTCGGCTTCAATCACTGTCAACGCTTCATCAATGCGTTTGCCAATGTCTGGAGCTTTGGCTGCAGCACGGATAGCTTCCCAACGTGCAGATTCAGGCACCCAAAACACGTTCGCAGCTGTGTAGTAGTCACGCTCTTCAAGCTCTGCGGCTAAATCAGCATCGCTAGCTTCGCCAAAGTAATACTCATCCTTTGGGTCACGCAAGCGAACATTCAACTCCTGCTGCTTTGCCGCGAAGGTGTCGGAAATATATTTCACAAAAATCAGACCAAGCACAAGGTGTTTGTACTCGGCTGCATCCATATTTGCACGCAGCTTGTCAGCTGTTGCCCAAAGTGTTTTTTTGATGTCGTCAAGCATCTAGCATATTTTCTCTTTAAAGCTATTCGACCAACCCAAATAGGCCGCAGGGGGGTCAAAACGCATATTCCAAACTATTAAAAGTTATAAGCTATTCTAGCTTTTCAACCATCCTAAAGACTAAAAATGCGAACACGACAGCTTGCCTTTGCCACCCTCACCCTTATTTATATGGCTTCAGGCTTTACCCAGGCTATTTACGATGCTAATGGCCAATACAGGGGTTACCAGCAGACCAGCCCAACCGGTGTAACGAATACCTATAACACCCAAGGGCAGAATGTTGGGTCATCTCAGGTAGACAACGGGCAAACCAATTACTACAGCCCTGCTGGTGCCTACCAAGGAACCAATACCTCCAACCCAGTACCGCCACAAGTAAACACAACCATCAACACACCGAGACAAATCCCTCAGGCACCAACAATCAAAGGCTGGTAAAAAAATTACCCGGCTTTAACGACCTTTGAATTTAGGTATGGGTAAGTGTTGACAGGGTGTGGCTCTGGTTCAGGGTGTTTTATGCCAAACAATCGCTTAATAAACTTAACGTAAGTGGGTGTGAAATCTGGCTTAGGCTTTGGTTTAGATCCAACATAAACAAAATCTTTGAAGGGTTTAACGGCGCTGCAACCAAAGCAAATTCTTAAGTCATCATCAGGCACATATGCATCAATAGCTACAGTCACACTTATTGAGGCGTAGTTGGGCAAAATATGCTCCCTTTTACAATCAGGGCACTGGTAAATTGCGTATAAAGAGATTCGCGTCATTTGAAAGTATTTAGCGCTAATATTTACGCGATTTATATTTTGAGACCCCGGGATAATCACTCTCCACAAGAAGACGTGCCTCAAGAAATATACGGTCATCAAATTGAGATAAATCCAAATCTTTCTCCTTAGCAAACCTCTCCAAAATAGATTTTTCGGCTACAAGCTTGCAAATATCATACTTGGCTGATTCAAGATTAAATTCAGTTTTTCCCCAGCCTTGAGCCATCTGACAAAACTCATCAAGCCTTGAATAGTCCATCAGCATGCCACGCTCAAGCTCAGACTTCCTCAGGTAGTAGGCCCATTGCAGAATGTGATCCAGATAATCAAAATATTTAAAGTCATCGAGGTTGCCAATCCTCGCTCTATCAGAAGCACAAACTTTACTCCATATATTTTGCGCCTCTGAGTATCCATCTAAAGGATTTTTGATTTGCACAGGCGGATAAATCTCTTTACCAGGGCTTTCTGTACTCTCACACGAAATTGTGATGTGTGGTTTATCAATGCCACCAGAAAAAGCGTCGAAGGATAGCTTAATTAAGGCATCTCTTAGCTTAGCCCGATATTCATAAACGGTGATGTAGGGGCCTTTAATAAATCCTTTAAATACCTTCTCTTTTAGGGCTCTATCACATGCCTCTTCAATCAGGGTCAAATTCATATTGCTGAAAAAGCTCAAGTCACACCCCTTTTTTCTTCGCTTAGCTTTGTTTACGCATTTAGCCTTAAATCAAGATGTCAATAATTTGACACTGGTGATAAAAAATATAAACAAGTTGTATGGAATAGTAATACAACCCAATTGGACGTTAAGTCCAAATCAAGGGAGTGCCCATGGGGTGGGGTTGTTCAGTCAGATCTAGCATGAAGTGGCGAGACGTTTTACACGAGCTCACCTGTGTCACCTAACTGTGTCACTTTTCGCATACAGGAACCGCCCATAGGTAAATAATCCTTGCATTCCAAAGAGCGTCAAATTAACATACAGGTCATATGCCGCAAGGGTTGCAGCGGTTAGAAAAAACAGGTCGGGAACGAAGCAGCCAAACCCAATTTCTGCCAGTGCCGGGGGTTTGGCTCATCCACCCTTCCCCTATCAAAAATAGCGATTCAGAAGATCTTCAGAATCCTGAGAATTCCCCAAATCATCCATATAATCAGCAAAACTAGGACCGTTCGTGCATCCAGCGAGATCCTGAATAATTGCAATTGTTTATGAGAACACTCAATAGATACCCGCAAAGCATATCCCCCTCTATGTCGAATATTTGAGCGTAGAACTTTTAGGTCACACTGAATAGGGAATCAGGATGATTTAGGTGTAAGCAAATCAATACTCAAGGCACAATAGCGCAATACAAAACCACTAGAGTACTTATGCCTCAAGCCATTATTTTTGACGTAGAAGCAACCGATAAGAACGATGCTGTCATTATTGAAGCAGCTTCACTTGATATCACTTCACTGAATCCTTTTGAAGTCGGCAACCCTTGGGTGCAACGTTACAACCCAGGTAAGCCAATTAGCTTAGGTGCTTTAGCTACGCACCACATCATGGATGAAGAGTTGGTGAATTGCCCGGCGAGCAGCTCTTTTCAATTACCAGCTGGCACTAAATATCTCATTGGTCACAATATTGATTTTGATTGGGTCGCAATTGGCAGTCCTGAGGTCAAGCGTATTTGTACGCTAGCTTTAGCACGTTCTCTCTGGCCTGAATTAGATAGTCATACACAAAGCGCCCTGCTCTATTACTTTGAACGCGATACCGCTAGAGAGCAATTACGCAATGCCCATAGCGCCCTAGCTGATGTGTGGATCTGCTCCAAGATTGTTGGACAAATTATTGATAAGTTACATCCCGTCTCCTTGGATGCTCTCTGGGAAATGTCTGAGAAAGCACGCATTCCGAAGATCATGCCTTACGGAAAACATAAGGGCGAATTGATTAGCCAGGTACCAAGCGACTATAAACAGTGGTTACTACGCCAAGATAATGTTTCAGGATATTTGCGCAAAGCTTTAGAAGCTAAGTAAAGGTTACTTGCAGCCTAATCCCTGCTGCTTTTTCTGTTTGGCAATCAGTTGTAACTTCTGACAATCGGGGTTGGGCGTGCCATCATCATTGAGCACATTAAATGCTCTACAGGTACTTGAGCGATTTTCGTAGATTGAGCAACGATAGCCCTCTTCTTGGGTATAGCGCAAAGCAATACATGGAGCGCCACCCTTCTCCGTTCCTTTCATGCAGGCCAGATGAGTGGAGACTCGGGCGGTTAATTCCTCGGGAACCGTTCCTACGCCATTGCCTGCGATTTCTCCGTGGTAAAAACTAACCCGGAAATACTGGCAGCACATGCCACATTCAAAACAAGGATTGGATACATCCATTTACCAATTACCAAAACCTACCCTATATTTAGTGCGGCTTATGAGCTGCCGTGACTATCTTCTCTGTATAGGCAATCGCTACAGCTGATAGCACAAAGGTAATGTGAATTAAGGTTTGCCACATTAAAGTTTTTTCATCATACGATGCCGCATTGATGAAAGTCTTTAGCAAATGAATCGAGGAGATGCCAATAATGGCTGTGGCCAACTTTACTTTGAGCACACCGGCATTGACATGCGATAGCCACTCTGGCTGATCTGGATGATTCTCTAACTCTAAGCGCGAAACAAATGTCTCCCAGCCACCCGCAATCACCATGACTAATAAGTTGGAGATCATGACGACGTCAATTAAACCCAAAACTACCAACATTAAGGCAGTCTCAGTCATCGACTTATCCGCCATCATGGAAATCAGATGCACTAGCTCAATCCAGAACTGCCAAACATATACGCCCTGAGCAACAATTAATCCCAGATAGAGGGGTGCCTGCAACCAGCGGGACATGAAGATCCAACGTGGCAGTGGTCGTAACTTTTTATCTAAGTAAGTTTGCTTATCTTGAGTCATACCGCAATATTAACCACTTTTCTATCTCGGGTAAGACTTAGCAAGTTTAGGGGATTTTGCGTTGCTCTAATCCCCTGCTATGAAATAGCCCTTAATAGGGAATAAAGAATCCGTGATTTCTTTATTCCCCTTTCAGGCTTACTGCATTTTTAACTTCTATCCGTATCGATTACTGATATTTCCGATCGAATGCTTTTCTTGTTTCACTCTCTTGACGCTTGGTATTTTTCAATACCGCGCAGTAAGACAGGACCATGATGACCGCCAATGAGATGCCATTAAAGTTATTCATCAAGTTGCTAATTGTGTTCATTTGCTTCTCCTCTTTTGCTATTGATTTACCGCTATGTATTCAGAATATTGGAATTAAAGCTCACAAAATGAGCTAGTAAAAAATGGTGGTTTTTTGTAAGTAAATTTCATGTTTTTTGTATTTTTTCTGATGCTTTTATCTGGCTACCGGCAGCTCATCCCACCTGGTGGTGTAGTTCGGCGAACGGTTGTTTGATCGCATCTGCCACTCTTCTTTGCTGCTATTGGTTCCCGCAGCTGCAGATCGAATCACCGTGTTACCAAAGCGGGTGTTGATGGCATCCACTGCTTTCATGAGATGCGCTGACCTGCCTTTGGTTTGAGGATCGTCAAACAAAGATTGCTGCGCTGTTGGTTTATCGCTAATGAGATTCAAAATCACACCAGCCTTCTTGTAACGAAAGTTCGCTTGATAAATTTGTTTAAGACCAGCCAATGCTGCGTTTGTTAGTGTGAGCGTGTTATCCGTTGGGTCCGCCAATGGAATAGTGATGCTTTGGTGATGCTGCGGCTCATCTTGCTTAAACGGATTGGTCTGAATAAATACGGTGAGCGCGCCCGTTGTGCTGTTTTGACTTCTTAACTTCTCGGCCGCGCGCGCTACATGGGTGGCTACAGACTGCGCCAGCTCTGCTTGATTCGTTACCAGCTTGCCAAAGCTGCGTGAGGCAATGATTTGCTGCTTGGCTGGGGCCACTTCTTCCAGCTGCAAGCAAGAGGTGCCATGCAATTCATAGCAGAGGCGCTCCATCACTACGCCAAACTGCTGGCGCATGGCTTGTGGCGATGCTTGCAAGAGATCGAGCACGCTCTGAATATTCTGGGCTTTGAGCTTTCTGGCGATTTGCTTGCCAACGCCCCAGATCTCACCCACTTCAGTCTCGCTCATCCACTGGTAGAGCTCTTCTTTTGCCATAGCATTGAGATCGCACACTCCACCAAACTGCTTGTGCTTTTTCGCTAGGTGATTGGCTAACTTAGCCAAGGTCTTACTTGATCCAATGCCAACGCAAACTGGCAAGCCCGTCGTATCTTTAACGGTTTGTTTGATTGTTTGACCTAGTTGTACGGCATTTTGATATTGCTTTAAGACAGTTTCGATCCGTAAGAAACTCTCGTCAATGCTGTACACCTCAAGATTGGGGGTAAAGGTTCTGAGTACCTGCACTACTCTGCTGCTCATATCGCCATATAGCGTGTAGTTAGATGACTGGGCCAAGATGCCATGCTTCTTAGCCAAGTCTTTCATCTGAAACCAAGGGGTTCCCATCTTCACGCCAAGCGCCTTGACTTCGGCGCTACGCGCTACAGCGCAACCATCATTGTTTGAAAGCACCACCATGGGCACTTCTTCTAACTTCGGCTGAAAGACACGCTCGCAAGAAACATAAAAGTTGTTTACATCAACAAGCGCAAAAAGTGAGTTTGATGAATGGCTTGTACGCATCTCATTTACCCTCCTTGCTATATCTGCTGCTGGCATTGCTGTACTTACGCACTACTCCAACCACCACTCCCCAGATTTGCAATTCACTACCTTCTGCAAAAGTGATGGGTTGATAGTTGGGGTTTTCGGGTTGAAGCTCAATGCGACCGCGTGATTGAAACAAGCGCTTGATGGTGTACTCACCATCTACTACAGCCACAACGATGTCTTTATGTTTTGGCTTTAGCGCTTTATCGACCACCACTTTGTCGCCATCACAAATGCCCGCGCCCAACATCGAATCACCCTTCACAGTGAACATAAAAGTGGCTGGTTTGTTCTGCACCAGGTAATGATTGAGATCGAGGCCATCTTCAGCGTAATCTGCCGCCGGACTAGGGAAGCCAGCTGAAATCCGGTGACTTAGGAGCTTGAGCTCATAGGCGGCAAAATGGCCTGCCAAGGCTTTTGGAGCCTGGTTAAGGGTTACTTTTTCGGATTTCATGACTTGCGGCATACTCAGGAATATACTGTATTTTTGTACAGTATGTGTAGAAACCGCAAA
>CAZHWF010000024.1:0-15926 GCA_964536365.1 uncultured Polynucleobacter sp.
ACAAAAATAGATATCAGCAGATATAAACAAGGCAAATAGTGCCGAAGGAATTAAATGCGTAAAGCAAAAAACTTGATGCCACGCGAGGCTGACCGCTTAGGGACGGTACAAGGGCATCGAGATGGATTTGGATTTGTCATTCCCGATGATGGTGGTGAGGATATTTTTCTTTCTGAAAGAGAAATGTCTCGTGTCATGCACGGCGACAGAGTCAATATCAGAGTACTTGGAACAGATCGACGTGGCCGACCAGAAGGTCAGATCGTTGAGGTGGTTCTCCACGCCAACAAGGTAGTCATCGGTCGTCTGTTGAATGAAAACGGCGTATTGATTGTTGCGCCTGAAGATAAGCGTATTGGTCATGATATTTTGATTCCACCAAAAGCCCAAGGTAATGCTAAGTTGGGTCAAGTAGTTAGCGTTGAGATTATTGATTACCCAGATAGTTATCGCCAAGCGGTTGGCAGAGTGGTTGAAGTGTTGGGTGAGATCGACGACCCTGGCATGGAAATCGAAATCGCAGTTCGCAAGTACGGTGTACCCCATGAATTTTCAGCTGCCGCCATGAAAGAGGCTACGGCCCTCCCGGATTCAGTGCAGCAATCCGATTTAGAGGGCCGCGTTGATTTACGGGATGTGCCATTGGTTACGATTGATGGCGCAGATGCGCGCGACTTTGATGATGCTGTCTATTGTGAACCGGTCATGTATGGCAAGACAAAGGCATGGCGTTTAATTGTCGCGATTGCCGATGTTTCCCATTACGTCAAACCAGGGCAGCCATTAGATGACGAGGGTTTGTTGCGCGCTACCTCGGTATATTTTCCAAGGCGTGTCATTCCGATGCTTCCCGAGAAAATCTCCAATGGACTTTGTTCTCTCAACCCAGGTGTAGATCGTCTATGCATGGTCTGCGACTCTGTAGTTGATAACAATGGCATTGTTTTAGCCTATCAATTTTATCCAGCCGTGATGCACTCAGCACAGCGCTTTACCTATGACACTGTCTGGGAGATTCTCTCTAACAGTAAAGGTCCAGAGGCTGCGCGTTTTGCGCAGTTCCGCCCCTTGCTGACCAATCTGTACTCGCTCTATAAGATTTTGTTGGCAGCGCGTGAAAAGCGTGGTGCGATCGAGTTTGAAACGACGGAAACACAAATTATTAGCAATGAACTTGGCAAGATCCTGCGTATTGAGCCACGCATTCGTAATGATGCGCACCGCTTGATTGAAGAGTGCATGCTGACCGCCAATGTTTGCGCGGCAGACTTCATTGATAAGAACAAGCACTTGAGCTTATATCGTGTTCACGGCGAGCCATCCGAAGAAAAGTTAATGACCTTGCGTCAAGTGCTTAGAACCTCTGGTTTGTCATTGGGTGGGGGTGAAAAACCAAAGCCACGTGATTTTGCTAAATTGATGCGGGAGATCAAGGATCGTCCTGATGCCAATATGCTGCAGTCTGTAGTTTTGCGCTCTATGCAGCAAGCGATGTACCAGCCTGATAACGAAGGTCATTTTGGCTTGGCTTATCCAGCTTATTCACACTTCACCAGCCCAATTCGACGCTATCCCGATTTATTAACGCACCGAGTCATTAAATCGATTCTGCAGAAAAAACCTTATGTACCTGTCTTGCCACCTAAGGTGCCTCTGAACCTCACCTTGCCACGTAAGGGCAAAGGTCGTGAAAACGCGGTAAATGCTAAGAAATCCCAAAGCGATGCCAAAGCAGGGGTAGCTAAGGGTGCCAAGACCCCAAAGGGTGCTAACGCTGCTTTACCAATTTGGGGTCAACTAGGTGTTCACTGCTCATCCAATGAGCGCCGCGCTGATGAGGCATCCCGCGATGTCGAGGCATGGCTTAAGTGTTATTACATGCGTGACCATTTGGGTCAAGAATATGCTGGTACAGTCACTGGCGTTGCAAGTTTTGGTTTATTCGTGCAATTAGAAAATCTGTTCGTCGAAGGCATGGTGCATGTCACTGAACTTGGCGGGGATTATTTTCAATATGACGAGGCGCGCCAAGAATTGCGAGGAGAGCGTACTGGTATTCGTTATCGCTTAGGTGATCGCTTGCATGTGTTGGTCAGCCGCGTTGATTTAGACGCACGCAAGATCGAATTTAGCTTGGTGAAGTCTGTAGGGGCAGAGCCTGGCGGATCTTCTAACCGTCGCCAACTGTTACTAGCAACCGATACAGGAAGACCCAATAAAAAAGCAGCTTCAAAGAAAAGTCGTCCTGACAGCAAAGTTCCGCAAAAACCAAGCGGTATTAATGTGAATGCGGCTAAATCTGCTGGCACTTTAGGTGCCAGCCAATCCAAGAGTAAAGCTGCTCGCAAGAGTGGTAAATCCGCTAAGCCTGGTAGATCGATTGGTAAGCCTGCTGGTAGTAAACCTCCGGTTCGCAGCACTAAGGCCCGCCGCAAATAATGATGAAGTTAGATAGAAAAATACAAACAAAATGAAGCAAATATTGGTCGGTTTTCATGCGGTGCAAGCACGTTTAAGGGTGGATCCAGATAGTCTTAAGTCGGTCTACTTTGATCCTGGTCGTCGCGATAGACGTATGGGTGATTTTTTAAAGCAAGCCGAAGAAGTATTGGGCGAACGTTTGCATGCTGCCGATGCCGAGCGTCTACATAAACTGACTGGCCATGACCGCCACCAAGGTGTTGTAGCTTTGGCCGAAAAAATAACGATGGCGCGCACAATCACTGAGGTTGTAGAAGATGTTGAGGGCGGCCAAGAGAAACCACTATTTCTGGTGCTCGATGGGGTGACTGATCCACATAATTTTGGTGCTTGTTTGCGCGTGGCTGATGGCGCGGGCGTTGATGCGGTAGTGATTCCAAAGGATCGATCCGCTTCTATTAATGCTACTGTAAGCAAAGTTTCTAGCGGCGCATCTGAGGTAATGCCGGTGATTACCGTGACCAACCTGGTTCGTAGTATGAAAGAAATGCAAGAGGCAGGTGTTTGGTTAATCGGTACAGATGATGAGGCTACTAAATCGATCTACGACATCGATCTCACTGGTTCAGTCGGAATTGTGATGGGCGCTGAAGGTGAGGGCATGCGCCGCCTTACAAAAGAAAACTGTGATGAACTTGTACGTATTCCAATGCAGGGTGTAGTGTCGAGTTTGAATGTTTCTGTTGCAAGTGGCGTATGCTTATATGAAGCATTAAGACAGCGCCAAGCGAAAGCAAAGACTAAAGCAGGCACCAAAGCTGCCAAATAAATCAGAGGCAAACTCAGAAGCTAAACCAGCAACTAAGACAGAAAGGCTTATTATGAAATGCAATATTGGACATACAGACCGAGTCTTACGAATGACTGTTGGCGTCACATTAATGGGCGTTGCTGGTTTTGGTATCACAGGCCCTTGGGCTTGGATTGGTATCGTTCCTTTGGTAACCGGAATGATTGGCAATTGCCCGGCGTATTCAATTCTGGGCATAAATACCAGCAAGAAATAAGACCTAGGCCAGCAGCGCCTCTAACTTCTCAGTATCTACACAGAAATTTCGAATGCCTTCTGCAAGTTTCTCGGTCGCCATGGCGTCATTATTTAACTGCAAGCGGAAATTCGATTCATCTAGTTTTAATGGAGTGATGCCTTCGGCTTGAAGCGCTGCTTGAGCATTAGCGGCATCCAGTTTTTTCTCAACAGTTGCGTTGCCGCCCTGCAACTCGGCCAACAGTTCTGGGCTGATAGTGAGTAGATCAACACCCGCCAGCTCCAGAATCTGGCTGGTATTGCGAAAGCTCGCTCCCATGATTTCTGTGGGGATGCCAAAGTGCTTGTAGTAATGAAAAATTCGTTTCACTGAAGTCACGCCAGGATCATGGGGGCCACCATTGACGCTATCACTCCAGTTTGCCCCTAGTTTTGCCTTGTACCAATCGGTAATGCGACCCACGAATGGAGAAATGAGTTTAGCATTAGCTGCGCCGCAGGCGGCCGCTTGCACTAAAGAGAAGAGCAGTGTCATATTGCAATGGATACCTTGCGCTTCTAATTCTTTTGCGGCGGCGATACCTTCCCATGTGCCGGCAAGTTTGATCAAAATGCGCTTACGATCAACGCCATGTGCTTCATAAAGAGCGATTAAATGTTTTGCTTTCGCAACAGTCCCTTTGGTGTCAAAAGACAGGCGCGCATCTACCTCAGTAGAAACGCGACCAGGAACTATTTTTAATATTTCCAAGCCAAACGCCACTAAGATGTAATCGACCAAGTCACTTGGGCTCATGCCAGGATGGGCTGTCTTTACAGACTTCACCAGATCTTGGTAATTGCTTTGTTGGGCTGCTTTCAGAATTAGCGAGGGGTTGGTGGTGGCATCTTGGGGTTGAAATACCCGCATGCGCTCAAAATCGCCCGTATCTGCCACAACTGTTGTCAGTTTCTTGAGTTGCTCTAGTTGGCTTAAGGTTGCGGAAGTGCTATTCATGGGCTCGCTCGTTGCTTTAAAGGGGGTTTTCTTGTGAATATCATATGATAGATGGATTAATTACTTTGTTTCAATAAAGGCATCTGGCAGACATATGAACCAAGATCAACTCAAGCAAATGGTGGGTGAAGCGGCAAGAGACGAAGTGCTCAAGCTTGCCCCCGGTCAAATTTTGGGCGTTGGTACTGGATCAACGGCTAATTGCTTTATTGATGCGCTTGCACCGCATAAAGATCATTTTGCTGGAACGGTATCAAGCTCCAATGCGACAACTGAGCGATTGCTTAAGCACGGTTTTAAGGTGTTGGATCCAAATGATGTTCAAGGTTTGCCTGCTTACGTAGATGGTGCCGATGAAATCGATCCTGCCGGATACATGATTAAAGGCGGTGGCGGCGCATTGACTAGAGAGAAAATTATCGCGTCGATGGCAAAGCAGTTTATTTGTATCTGCGATTCATCTAAACAAGTGCCAGTTTTAGGCAACTTTGCCTTGCCAGTAGAAATCATTCCTCTAGCCAAGGGCGCGGTGAGTCGCGAGCTAGAAAAATTAGGCGGCAAGGTGAGTTTGCGCTTGGCAAAAACGACTCGTGCGGATTTGGGACAAACGCCAAGCGAACCATTTGTTACTGATAACGGTGGCTGGATTTTGGATGTGGCGGGGTTACAAATAAGCAATCCACTACAGCTAGAGGCGCAAATCAATCAAATCGCAGGCGTTATCACCGTCGGCTTATTCGCCAAAGAAAAAGCCAATATATTGTTGATCAGTAATGCCTCTGGGGTAGAGCGCACTACCTTCTAAAGTGTTTATTTACTCGGCGGCAGGCGGTACGTAGCCTTGTGCTGTATCGGCACCACCTTCAAAGAAGTACTTTTCCACCTGCTTTAAAAGGTATTGGCGTGCGCGTGGATCGGCCATATTCAGGCGATTTTCATTAATCAACATCGTTTGTTGCTTTAACCATCCTGCCCAAGCCTCTTTTGAGACTTGATTCCAAATCTTTTTACCAAGCTCACCTGGAAGTGGCGCGAAATCCATTCCTTCTGCTTCCTTATTGAGTTTGATACATTGAACCATGCGTGCCATCTGTAATGCCTTTCTAGTATTTCTATTGTTTCTTATAGGTCTTTAGTTAAAACCATGGACTTGCGGTCCCAGTTATAAATTTGCTTTCTTTCTTCTGGCAAGTCATCAACTGTTGCCCGCTTAAAGCCACGCTTTAAGAACCAGTGCTCAGTTCTGGTAGTCAGAACAAATAGTTTTTTAATGCCTTCTTGTTTGGCGCGCATTTCTACACGCTTGAGTAGGCGCTCGCCATCACCTGATCCTTGAACGTCGGGATCAACCGCGAGACAGGCTAACTCGCCAACACCATTGGGGAAAGGAAAGAGGGCAGCGCAGCCGAAGAGAACACGGTCATGCTCAATCACGGAGAAGCGGTGGATATCACGTTCAATCACATCTTGCCCGCGTGCAGCCAGAATACCTTCTTCTTCTAATGGCATAGTGAGTTGCAAGATGCCACCAACGTCATCTTGATTAGCTTCGCGTAAGTTTTCTATATCGGACGAGGCTAGCATCATGCCAATACCATCGTGGGTAAAGAGCTCCTCTAAAAGCGCCCCATCTTGATTACAAGGCAAGAAATGAACACGGCTTACACCAGCACGAATCGCTCTACCAGAGAGGTTGAGGAGACTCTTCATGCCCTGATCCATGTCTTTGGTTTGGGCGATATAGTCCTGAAGCTGTGGCAAAGATAATTCGGTAATGTAATCACCCTCAGCATCTTTAAGACCAGAGTAAGGACTTAAGAAGATCAACTTGTCCGCTTTTAGGGCGGCAGCGGTAGAGGCGGCCACGTCTTCATAGGCGAGATTGAAAGCCTGACCCGTAGGTGAGAATCCTAAAGGCGAGAGCAATACGATCTTGTTGCTATCTAAGGAGAGTTTGATGGAAGTCGAATCCACCTTACGCACTAAACCAGTGTGAATGTAATCAGTGCCTTCAACAACACCTACAGGCATAGCGGTAATAAAGTTGCCCGAGATAACAGAAATGCGTGAGCCTGCCATCGGGGTGTTTGGTAAGCCGCGACTAAATGCTGCCTCAATATCAAGACGTAATTCTCCAGCGGCTTCTTTAACACACTCCAGAGCGGCAGCATCAGTAATGCGGTAGCTATGCATCGCACTCTTGCCAAACTTGCTCTTAATCTTACGAAGCGTCAATTGCTCTTCTATTTGTGGGCGAATACCATGAACCAAGACAATCCGCATGCCCATAGCATGCAACATGGCAATATCTTCAATTAGGTTCTCTAGGCCGATTTCTTGAACGAGCTCACCAGCAAAGGCGATTACAAAGGTCTTTTCGCGAAAGCTATGAATGTAGGGTGCAACATCGCGTAACCACCCTACGAAGGGGAAGTTGGAGGTAGATTCTTCGGCGCCTGGCGCCTGGTTTGGTGCATTTGTTGGCATAGTGAGAAAATTATAGGGTGCAAGAGCCTATAAACCAACAAAAACCCAAAGCAATGCCCAAGCCTGTGCCTGCTTCCAACACCTCACGCAGGCTGGACATTCGCTTTCCGGAAGAATTGCCAGTCTCGGGTCAGCGCCAGCTGATCAAGGATGCCTTGCAAAGCCACCAGGTAGTGATCGTTTGTGGTGAGACCGGCTCTGGTAAGACCACGCAGCTACCCAAGATCTGCCTTGATTTGGGTAGAGGTACGATTAATGGCGGCAAGTTGATTGGCCATACTCAGCCCCGCCGCATTGCCGCTACAGCCACGGCCAAGAGAATTGCCCAAGAGCTGGGCTCGCCTATTGGGCTGGATGTGGGCTACCAAGTGCGATTTGCAGATAAGACTAGTAACACCGCTTCTGTCAAATTAATGACGGATGGCATTTTGCTGGCGGAGACCCAGCGAGACCCCCAATTACGCGCTTACGACACGATCATCATTGACGAAGCGCACGAGCGTAGCTTGAACATTGATTTCTTATTGGGGTATTTGCGTCAACTCCTTCCAAAGCGACCAGATCTCAAGCTCATCATTACCTCGGCAACCATTGATGCGCAGCGTTTTGCGGAACACTTTGCTATTGCAGGCAAAGTTGCCCCAGTCATTGAGGTTAGTGGTCGACTCTTTCCAGTGGAGCAGCGTTATGCGCCGCTTGAAGCAGATGTGAATTCTGCCAATAAGCCTGATGGAAAAAAAGAATCTAAGCTTGCTAAAGAAATACCCGAAGCAGTTGTTGAGGAAATCAGCAAGCTGTGGCGCGAAGGTGCGGCTGGCGCTGGCGATGTTTTGGTATTTCTGCCGGGTGAGCGCGAGATTCGCGATTGTGCTGAGGCCTTGCGCAAAGACCATGTATTGCAGCAGCGCTTTCATCCAGAAGTCCTGAGTCTCTTTGCACGTCAATCTGTGGCCGAGCAAGAGCGAGTCTTTAGTCTGGGCAATGGACGACGCATCATTCTGACGACCAATGTCGCCGAGACATCGCTCACTGTGCCCAATATTCGTTACGTGATTGATAGCGGTCTAGCAAGAGTGAAGCGTTACTCTTATCGCAATAAGGTTGAGCAACTGCAGATTGAGCCTATTTCTCAAGCAGCTGCAAATCAGAGGGCCGGTCGTTGCGGTCGAGTATCCGACGGTATTTGTGTTCGCCTATATAGCGAGCAAGATTACTTGTCCCGCCCTCAATTTACCGACCCGGAAATCTTACGCAGCTCATTAGCCGCAGTACTACTGCGCATGAGTTCTTTGCGATTGCCTAAGATTCAACACTTTCCGTTTATTGATAGACCTCTTGGCAGAGCTATTACTGATGGCGTGCAACTTCTAGATGAATTGGGCGCGATCGAATTTGAGCAAGCCACATCCGACGACAAAGATATCGGTAACAACTTTAGACTTACCGCGATTGGCAAACAACTGGCTGATCTCCCGCTAGATCCTCGTATTGGAAGAATGCTGCTGGCTGCCAAAGAGCAGAATGCGTTAAAAGAAGTCACCATTATTGCTTCCGCATTAGCGACACAAGATCCGCGCGATAGGCCGATGGATCAAGCTGCTGCTGCAGACCAAGCGCACCTCCAGTTTGCTGACGAACGCTCCGAGTTTCTGAGTTTTGTAAAGCTGTGGAATTGGTACCAAGATGCCTTGCAACATAAACATAGCAATCGCCAGTTGGAGGCGCTTTGCAAAAGTAAATTTTTATCGCCACGCCGTTTGCGCGAATGGCGTGACGTGCACGGTCAATTACATATCATGCTGGGTGAAAAAGGTTGGAAAGAAAATGGTCTGGCCGCTACCTATGAGCAAGTGCACCTATCTCTTTTAACCGGCTTGCTCGGTTATGTGGCAAAAAAAGAAGAGGATGAAAAGTCCCAAGATCGCAACAGCAAAACTGGTGGTTATATTGGGGCTCGAGGTATTCGCCCATTCATTTGGCCGGGTTCTACAATTGGAAAGAAGGCGGGCGCTTGGATTTTGGCCGGTGAGCTACAAGAAACCAATCGCATGTACGCTAGAACGATCGCTAAGATCGAACCGCAATGGGTGGAGCGTGTAGCAGCCCATCGCCTAATTAAGTCTTTGAGTGATCCATTCTGGGATAGCCGCCAGGGTGAGGTGATGGCGTTTGAGAGAGGCACCTTATATGGTTTGCCAATCTACCATGGCCGTCGTGTTCGTTATGAGCCTCATAACGCGGATGAAGCAAGAGAGTTATTTATTCGCCAGGCACTGGTTCAAGAAGAAATGTTTGGCCGTATGGATACGCCAGCGCTTCAACGTGAAACAGAGGCGGATGCTAAAAAGAAATATCCCAATTTCTTTGGATTCTTCTGGCATAACCGGCGACTCATCAAAGAAATCGAAGCGCTTGAGCATCGCTCACGCAGACCAGATGTCTTGGTTGATGATGAATTGCTTTATGCCTTTTACGAGTCTCGCATTCCTATAGGCGTTTGTAGTCGCGAAAGTCTCAAAGCATGGCTAAGCAAAGATCAATCCAACGGTCAAGAGCTTGATAGTCAGTTGCGTTTAGAGAGGGCTGATCTCATGCGTCATGAGGCAGCGGGAATTACAGTAGATCGCTACCCCAAAACGATGTTGGTTGGCGGTGCACAGTTGAATTTGACCTATCACTTTGAGCCCGGCAGTCCCAAGGATGGTGTAACCCTGGTCGTGCCTTTAACGCAACTCAATCAAGTGGATGGTCGTCGTTGTGATTGGCTAGTTCCTGGTATGTGCGAGGAGAAGGTGCTGCTGTTGTTGAAATCTTTGCCGCAGAAATTGCGACGTCACTGCGTGCCGCTACCTGATTATGCAAAATCATTTTTGGAGCGTAAGCTCGAGGAAAAACAATTCGGTGTTGGTGATTTTTTAGATAGCTTGATTAGTGATATCCGCAAAGAACGCGGATTGGAAATCAAGCGTACGGACTTTAGGCTCGAATCTCTTCCTTTGCATTCATCGATGAACTTTCGACTTATTGATGAGCATGGGCGTCAGTTAGAGCTTGAGCGTAACTTAGCCCGCTTACGCTCTGAATATGGACAGACTGCACGTAACGCCTTCCAAGCTGTTGCGCAAGAGACTGCGCAGGTTGAATTGGGTATTGAGGTGTTTAATAGAGAAAAAACCAACACCACGTCAAGTGAGAATCCAAGCAAAGTAGATGTAGCTCGCAAAGTCGAGCGGGGCGGTTATCGTTCTTGGGAATTTGGCGAGCTTCCAGAAACCTTGGAAATTCAAAAAGGGACTAAGACGCTGTTTGGGTATCCAGCGCTGGTGGATAAGGGAGAATTCTGTGATCTAGAGGTCTTTGATGATCTGGAAGAAGCTCGTAAGCAGCATGGTCTAGGATTGCGTAGGCTGTTTGCCTTGAGTAATAAAGATACATTGAAGGCATTGCAAAAACAGTTGCCCGGTATTCGTGAGATTGGCTTGCTGTTTATTAATGTGGGATCAGTTGAAGGTCTGATTGAGCAGATCCTCAATCTTGCTCTTGAGCGTGCTTTTATGTCTGAACCTCTCCCAATAAACGCGGATCAATTCGCTGAGCGATTGCAGGCCGGCAAACCAAGGTTGGCGCTCATAGCGCAAGAGATTTCTCGTCATGCGCTCAATGCATTGCTGGCATATGCTGATTTACAAAAAAAAGTCGCTAGCGCAAAAGCAGCCTCACCAAGCGCTTATGCGGACATTCAAACGCAAATGCAGGGTTTAATCTTTCCAAAGTTTGTGGCTGATATTCCTTATATGCAGTTGGTGCATCTGCCGCGTTACTTAAAAGCGATTGCGATGCGGATTGATAAATTGCGCTCCAACCCAGGTCGTGATGCTCAGTGCCAAAAAGATTGGGAGTCTGTTGCCCGCCCATGGCAAAAACTGATGCAAGGAAAGAAGGGGGTTGCTGCTTATGCCATGGCTGAAGATCAGGCGTTGACAGATTTTCGTTGGCAATTAGAGGAGCTAAGGGTGGCCCTATACGCCCAGGAACTCAAAACCCCAACCCCGATGTCATTAAAGCGCCTTGAAAAGGTTTTGGCAAGCTTGCGTTAGGTCAAATTTAGGTTTTCCATTGAGCTACAGGGGCTATTTTGATCCTATCAATTGCTTACAATGGAGCCCATGTATACATTTATCAAAATTAGAGGTTTTTGCACTGTTGTAGTCTCTGCATTACTTGCTTTGTTTATCGCCAATCAGAATGCATTCGCACAAGCTTCCGCTCCAGCAGTCCCAGCGGCTCCGGCCAACTCTGCTAATCAACCAAAGTTAGCTGTCATTCTCAACTCGGGTGAGGCTTCGGTGAGTTTGATTGATATGACAACGCGTCAAGTAATCAAGACCATTCCGGTGGGTAAAGAGCCTCATCATTTAATGCTTACCCCCGATCAGAAAACCTTGTTAATCGCAAATGCGGCGGGTAATGATGTGGTTTTAATGAATCCGACTACTGGCGAACTAACGGGAAAAATCCCCAACATCATTGATCCTTATCAAATCGGTTATTCGCCCAACCATAAATGGTTTGTGGCAAATGGCAATCGCTTGGATCGTGTTGATATTTATGCGGCCGATGGCGCAAACCTCAAATTAGCGAAGACGGTTAAGTTGGCCAAGACTCCAAGTCATATTGCATTTACGGCAGATAGCAAAATCGCCTTTATTACCTTGCAAGACTCGAATGAGCTTGCTGCCATTGATCTTGATACGCAAAATGTTTTGTGGACAATGCCAACTGGAAAAGTCCCCGCTGGTTTGTGGATGACGCCTGGTGATCAGTATTTGCTAGTGGGTATTACAGGCGATGACTATGTGCAAGTAATCGATTGGAAAAATCGCAAAGAAGTCAAGCGCATTCCTACGGGTAAGGGCGCTCATAATTTCCGTCCTCTAGGGGATAAGAAGCATGTATTTGTGAGCAACCGTATTGCCTCGACAATTAGCCTCATCAATATGCAAACCTTGGAGAAGGTTGGCGACATTACTGGTCTGCCAGCAGGTCCTGACGATATGGAAATTACGCCTGACGGAAAGACGCTGTGGGTTACTTTTCGCTTCTCAAAAAAGGTTGGGGTCATCGATATTCCTACTATGAAATTAGTCGCCGTCATCCCGGTTGGTAAATCTCCACATGGCGTGTTCTTTACTCCAAGGGCTGGATGGGAATAAAGGGATTAGTAGGAATAAGTAGGAATAAGGACGCATGCCGAGCTCTAAGTTGATCTCATACATTGCAGCCGCGCTATTGCTCGGCTGTTTTTCATTGGGCGCTATTGCACAAGCAGCGGAATGCAAGAAGACGATTTACCTCACATTTGATACCGGTAATATGTCCGTAGCTGAGAAAGTCGCTGAAATCTTGAGGCGCCAAAATGTAAAAGCGACTTTCTTTTTGGCTAATGAGAAGACTTTTCGTGGCGACTTTTCTTTAGATGATTCCTGGAAAGTTTATTGGCAAGAGCGGGTTAAAGAGGGTCACCACTTTGGCAGTCACACCTTCGACCATACTTATTTTGTAAAAGATGGGCCCAAGGGTGAGGTGTTTGAAAAGCCGCAATTTGGTCCTAAAGCAGGTATGACTATTCTCTATAACGAAGCTGCGATGTGCAAAGAGATTCGTCGCGTTGATCAGCGCTTCCAAGAGCTTACAGATCATCCCATTCAAAAAATATGGAGAGCGCCTGGTGGCAAAACCTCGCCTACATTAATTCGGATGGGCCAGATGTGCGGGTATCAGCATATTGCTTGGGCGCCTGCTGGTTTTTTAGGGGATGAGTTGAACTCTGACAAGCATCCCAATAGTGCGTTGTTAGATAAAGCTAGTAGAAACTTGAAAGACGGCGACATTACGATGGCGCATTTAGGTATTTGGTCTCGAAAAGACCCTTGGGCGCCTGCGGTTTTGGAGCAACTGATCCTCAATCTGAAGGAGCGGGGTTTCTGTTTTGGTCTTCTGCCCAAAAATTCGGCAAATCCGTCAAAATAAAGTATGGATACGATCGTTTCTTGGATATCAAGCGCTTACTCAAGCGTCCAGGAGTTCATTTTTACAAATATTGCAGGACCCATTTTGTATCAATTTGATTTGATGGCTTGGGCTGAGGATGTATTCGATGGAATTGATTGGTTTTTGTTCGGTTGCATTCAAATATTTTTAATTCTCTTTGTGCTCAGAACTTGGGAGAAAATTACCCCCGCCGAACAGCAAGAGCGTTTTGCAAAATCGAGTAGGGCAGATGTGATCTACACCCTATTTCATCGACTGGGAATATTTCACGGAATTATTTTTATTGCGCTATCGGGATTCTTTTTCGAGATTGATTCGATCTTGCACGACTTTCGGTTCGACCGACTCAATGTGGAGGCATGGTGGCCGGGCGTAACTTCGATTCCCGTTGTCAGTTTTTTGATCTATCTGGTGCTGCTTGATCTAGTGGATTATCTCTATCATCGAGCCTCTCATGTATTTAACTGGTGGTGGCAGTTGCACGCTTTGCACCATAGTCAAACGGTAATGACAGCATGGTCTGATAACCGTAATCACATTCTTGACGACATTATGCGAGCTGCCTTGATGGCATTTATCGCTTTGTTATTTGGGGTATCACCAGGTCAGTTCATTATGTTGATTGCGCTTAGTGAATTGATTCAAAGTTGGCAGCATGCCAATATCAAAGTGCATTTAGGTCCTGCAAAATACCTACTAATTTCACCTATGTTTCATCGTATGCACCATGCAGTTGGTTATGGACATGAGGCTAAGGGCAAGCCTGGTGTTTTGGGAGGCTGTAATTTTGGCGTCTTATTCCCATGGTGGGACATATTGTTCAGAACAGCGATCTTCCCTAAAGAGGTCTATCCTACTGGGGTAAGAAACTTGACGGTTTCGCAAAATATTTTTACTCAGCAATGGCAGGGCTTGGTTCACGCCTTTAAAGAGTTGATGCCCAAATAAGCAAATGCTTGGCGGGTAATAGGAGTTGTATGGTCGGATTGCAGCAGGTATTTAAATCATTTGGTATGGCCTTGGTTGGAACCATGCATCCACGCATGCTCTGGCTTAGTCTGCGCCCATTTTTAATTGTTTCCGTTCTCTGGGGTGTCTTGATTTGGTTGGCCTGGACCCCAGCGCTTGAGGCGCTAAGTATTTTTCTAACGACTTCTATTTTTACAAGTTGGATCCAAGACGGTCTTATTTGGGCCGGCTTTGAAAATGCGCGGGCATGGATTGCGCCTCTATTTTTTGTGATGTTGATTATTCCTCTCATCACTATCAGCTTGCTGGTATTTATTGCTTTTTCCACAGTCCCGGCTATTGTCAAAATTGCCGTACGCCAACCGCAGTACCATGATCTTGAATGTAGGCATGGTGGCAGTCTCTTTGGTAGCTTGATGTATAGCTTGTGGTCCGCCTTGATTTGCTTGGTCTTGGTGATGTTAACTTTGCCAGTTTGGTGGGTTCCGCCGCTGGTTGCCGTACTTCCACCTTTGCTTTGGGGTTGGCTGACGATGCGCCTGATGTCGTATGACGTTCTTGCAAAGCACGCTAGTGCGCAAGAGCGCGATATTCTGCTTGAAAAATATCGCTGGCCTTTGCTTTGTATGGGTATTGCGGCTGGCATGCTGGGCGCGGTGCCAACCTTCTTTTGGGCAACCTCTGCGCTAGCATTGGTGCTCTTTCCGATAGTGAGCTTTGTTGCGCTCTGGATTTACTCCTTAATTTTTGTGTTTGCAGCGCTGTGGTTTAGTTATTTTTTGTTAGATGCGCTCAAGCAGCTTAGGGCGGAAGAGCTGGACGAGGCGCTTACAGTGCAATCACGTGTAGTCGATTTAGAGCTTCCATATCATGAGTGATGCAATGAAAAATGTTGAAATAGATACCCCTAAAACAGTGCAACGTCGTTTTGGGTTGATTGTGATTGGCGATGAAATTCTCTCGGGTCGTCGCCAAGATAAACATATGAGTAAGCTTATTGAGTTGCTCAATGAACGCGGGCTCAGCCTTTCATGGGTAAAGTATGTTGCAGATGATCCAGAACAAATTACTGCAACCCTCAAAGAAAGCTTTGCTAGTGGTGATATTGTCTTTAGTACTGGCGGCATTGGTGCGACCCCTGACGATCACACCCGTCAATGCGCAGCGTTAGCACTAGGTACCAAAACGGAGTTGCATACTAGGGCGCAAGAATTAATAGCCGCGAGAATTCAGTCGATGGCCGAAGGCGATCCGATCAAGGCGGATTTAAGTACGCCAGAAAATCAACACCGTTTCAAAATGGGTGAGTTTCCGATTGGCAGTGAAATCATTCCCAATCCCTATAACCAAATTCCAGGTTTTCGTATCAAAGAGCATCACTTCGTACCAGGCTTTCCGGTGATGGCGGCGCCGATGATGGCATGGTGTCTAGATACATATTACAAAGATCTGTTTCATCAAGAGAACTGGGCGGAGCAGAGCTTTATTGTTCCCAAGGGTATTGAATCCACTTTAACGCCCCTCATGGAGCGGATTGAAGCGAATTTCCCGGGGGTAAAGGTTTTTAGTCTTCCTTCGGTGGGTGATCCTACTAAAGGGGGTGTTTACGCCCAACGTCATATTGAGCTGGGGATCAAGGGTAACGCCAATTTGCTAGAAAGCGCTTGGATTGCCCTAAGAGCGGGAACTCAAGACTTGGGATACGAAATCCACGATATCAGTTAAATTGATTTGCACTAAAAAGGTGCAAAAATGGGTATTTTAGGCAGAATCAGGGTTATTTGGGCACTTAAACAGTGCAATAATGAGTTATCCCGTTTGTTTGCTTCAGTAAATTACATACATCCCGTAGGCATGTTTGATGCCTGGAATAAACAAGGGTGTATGCCTTAAGTTTTATTCCGAATTTAGTTAATAGAGGAGATTTGCATGACGAAGACCGTCGCTGATGTG
>CAZHWF010000025.1:0-15890 GCA_964536365.1 uncultured Polynucleobacter sp.
AATAGTCCTTAGATCATTATTAAAAACCCAGGATTCGTTCCTGGGTTTTTTTTCGCATGAAATTTACCTCACTTAAAATTCAAGTCATGCATATTTCAATAAATACAATCGGCAAAGCGATTTTCGCTGCCATCTTGCTTTGTTCCAGGCTTGTTTTTGCACAGATCAATACGGGCCTGCCCACCGTTGAATTAAAGGTAGGCATCTACCGCATTCAAGCTGAAGTCGCTAATACCCCAAAGGCCAGAGAAATCGGCCTCATGAACCGTACCAGCATGCCAACTAACTCCGGAATGTTATTTATCTTTGAACAAAAAGCAGGACATTGTTTCTGGATGAACAACACAAAGATCCCCCTATCCATTGCCTTCATCGCGGATGACGGCAAGATTGTGAATATTGAAGAGATGCAAGCAGAGACAACAAATAATCATTGCCCCAAAGCGGCAGTGCGTTATGCCCTAGAGATGAACAAGCAGTGGTTCTCAGAGCGAGTCATAGCCCCTGGAACAGTCATCACTGGCCTGCCAAAAAAATAATGCGCTCCGCTCAGCACTAACATTAAGAAAGAATCTTAAGCAAGCAATAAAAAACGCAGACCTAGTCTGCGTTTTGTCTTGGCTACTTCTAATCTTATTCAAAGTGGCAAACATAATGCACTGGCTGCTCAGCGCGAATAATGAAGTAACCACCCTTTTCCACTTCCCAGCTCTGGCCCGCCTTGAATTCTTGCTCAGGGGCCCCGTTGATGCTCACGAAAGCAGTACCATCAACCACCTCCATGATTTCCTTGGTGCTAAGGTCAAAACGCAAAGTACTTGGTAGTACCACACCAACTGACTTGCGCACGCCATTAGGCAAAGTCACGGTATGAGAAACGCATTTACCATCAAAAAAAACATTGGCTTTTTTTCCTACGGAAACTTGATCAAATTGCATATCAATCTTTCTAATTTATCCTAGTGAGTCTAAAAATTATTTAGCACGCTTGCGTTTTGCCGTCTCAGCAATACGCATACGCAATGCATTGAGCTTAATAAAGCCGCCAGCATCAGCCTGGTTGTACGCGCCGCCATCATCATCAAAGGTTGCGATATTTTGATCGAACAAAGTATTGGCTGAATCACGTGAAATCACAGAAACAGAACCTTTGTAAAGCTTCAAGCGAACCACGCCATTAACAGCCTGCTGCGTATGGTCAATCAAAGTTTGCAAAGCGATGCGCTCCGGCGCCCACCACAAGCCGTTGTAAATCAGGCTTGCATAGCGTGGCATCAAATCGTCCTTCAAGTGAGCCACTTCGCGATCCAAGGTAATACTCTCAATACCGCGATGCGCCTTTAGCAGAATTGTGCCTCCAGGGGTTTCATAACAACCGCGACTCTTCATTCCAACAAAACGGTTTTCTACGAGGTCGAGACGGCCAATGCCATGCTTGCCACCAATACGATTTAGCTCTGCCAATAACTCATGTGGTTTGTATGCTTTGCCATTGATTGCAACAGGATCGCCAGCTTTAAATTCAATCTCAATAACTTCTGGAGCATCCGGCGCTTTTTCTGGAGAAACTGTCCAGCGCCACATGGATTCCTCCGCTTCAGCATTTGGGTTTTCTAGATGACGGCCCTCATAACTAATATGCAATAAGTTGGCGTCCATAGAATACGGAGATCCACCTTGCTTATGCTTCATCTCAACAGGAATACCGTGCTTTTCAGCGTATGCCATCAACTTTTCACGCGAGAGCAGATCCCACTCACGCCATGGGGCAATTACCTTAATGCCTGGCTCTAATGCGTAGTAGCCTAGCTCAAAGCGCACTTGGTCATTTCCTTTGCCAGTAGCGCCGTGTGAAACAGAATCAGCACCAGTCAAGCGTGCAATTTCAATTTGACGCTTAGCGATCAATGGGCGAGCAATCGAAGTGCCCAATAAGTATTCACCCTCGTAAATTGTATTCGCACGGAACATGGGAAACACAAAGTCACGCACAAACTCCTCACGCAAGTCATCGATAAAAATGTTTTCGGGCTTAATGCCAAATTGCAAGGCCTTGGCGCGCGCTGGCTCCAACTCTTCGCCCTGACCCAAATCAGCCGTGAAGGTAACAATTTCGCAACCATAGGTATCTTGAAGCCATTTTAAGATCACACTAGTGTCAAGACCACCGGAATACGCCAAGACTGCTTTTTTAATATCAGACATGTTTTTCTTATTCAATCAAAAAATTAACTAAAACTTAAATTAACTAAAACTACTCAGACCACTACCGAAACAAATGATTTAATCCAAACGGCCGCAGAGTAAATACTCCATCAACGCTTTTTGAACATGCAAGCGATTTTCCGCCTCCTCCCACACTATGCTTTGCGGTCCATCAATCACTCCTGCTGAAACCTCTTCACCGCGATGCGCTGGTAAGCAATGCATGAATAAGGCATTTGGCTTAGCTAAAGCCATTAACTCCTCATCGACCATCCAGTCTTGGAAGGCATTCATCCGAGAAGTGTTTTCATCCTCATAGCCCATGCTTGTCCAGACATCAGTAGTAACCAAGTCAGCATCTTCGCATGCCTCTTTTGGATCAGCGCAAATGGTTAAATGTTTTGCCGCCTTAGGTGTTAAACGCGCTGGGTCTAATTGATAACCCTCCGGCGCGGAAAAGCGCAATTGAAAATCGAGACATTCGGCAGCTTGCAGCCAGGTGTAGGCCATGTTGTTTGCGTCACCTACCCATGCAACCGTTTTTCCTTGAATTGGACCGCGCGCCTCTACAAAAGTAAAAATATCAGCCAATACCTGACAAGGGTGAAACTCATTTGTTAAACCATTGATTACTGGAACACGAGAATTAGCGGCAAAACGCTCAATGATTTCCTGGCCAAAAGTGCGAATCATGATGATGTCGGTCATCCGCGAAATCACTTGCGCGGCATCCTCTACAGGCTCACCACGGCCCAACTGGGTATCACGAGTGTTCAAATACACAGCATGACCACCAAGCTGATGAATGCCAGCCTCAAAGGATAAGCGTGTGCGTGTAGAGTGCTTCTCAAAAATCATGGCTAAAGTTCGGTCATGCAGTGGATGCCATGTCTCATAGCTCTTGAATTTGGCTTTCAGCCAGGCTGAACGCCTCAATAAGTAGTCATACTCTTCACGAGTGAGATCGGAAAACTGGAGATAGTGCTTTACCTTACCAGGCACTTGAGGCTTTGCCAGGGATGTCATAGTTGAGCTTTCTACTAAAGTTTTGGCTTGCATTTTTTCTTCAAACATTCGACTGCACGAAAATGGACTCTAAAGTCATCATACGGCCATCTCAGGCTGTTAAGCTAGAGGGCTTAGCAATACTTTTACAACCTTCATTACGCGAACTTGAACCACAAAAAGCTTTTCATTCAAGGCATTACCACTTCTGGCAAACCGTTTCGGCCCAGCGACTGGGCGGAGCGTTTGTGCGGGGTGATGGCTACTTTTCGCCCTCCCGGAGATTCCGGTGACCCCCGCTTCACTTATTCGCCCTATGTCAGACCAGTACTTATTGCAAAAGTGAAATGCGTTGTAATCGATACCAGACTGGGGGACTTGGATCCCCGAGCGCTAGACTTTGTCATGAACTTTGCCAAAGACAACAGCCTACCGATCGAAGAGGCATGTGAGTTCAACCCAACAAGCCCAGACCAGCCCTAAAAACAAAAACCCGCTCTGATGAGGAGCGGGCCTAGGTCGAAATTACTTCGACCAGCCTAAAACTAAAACTGTATTACGCTGCCATCGCCTTGATAGCTGCAGACAAACGTGACTTCTGACGAGCTGCAGTATTTTTATGGGCAATCTTTTTATCAGCAATCTTGTCGATTGTTGATTGTGTAGCTGCGAAAACTTTTGCAGCAGCTGCTTTATCACCAGCTTCAATCGCTTTACGAACTGCCTTAATGGAAGTGCGGAGCTTTGAACGCAAGCTGGAATTGTGTTCGTTTTGTTTTACTGCTTGGCGTGCACGCTTGCGCGCTTGTGCTGTATTGGCCATCTTTAAACCTTGCCTCTATAAATTGCAAAATGCGATTAGTTAAAAACCTTGCGGACTTGCTCGATTTGTAAGCAAGCTCGCCAAAACCCAAGATTTTACCTTAAAGGGGCAAAAAAGCCCAGTCGACCAATAAATAGGTGAAAATCGGCTCATGAACCTGCTTTCTGCCGCCGCTAAGGTTAGCTCCCTGACCATGTTGTCCCGCATTACGGGGTTGCTCCGGGAGACCCTGATTGCCCGTAGCTTCGGGGCTTCCGAGTGGACCGATGCCTTTAATGTAGCTTTTAGATTACCCAATTTGCTGCGCCGCCTGTTTGCTGAAGGAGCCTTTTCTCAAGCATTTGTACCTATTTTGGGTGAAATTTCCAGCAAGGGAGACCAAAAACAAGCTCAAATCCTCGTAAATGCGGTTTCAACCCTCTTATTTTGGGCCCTGCTGCTGACGGTATTGGCGGGCGTGATCGGCGCTCCAGCGCTCATTTTAGCCATCGCTACAGGCTTTAAAGGCGGTCCAGCCTATGAGGCCAGCGTAGTTATGACCAGAATCATGTTCCCGTACATAGGCTTAATTTCCCTGGTTTCCTTATCTGCCGGCATCTTAAACACCTTTCAGCGCTTTGCGATTCCAGCGTTTACCCCTGTGTTGCTCAATCTAGCGTTAATCGGCAGCGCGCTATTTTTGGCGCCACATTTCGAGCAACCTATTTACGCCCTCAGTTTTGGCGTACTCATTGGTGGCGTTTTGCAACTCGCCATTCAAATTCCCGCCCTTTTACGCATCGGCCTCCTACCTCGAATTGGTTTATTACCCAGTGCGATAAAAGCGGCAGCTACCAACCCCGATGCAAGACGCGTATTGCGTCTCATGGGGCCTGCAGTATTTGCCGTATCGGTTGCACAAATCTCACTGATCATCAACACCAATATTGCCTCACGTCTTCAAGCGGGAAGTGTTTCTTGGCTGTCATACGCAGATCGCTTGATGGAATTTCCAACCGCTTTGTTAGGTGTTGCTCTGGGAACCGTGCTGCTCCCAAGTCTTAGCAAAGCCAATGCGAAAAATGATTTAGTACATGCAGGCGAATTACTGATCTGGGGATTGCAGCTTACGTTTTTATTAGCCGCCCCTTGTGCGTTTGCGCTCTTTATTTTTGGCGAACCTCTAGCTGCAGTCCTGTATCACTATGGAAAATTCAGCGCGCTCGATGTGCTGATGACGCAAAGAGCATTGGCTGCGTACGGAGTGGGCTTGATCGGTTTAATCTTGGTAAAAATCTTAGCTCCTGGCTTTTACTCTCGCCAAGATATTCGCACGCCAGTCAAAATTGGTTTACTGGTTTTGGTTGCTACCCAATTAGCGAACCTCATATTTGTTCCATGGCTAGGCCATGCTGGGCTAGCTCTTTCCGTGGGTGCAGGAGCGTGTCTTAATGCCACACTACTCTGGGCTGGTCTTCATCGTCGCGGCGCCTTACCCAACTCGGCTTGGGCGAAATATTTGGGTCAATTGTGCTTAGCGCTTATTCCCTTTGTCGCAGTGCTTTTTTATGCTGCAAGTGCGCATAACTGGATTGCCCTTCAGTCCGAGCCATGGCTTCGTATTGGATTGCTAAGTGCATGGCTAGCAGTTGCGGCCGTTGTCTATTTTGCCGCCCTGGGTTTGGTCGGAATTCGCTGGCAAAAATTCTTGCGTCATGCAAAATAGACTGTATGCCAACACAACAACTCGACTATTTCACCTCCTTAGTTGCCGAAGATGATCATCTTCCTCTAACTGAAGCCGCCATTGCTGTCGCGCAACATGCTTACCCAGACCTGGATGTCCAGGGCGTACTAGATAAACTCGATCAATTGGGTAGCAAATTAAAAACACGTGTAACGCCAGATACCTCACCGATTCAGCGCCTACAAATACTGAAGCACTTTTTTTATAACGAGTTAGGCTTTGGACCCAACCCAAATGATTTTTATGCTCCTGAGAATTCATACCTACATTACGTACTAGAAAATCGTCGAGGCATTCCAATTTCATTGGCCATTTTGATGATGGAGTTAGGCAATCAAATTGGCCTCAAAATTCGCGGAGTATCTTTTCCGAATCACTTTATGATGCGTATCTCCTTGCAGCAAGGTGAAGTCATCATGGACCCCTTAACCGGTGAGTCCTTGTCAAAAAACCAACTACAAGAGATGCTCGATCCCTATTTGGATGCCAAGGGCTATCGTGGTGAGCTTAGCTTGCCACTCAATATCTTTCTGCGCGCCTCAAGCTCAAGAGAGATTTTGTCGCGCTTTTTGCGCAACCTCAAAATGATCTATTCGGAACATGAGCGCTGGGAACGCTTGCTAGGCATTCAAGAGCGCTTGGTGATTCTGCTACCGGATTCAGCAGAAGAAATTAGAGATCGTGGATTAATCTTTGCACAGCTAGAGTATTTGCGACCAGCATTAGAGGATATGCATCGCTATCTCAGTGAAATGCCGGAAGCCGAAGATGCGAGCGATATTCGCGAGCACATTGCCACACTCGAGAGCCAAACCAAGCTGCACTAATTTGGATTACTTTTTCTTGCGCTGGAAAATTTTGTAAACGGCAGCAAATACAACAGGGATTGCTGCCGCACCAATGCCGATCAGCACAATAACATTTAAGTTTTGGCGAATGATAGGAATATTGCCAAAGAAATAGCCGGCAATCACCAAACTGAATACCCACAAAACAGCGCCAGTAATATTAAAAAACTGAAAACGTGAGAAATTCATCTCTGACACACCGGCAACAAATGGAGCAAATGTCCTAATGATGGGCAAGAAACGCGCAACAATAATGGTCTTGCCGCCATGCTTCTCATAAAAAGCGTGTGTCTTCAATAAAGCGCCTCGATCAATCCATCGAGATTGGCTACTAAAAATTCGTTTACCAATCCAACGGCCAACAAAATAATTGACGGTGTTACCAGCAATAGCAGCAATTAATAGGCCTATGCATAAAGTCCAAATATTGAAATGCTCTGTGGCGCAGTAAGCCCCAGCAATAAACAAAAGGGAGTCACCTGGTAAAAAAGGAGCCACCACTAGACCCGTCTCAGCAAAAACAATCGCAAATAACAAGCCATAGGCCCAAGGACCGTATTGCTGAATCACTACATCGAGATGCTTATCAATATGCAGCAATAAATCGCTGAATTGCAAAAGGGTATCCATTCATGCTCCAAATTTAGGTTTGATGCGGATATTAACAGGCTCTTATAATGAAGTATGCGAACTGAACCCTACATTCAGCACCAGCATGCCCCAGAAGAGATTTCCACTCTTTGCATCGTTGGACCTACTGGCGCAGGCAAAACCCATCTCGCCATGTCTTTGGCGCAGTATGCAAAATCGATTGACGTAACTATTGAATTAATTAGCATGGACTCCGCATTGGTCTATCGCGGATTAGATATCGGCAGCGCCAAACCCACTAAAGCTGAACAAGCCACGGTCAAACATCATTTGATTGACATCATAGAGCCAACCGAAGTGTATTCAGCGGCCCGTTTTGCCAAAGATGCAAAACGTCTTTGCGAAGAGATCAGATCTCGTGGAAATATTCCTGTCGTTGTAGGCGGAACGATGTTGTACTGGCGTGCATGGGCTCATGGCCTTTCCTCACTACCTCCAGCCAACCTGGAAATTCGGATTCGCCTAGATGAAGAGGGAAAAGCGATAGGCTGGCCAGCCATGCATGCCAAACTGGCTCAAGTTGATCCAATAACTGCAGCTCGCTTAAAGCCAAACGATTCTCAACGTGTACAACGCGCCCTAGAAGTTTTCGAAATTACTGGTAAGCCGATGTCTGAACTGCTTGCTAACTCACCTAGCGAGGATGGCAGAGAAGGCTCCGCTATCCCCCCATGGATTGACTTGGTCTCACTTGAGCCGAACGATCGTAAACGACTACATGCCAACTTAGAAAAACGTTTTGATGAAATGCTCGCTGCCGGGTTTTTAGATGAGGTCAAAATTCTTCGCGCCAATCCCGCATTACACACTGATTTGCCTGCTATTCGGTCAGTAGGTTATCGCCAAGCTTGGGAATTTCTCAATGGGGAAATTGATGCCGAGCAAATGCGCTACAAAGCATTAGCAGCCACTAGACAGCTCGGTAAACGACAACTGACATGGCTGAGAGCGATGGCAGGAAGAAAAACATTTGACCCCTTCAACCCCGAAGAGCTGAAGGCGGCATTAGAACATTGCAAGAAAACTCTGAGCAAGTAATTTGGTTATGCCTGCCACTTAAACAACGATGGTTTGTGGCGCACCGCTTGGGCGCTCAAGTACTTCGCCAACTGTCCAAGCTTTGAGGCCTTGTGCTGTCAATGACTTGATTGCAGCATCCACCTGATTAGGCGCAACGATCACCACCATACCAATACCGCAGTTAAATACTCGCACCATCTCTGCATCAGCAACGCCGCCCTTCATTTGCAACCAACGGAAGAGTTCCGGCATTTGCCAGCTATCGCGATGTAAAACCGCTTGAGTATTTTCAGGGAGAACGCGCGGAACGTTATCCACCAAGCCGCCACCAGTGATATGAGCCATGCCCTTGACATTGATTTCAGAAATTAATTTGAGGAGTGGCTTCACGTAGATCTCTGTTGGCGCCATGACAACATCGCCCAATGGACGACCGCCCAAATCATCAGTCGGCTTAGCGCCAGCACGCTCGATAATTTTGCGTACTAGAGAGTAACCATTCGAATGCGCACCACTAGAGCCAATCGCCAGCACCACATCGCCTGGAACAATAGTTGCTCCAGTAATAATTTTTGATTTTTCCACCGCACCTACGGCAAACCCAGCCAAGTCATATTCACCTGGTGGATACATACCCGGCATTTCCGCAGTCTCGCCACCAATCAATGCGCAACCAGATAATTCACAACCTTTTGCAATACCGCCGACAACGGTTGCCGCAGTATCAACGGTTAACTTTCCACAAGCGAAGTAATCTAAAAAGAACAGTGGTTCCGCACCCTGGACCAAAATGTCATTCACACTCATCGCCACCAAATCTTGACCAATAGTGTCGTGGCGATTCCATTCAAATGCCAATCTCAGCTTGGTGCCAACACCATCTGTACCTGAAACCAATACCGGCTCTTTATAACGCTTCGGTACCTCAAATAAGGCTCCAAAACCACCAATTCCAGCTAAAACGCCCTCGCGCATCGTTTTCTTGGCAAGCGGCTTAATACGATCAACCAAATCGTCTCCAGCATCAATATCGACGCCAGCATCACGGTAGGAAAGGCCTTTTGAGGAAGAATTAGTAGATGAAGTCATATGAGAGCCGGAATATTAGTGAAAAATGCTACTTCGTCAGTAGAATCATTGAATTCTAGAGGATTGAAGCAAGATGGCCGAAATTTTTACCCCTTTTCTCACCGCATTCATTCTGGCATATGCCTTACGCCCTATTTGCCTGTGGCTTGAGCAACATCGATTGCCTCGTGCGGTGGCCGCTGCCTTGGCGATGATTATTGGGCTTGGCCTGGTTTTTTTCATCCTAAGCCTGCTGATTAGCCTTCTCAAATATGAAATCCCCCTTATTAAAGCCCAACTACCAGACTGGATTGCCAATACCCAGGCATGGCTAGGGCCAAAACTAAGTGAATATCGCATCAATTTTGACTGGGTTACCCTCAAAGCAAGCGCTACCCACAAAATCACTGAACATATCAATGACAACGCAGATAGCTTAATGACATCAGCCATCGAGACCGTGCTCATGTCTGGAAGCTCAGTCATTGCTGGTTTTGTGAATGCAGTGCTAATTATTTTTGTGATGTTTTACCTATTGATTGATTGGAATCATTTTTTTAATCTAGTGAAAAGTGTTGTTCCGCTGCGCGCACAAAATACAGTGCATCACTTGGCAATGCATACCGATGGATTGCTTTCGCAATATCTGCGCGGCATGTTAATTGTCATCTCGATTATGGCGATCTATTACAGCGCCGGCTTGAGCTTCATTGGCGTAAAAGGCGCTGCGGCACTTGGCGTCTTTACAGCACTCATGATTGTGATTCCTTACATCGGCATTACCTTGGGATTCACGCTCGCAGGCTTATCAGCCCTACTTCAATTTGGTCCAGGCGCGGAAATTATCGGCGTATTAATTCTATTTGGCATTGGACAATTTTTAGAAGGTTTCTTCTTAACGCCCCGTCTGGTGGGCGAGCGCATTGGTCTACATCCGGTTGCGGTTCTCTTTGCATTGCTTTTATTCGGCAAGCTCTTTGGCTTCTTTGGGGTCTTATTGGCCTTACCTATCAGCGCCGTAAGCTTGGTGTTAGTGAAATACCTCTGGTCTGTATATATACAAACTCCTTGGTATCAAAAGTAAATTTTGTTGCAATGAATACGCCCTCGCTTCCAAAACAATTTGCGCTTGATATCAGCCACTCTCCCGAAGCTAGTTTAGAAAACTACCTCCCAGGAAAAGACCTTGCTTTAATTTCCACTCTAAAAGAGCTGGCACTTTCTTGGAGAACAAGAACATCTGAGAAACATAGCAACCCATTGAATCAACGCTGGATTTACTGGTGGGGAGCAGAAGGCTCTGGCCGAACACATTTACTTAACGCAATCGGCAACTCGGCAAAACATGCTGACATTGAATACATTTCGCTGAGTCCACTAGATCCAAGCGCATGGGTTCGTCTTGAAGAGAAAATGAACGCCCTTGCTGAGAGCGCCGAACCTTCCGTCATTACCGTAGATGATGTGGATTCTTTGGATGAGCGCCTTGTTGGCTCTCTTTTTCGCATTCTTAATGGAGTGCAGGCAAGCAAAGCGATTCATATTTTTATGGCCGGCAATGCTGCGCCAGCCAGCTTGAAGCTTCGCGAAGATCTACGGACCCGCCTTGCTTGGGGTCTAATCTTTCAGACCCAGCTTTTGGATGATGATGAGAAAATACAAGCATTAGAGGGGGCCGCCAAAGCCCGAGGATTGGTTTTATCCCCAGATGTGCTTCCTTGGTTGTTAAGTCGCTTTTATCGAGATATGCCCAGCTTGATGGCATTAATAGATGCCTTAGATGCTTACTCTCTAGAAACAAAACGTGCTGTAACCTTACCTCTTGTAAGAGAGTTGTTACAGCCTAAATAATTTTTTTGAATGCTTTTTTGTGACTCAGTTAGCCCTTTTTGATTTAGACCATACCCTCCTTCCCTGCGATAGCGATTACGAATGGGGTCAATTCTTGGCTCGGATTGGAGTTGTCGATAGCGAATATTACGCGCGACAAAACGAGCGCTTTTATCAAGACTACAAGGATGGCAAGCTCGATATTCATGAGTTTTTACGCTTTGCATTAAAGCCGCTATCAGAGCATTCTCGGGCACAGCTCAAAGAGTGGCATGACGCATTTATGAACGAAGTGATTCATGGGCAACTTCGACAAGAAGCACTTGATCTTGTAAAGCGCCATCAAGATGCAGGTGATTTATGTTGTGTAATCACTGCCACCAATAGTTTTGTAACTCGCCCTATTGTGGAAAGTTTTGGCATCGAACATCTGATTGCCACAGAGCCAGCGACCACAGACAATCACCCTCTATCTAATTACACCGGTGAAGTGAAAGGCATCCCAAACTTTCGTGAGGGAAAAATTCAGAATTTGCATGACTGGTTGGCTTCTCAAAACCTTTCTTTGGGTGCTTTGCCTTACAGTTATTTTTATTCTGACTCAATGAATGACCTCCCTCTGCTTGAGAAAGTCAGCAATCCAGTCGCCACCAATCCAGATGATCGTCTTCGCAAAGAAGCCAAGCAGCGTAACTGGCCTATTCTTGAATTGTTTGCATGATTACTAAATTTATCAAGCGCATTTTGCGGCGTGATCCGATGGCTAAACACACCCACGCCAATAACAGCGGTGCCCCAAAACGCATTCCCAAAAAAGCCCATCGAATCGATCCTCATTTACTTTCAAAAAATGCTGTAAAGGTTACTCAAACCCTACAGCAAGCCGGCTATGAGGCATTTATTGTTGGCGGGGCTGTCAGGGATCTCGCCCTTGGAATTAGCCCGAAAGATTTTGACGTCGCAACCAATGCAACACCCGATCAAGTACAAAGACTCTTTCGTAAAGCACGCCTGATTGGTCGACGCTTTCAAATCGTGCATGTCACTTTTTTTGGCAAAGGGCATCCTGAGATTATCGAAGTATCAACCTTTAGAGCGCTGCTTGATAACGCGGGAGATCACGTGGCGGAAAGTGGCCGCATTCTGCGCGATAACGTCTGGGGCTCTCAAGGCGAGGATGCGGCAAGAAGAGATTTCACAATCAATGCGATGTACTACGACCCCTCCTCGGAGACCGTACTGGACTATCACGGCGGCATGGCCGACATGCAAAAGAAAACCCTGCGCATGATTGGGGATCCAGCAAAACGCTATCGCGAAGATCCCGTTCGGATGCTCAGAGCAGTTCGCTTTGCGGCGAAGACTGGTTTTGAGCTAGATAACGCTACGCGTGCGCCAATTGCAAAACTGGGAAAACTTTTAAACGATGTCCCCGCTGCCAGACTGTTTGATGAAATTCTCAAACTTCTAATGTCAGGCTATTCCTGGGCAGCCATTCAGGGTTTAAAAAATGCAGGGTTGCATCATGGTCTACTCCCATTGCTTGACCACATCCTAGATGAAAGCGCATCCTCCAAAGAGGCCAATGATTTTGTCAGGCTAGCCTTAGCCAATACCGATGACCGAATTCAATCTGGCAAAAGCGTATCGGCTGGATTTTTATTTGCCACGCTGCTTTGGCCTGATTTATTAAAGAACTGGAAAGCCAACCTAGCCAAAGGCATGGCTAATATTCCCGCCCTGCATGAGGCGATGGACGATACCATCGCAACCCAAAGCAGCGGAATGACAATTCAACGCCGCTTTGAAAGCGATATGCGTGAAATTTGGTCTATGCAGCCTCGTTTTGAGAGGCGCGTTGGGCGTTACCCCTACCGTCTCATTGAATCACCACGTTTTCGTGCGGGGTATGACTTTATGTTGTTACGCTGCGCGACTGGGGAGTTAAATTCAGCGATTGGCCAATGGTGGACAGACTTCATAGCCGCTGACCCAAGCGGGCAAGACGAGCTCATGGCTAGCGCCAAAACAGAATCTGGCAATAATTCCAGCCCAACTAAAAGACGGCGGCGGCGCAAGCCAAAAACCGCAGCACCCCAAGACAGTGCAGCAAGCTAAGCAAACTTAAATAAATTTCGGTAAAGTAGCTTCATCTTGAGTTTGGAAACCTATGGCACGGGCATTTATCGGATTTGGCGGCAATATTGGCGACACGCGTCAGCTCATTGCAGATGCGATTGTTTGCCTTGCTTTACGCGCTGAATTACAAATTCTGGCAAAAAGCTGCTTTTATCAAAGTGCGCCCGTCGAAGCTGCCGGCGAAGATTACATTAATGCTGTAATTGAGATCGAAACTGAATTAAGTCCTTATGGACTATTGCATGTCTGCCAAACCATCGAGCAAGAATTCGGTCGTGAGCGTCCCTATGTAAATGCGCCACGAACACTTGATCTTGACATCCTTTCTTTTGAAGGCGTAACTCAGAATGAAACTGAGTTAATGCTTCCACATCCAAAAATCATTGAGCGGTCGTTTGTACTGCTACCGCTTCTAGAGATAGCGCCGAATATCGCTTTGCCAAACTGGGGCGAACTTAAGGCTTATTTACCTAATGTAGCTCACCAAAGAATTGAAAAACTCCCCTGCAGGAACTGTAATTGCGGGGAAAAAGATGTTTATAGCCAAACGGCTCATTAATTCATTAAACTCTCGCCATGGGTTATTTACAGGGCGACAAGCCAATCACAATTACTAGGCTCCTCGCCATGCATGCCGAGGGTGAAAAAATTGCTATGCTCACCGCATACGACTCCACGATGTCAGCACTTCTCAATCGCTGCGGAGTAGACACTATCTTGGTAGGCGACTCATTAGGAAATGTTATTCAAGGGCATTCGAGCACGACACCAGTGACGATTGAGCAAGTGGCCTATCACACTGAATGCGTGGCTCGCGCCAATACTCACGCATTTATTATTGCCGACCTACCATTTGCAAGTTATGGTGACCCCATGCAAGCTTTGGATTCAGCGGCTATGCTGATGCGCGCTGGCGCAGATATGGTGAAACTCGAAGGTGGTGGCGACTGGCAAGTAGATGTGATTCGCTACTTGGTAGAGCGCAGTGTTCCCGTTTGTGCCCATTTGGGCTTACTGCCGCAATCAGTACATGTTTTGGGTGGCTACAAAGTACAAGGTAAATCCAAGGATGCTGCCAGCGTGATGCTTGAGCAAGCAATCGACTGCCAACATGCTGGAGCTCAGATGTTGGTTTTAGAAGCTATTCCATCTTCATTGGGAGAAAAAATTACTGCTGAACTCCACATTCCGACTATCGGGATTGGTGCTGGTCCGGATTGCTCTGGCCAGGTATTGGTATTACAGGATATGTTGGGCATTAGCCCCGGTAAGCCACCTAAGTTTGTCAAAAACTTTATGGATGGTCATCACTCTGTCGAGGCAGCTATTAAAGCTTACGTACGAGAAGTAAAGTCTGGAAAATTCCCAGGGTCCGAGCATGGCTTCGCTGGTTAATTACCAGCAAAGCCAAATCCCAAAAGCTACTAAAACCAAATAAAGAACTAACTGAAGAAACTCTTCAGTCCATCAAACCAGCCTTTTTGCTGAGGGCTATGTTTGTCGCCACCAGACTTTAAGCTCTCATCAAACTTTTGCAGCAATTTCTTTTGCTCATCAGTCAACTTCACTGGCGTCTCCACCAGAACATGCACAAACAGATCCCCAACTAAACTGGAGCGCAGTCCTTTAATACCTTTATTACGCAAACGGAAAGTCTTACCAGTTTGCGTACCTTCTGGAATTTCAAACTCAACCCTTCCAGCAAGCGTAGGCACTTCAATTTGCCCGCCAATCGTCGCGGTTGCAAATGAAATCGGCATCTGGACATGCAAGTCGCTACCATCACGCTCAAATACTTTATGAGGCTTGACTCGGACTTCTACATAGAGATCGCCGGCTGGGCCGCCATTAATTCCTGGCTCGCCATTACCAACTGAACGTACACGCATCCCATCATCGATGCCAGCGGGGATTTTGATTTCTAGTGTTTTTTGCTCTTTATGCTTGCCACTACCGTGGCATGTTTTACAAGGCTTAGGTATGTACTCTCCAGTGCCGCGGCACTTCGGACACGTTTGCTGCATAGAGAAAAAACCTTGCTGAACACGAACTTGCCCATGCCCATTACAGGTTGTACAGGTTTCCGCCTTTGTGCCTGGCTCCGCGCCAGTGCCATGACAGGGCTTGCAATTACTCCAACTGGGCACACGGATTTGAGTGGTGTAACCTTCGGCCGCTTGCTCAAGAGTGATGTCCATGTTGTAGCGCAAATCCGCGCCTTTATAGACTTGGGGACCTGACTGGCGACCACCCTGACCAAAGATATCTCCAAAGATATCTCCAAATGCGTCAGCAAAACCGCCGCCACCAAAACCACCCCCAAAGCCACCGCCCATGGATGGATCAACACCAGCATGACCATATTGATCATAGGCGGCACGTTTATTCGGATCAGATAAAGTTTCGTAAGCTTCTTTAGCTTCTTTAAATTGAGCTTCGGCTGTTTTGCTGTCAGGATTGCGATCGGGGTGGTATTTCATTGCCAGCTTGCGATAAGCGTTTTTAAGCGCCTCCTCGCTGGCACCTTTTGTTCCACCAAGCACTTGATAAAAACCTCGTTTCCTTTTCGGCACGC
>CAZHWF010000026.1:0-2002 GCA_964536365.1 uncultured Polynucleobacter sp.
TCTTAATGATACGGCCAGCCATGCAAAATTGCCTTGAACTTTTTACCCGCTTTTTAAGTCCCTCTTGGAAGGGTATTTATTCCCCCCTAAGGTTGGGAGTTTTGGCTCTAACCCTTTTTGGATTGTTGGGAATTGGTGGCTGCACATCCGCTGTTGATGAAACTCAGCGCGCGTGGATGAATAAGATTTTTAGACCCTATGTGCCAGATGTGGTGCAAGGCAACTTTATTTCTAGTGAGCAGTATTCGAAGTTGCAGCTGGGAATGACACGCGAGCAGGTTCGTCAAATTCTGGGTACGCCGCTTTTGGCAAGTTACTTCCATGCCAATCGCTGGGATTACATTTTTGAATTTAAGCGTTCTGGTCAACCCATTAGCAAAGAGCGTCGTGTCACCGTATTTTTTGATGGCGATAAGGTAGTCAAGTTTGAGGGCGATGCATTACCAACAGAAATAGAGATGGTTGCTGAGATCGATAACTATGCAAAAACGAAGCGCTCATTTTGGGATGTAATGACGGGATCGAATAAGCCGCCTGTAACGCCACCGCTACAACAACCTGAGGTGTTGGTGCCTAGCAAGACGGACAACTTAGCGGCAGGCACACCCGCTCCTCCGGCTAATGTCAGTGGTTCATTCTGGGACTTTTTTAGCTCCTCTAAGAATGAGTCGGCTGCGCAGCCGCAGTTAGGACCAGGCAGCCTCAATGAAGTGCCGGCGAGTCAAACTAAGTAGAAATTATTTTTGTGTAGCGTTGATTGGTATGCGCATAGCAACCTTTCGACCATTGAATAAAAAGCTAAGAAACGAAAACACATGATGAAAATCGCAATTGCTGGCGCAACAGGTCGTATGGGAAAAATGCTGATTGAGGCTGTGCTCAATACAACTGACGCACAATTGGTGGGCGCGCTTGAGCATGCCTCATGCCCACAGCTGGGGGAAGATGCTGGCGCTTTCTTGGGTAAAAAAACTGGGGTATTGATTTCATCTGATGTGGCTGGAGTTTTGGCAGGCGCAGAATTTCTGATTGACTTTACGAGGCCTGAAGGCACTATGGCGCATTTAGCCGTTGCCGAAAAGACGGGTACCAAAATGATTATTGGTACAACTGGCCTTAGCGCTGAGCAAATCGCGAGTCTGAAAAAAGCCTCCGCCAAATTAGCAATTGTGTTTGCGCCCAATATGAGTGTTGGCGTGAACGCGACCTTCAAGCTTTTAGAGATTGCCGCCAAAATGCTCAATCAAGGTTATGACATTGAAATTATCGAGGCGCATCACAAGCATAAGGTAGACGCTCCATCGGGAACCGCGCTCAAGATGGGCGAGGTCATAGCGGATGCTCTCGGCGAGAAGTTAGAAGATGTTGCTGTGTATGCACGCGAGGGCCACACTGGCGAGCGTAAAGAAGGTTCGATAGGCTTTGCCACTATTCGTGGCGGCGATATTGTGGGTGATCACACAGTCTTATTTGCTGGCGATGGCGAGCGTATTGAAATTAGCCATAAATCATCAAGCCGTCAATCCTATGCCCAAGGATCATTGCGCGCCGCACGGTTCTTGCAAAACCAAAGTAATGGTTTGTTTGATATGCAAGATGTTCTTGGTCTGCGCAAATAATTGATTAATGAAGTTCAGAAAAAATAGAAGAAAAGAGTTGTCGAGCAATGAGTAAGGATTACGACTACCGCAAGATTGAAGCGGCCGCGCAAGCTGATTGGGAGGCTGCGCAAGTCTATCAAGTAACAGAAAATGCCGTGGATGCCAAAGGCAATAAAAAGCCTAAGTACTACGCTTGCTCTATGCTGCCCTACCCATCCGGCAAATTACATATGGGTCATGTGCGTAACTACACCATCAACGATGTGATGGCTCGCCAACTTCGTATGCAAGGTTATAACGTCCTCATGCCGATGGGCTGGGATGCTTTTGGTATGCCTGCTGAAAATGCGGCGATACAAAATAAAGTGCCGCCAGCGAAATGGACCTACGACAACATTGCT
>CAZHWF010000026.1:2012-15499 GCA_964536365.1 uncultured Polynucleobacter sp.
AGGTGGCAACTTGTAGTCCTGACTACTATCGCTGGAACCAATGGCTCTTTTTAAAGATGTTGGAAAAAGGTATTGCCTATCGTAAGACGCAGGTGGTGAACTGGGATCCAATTGACCAAACAGTGCTTGCTAACGAGCAAGTAATCGATGGTCGTGGCTGGCGCTCTGGAGCGCTAGTCGAGAAGCGTGAAATTCCAGGTTACTACTTCAATATCACTGCCTATGCTGAGCAACTACTTTCTGGTTTAGATGGTTTGGGTTGGCCAGAGCGCGTTAAGACGATGCAGCAAAACTGGATTGGCAAAAGCCGCGGTGTGCGTTTTGCTTTTAAGCATGAGATTGCCGATGACCATGGCAACTTTATTCAGGGTGGTCTTTTGTATGTGTTTACAACACGTGCCGATACCATTATGGGTGTTACCTTTTGTGCGGTAGCTGCTGAACATCCTTTGGCTACTAAGGCAGCCGCTACCAATCCAGAGCTTGCAGCCTTTATTGAGAAATGTAAAAAAGGTAGCGTGATTGAAGCAGATCTAGCAACTCAAGAAAAAGAAGGCATGTTCACCGGCCTTTATGTCACACATCCTTTGACGCATGAGCCGGTACCAGTCTGGGTTGGTAACTACGTATTAATGTCTTATGGCGATGGCGCAGTGATGGGTGTGCCGGCGCATGATGAGCGTGATTTTGCGTTTGCCCTCAAATATGATTTGCCGATTAAACAAGTGATTGCGCTGAAAGGTGAGTCGCCGATGTTTAATGCTACGCAGTGGGAAGATTGGTATGCCCAAAAAGAAGGTGTAGTTTGCTTTAATAGTGCTCAGTTTGATGGCTTATCTCATGATGAGGCGGTGAGCGCTGTTGCGAAAGAATTAGAAAAACTAGGCATTGGTGAGATCAAGACAACATATCGTTTGCGCGACTGGGGGATCTCACGTCAGCGTTACTGGGGTACACCGATTCCGATTATTCATTGTGGCGATGAGAGCAACCCTGGTTGTGGTGCGGTACCAGTGCCTGAAGCAGACTTGCCTGTAGTGTTGCCTGAAGACTGCGTTCCAGATGGTAGCGGTAATCCACTCAATAAGCGCGCGGACTTTTTAAATGTGAAGTGTCCGAAGTGCGGTAAACCCGCTCGTCGAGAAACTGACACCATGGATACCTTTGTGGATTCTTCTTGGTACTTCATGCGTTATACCGGTCCAAATGCCAAGACCATGGTGGATGAGCGTAATGAATTCTGGATGCCAATGGATCAGTACATTGGCGGCATTGAGCATGCGATTTTGCATTTACTCTACGCGCGTTTTTGGACCAAGGTAATGCGTGATCTCAATCTCATTACTTTCGATGAGCCATTCCAGAATTTGCTGACGCAGGGAATGGTTCTAAATGAGACCTATTACTCTGAGGATGCTTCCGGTAAAAAAACTTGGTTAAATCCCCTTGATGTGGAATTGGACTTAGACGAAAAAGGTCGTCCTCAAGGTGCCAAACTGATTGGTGACAGTTCAAACACACCGGTAGTGATTGGTGGTGTTGAGAAAATGTCCAAGAGTAAAAATAATGGCGTTGATCCGCAGGCATTAATCGATCAGTACGGTGCAGATACAGCCCGTCTGTTTGTGATGTTTGCCGCTCCTCCAGAGCAGCAGTTAGAGTGGTCTGGGGCTGGTGTAGATGGGGCCTCGCGTTTCTTGCGTCGAGTGTGGATGTATTCCAGTAGTCAAGCGGGTGCACTGCGCGAAGCTTCCGATGCTTTACCTAAAGATCTAAGTGATGCTGAAAAAGAATTGCGTCGTGAAGTGCACACCATTCTGAAGCAAGCCAATTTCGATTACCAGCGTCGCCAGTACAACACAGTTGTTTCTGCTGCCATGAAAATGCTCAACACTCTTGAGCCGATTAAGCTCGATTCGAATGCTGCCATCAGCGCACCTGTCTTGCGCGAATGCCTCAGCATTCTGCTGCGCGTTCTGTACCCAGTCGTGCCTCATATGACACATGTGCTGTGGAAAGATCTTGGCTATGAAAAGTCATTCGGACCTTTGCTGGATGCGCCTTGGCCATCTGTCGATGAGGGCGCTTTGGTGCAAACGGAGTTAACTTTAATGTTGCAGATTAACGGTAAATTGCGTGGCGATATTAAGGTGCCAGCCGATGCAAGTAAAGAGCAGATTGAAGTTTTGGCATTGCAAAGTGAGCCTGCACAAAAAGCATTGAATGGCGGCAGCCCTAAGAAGGTAGTTGTTGTGCCTGGTCGCTTAGTAAATATTGTTGCCTAACCCATAAAGAGCGAATAGACATGAGCGTAAATCTTCTTCGACGGGCAGTCATTGGCCTCATTGCCACTGCGCCTGTAAGTGGTTTAATTGCTTGTGGCTATCGTTTGCGCGGAATGGTGGATTTACCATTCAAAGTGATTGCGATTACTGGCAACCCATCGCCCCCGCTCAGAGCGGACTTACAGACGGCGATTCTGACTGGAACAGATGCCAAAGTAGCTATCAACCCAAAAGATGCTGATCTGATTTTGGACATTACTAACGATATCAATGGTCGTGAGATTTTGGCTTATAACGCGAATGGTCAGGTATCCGCATATCGCCTTAATATTCGAGTAGGGTTTAGAGCATATGATTTGTCTGGGACTGATGTGGTGCCTGAGGCCGAGATTTATATGACCCGCGATATGGACTTTAGTGTTTCCACGGTATTGGCTGCGGATACTCAGATGCAACAATTCTTAAGCTTAATGCGTAGAGATTTGGCAGTGCAAATCTTGCGCCGTGTTGCCGCCGCCGCAAGAGCGCCGCAATCCAGAGGTTTTTAAAGGGCTTATAGGGCATGGTTAAAGTAGATGCCTTGCAAGCACACCTGAAGTCTTTAAGTTCAGGTACGCCAATGCTGCCGCTCTATATTTTTAGTGGTGATGAGCCATTGCTTATGATGGAAGCGATGGATCAATTAAGGGCTGCTGCCAAAAAGCAAAACTTTACTGAGCGTGAAGTGCTGTTTCAAGAGCGCGGATTTGATTGGAGTAATTTATTAAGCGCTGGCCAAACGATGTCTTTATTTGGCGATAAGCGCTGGGTAGAGTTGCGTATTCCGACGGGCAAACCTGGTCGTGATGGGGCCGACGCTCTAAAACAATTCGCTGCGCAAATTGCTTCGCAAGCAAATGGATCTGATGGTCCGGATACAGTGGTGTGCATCATCTTGCCTCGATTGGATGGCAAGACCAAAACCTCGGCTTGGTTTAGTGCCTTAGATGATGCTGGCATGGCTATTCAGATTGATTCTTTGGATCGTAATCACTTGCCTCAATGGATTGCGGGACGTCTAAAGCGCCAGAATCAGGAAGTGGAGGTCGGCCCCGAGGGGCAGCGCGCATTGGAGTTTATTGCGGATCAAGTGGAGGGCAATTTAATAGCCGCTCATCAAGAAATTCTCAAGTTGGGCTTGCTATACCCTGCTGGAATATTAACCGAGGAGCAAATTCGTTCCTCTATTTTGAAGGTGGCTCGTTATAACGTTTTTGAATTAACAGAGGCGATGCTGGCAGGTGATTTAGCAAGACTGAACCGAATGTTAGATGGTCTGAAGGGTGAGGGTGAGCCTTTAGTTTTAATTTTGTGGAGCGTCACCGAAGAGCTTCGGATACTATCTAAACTAAAGGCGGCAAGTGATGCGGGAGAGTCTGTCCAAAATCTCATGCGCGCTAACCGCATCTGGGGGAACAAAGAGTGTTTATACCCAGCAGCATTAAGAAGGGTGCAGCCTTTAAAGTTGCGCAAAGCTATGCAGGTCGCAGCGGGCTTAGATCGCCAGGTTAAAGGTCTTCATGCGATAGACTTGCCTGCAGACCCCTGGGATGGCTTGCGTTTAGTCGGCAACTTATTGCGTTAAGTAAAAAATAGACAAAATGAAATAAAGCAAAAAAGACTAGACAAAAAGAAGTAAGTAAAAAGAAGTAAGAAATAAGAGATAAGTAGAAGAGATTAGAAATGAGTTCATCCGTTAAAGAAATGATGCAAGACATTGGTGCGAGAGCGCGAGTCGCATCTCGCGCTATGGCGCGCGCCTCTAGCGAGCAAAAGAATCAAGCGTTGTTGCATATCGCCAAGGTGATCCGTCAGAAGGCGGATGAGATTCAAAAAGTCAATCAGATAGATGTCGAGCGCGCCAAAGCCAATGGTCAGGATGCTGCATTTGTTGATCGCTTAACTATGACGCCCAAAACGATTGAAACCATGGCTTTGGGATTGGAGCAAATCGTCTCGCTGGATGACCCCATTGGAAAAATTTCCGCTTTAAAAAAACAAGCATCCGGCATTGAAATTGGTCAAATGCGTGTTCCGTTAGGAGTGATTGGCATCATTTACGAATCTCGTCCTAATGTGACGATCGATGCGGCTGCCTTGTGTCTAAAGTCTGGTAATGCAGTCATTTTGCGCGGTGGCTCTGAGGCAATTGATTCCAATACTTTACTGGCGCAAATTATTCAAGAAGGCTTAGCGGCAGCGGGCTTGCCTAAAGACGCGGTACAGGTGGTAACCACTACGGATCGTAGCGCTGTTGGCGAGATGATTACGATGACTCAATATATTGATGTCATTGTGCCTCGCGGCGGTAAGAGTTTAATTGCTCGCTTAATGGCTGAGGCGCGTGTACCCATGATCAAGCATCTAGACGGAATCTGTCATACCTATATCGATGCCGATGCGGATGTCGCGATGGCGATTAAGGTTTGCGATAACGCCAAGACACAACGTTATGCGCCATGCAATGCAATGGAGACTTTGCTCGTAAATGAAGCTATTGCCAATCAAGTATTGCCAACGCTTTGCAAGATATATCAAGACAAGGGCGTAGAGCTTAGAGTTGATCCAGCAACTCGTAAAACCCTTGAAGCAAACGGCTTTGCGAATTTAGTGGATGCTAAAGAAGAGGATTGGCAAACTGAATATTTGGCACCCATTTTGTCGATTAAAACTGTTGCCAATATTGATGAGGCGATGAATCATATTGAGCAATATGGCAGTAAGCATACTGATGCCATCATTACTAACAATAAAGCTCAAGCGGATCGCTTTTTGCGTGAGGTCGATAGCGCTAGCGTGATGGTCAATGCCAGCACACGCTTTGCCGATGGCTTTGAATACGGCCTGGGCGCTGAAATCGGCATTTCAAATGACAAGCTGCATGCCCGCGGCCCAGTTGGCTTGGATGGCCTTACCTCCTTGAAATATGTCGTCATGGGTCATGGCGAGATTCGTACTTAATTCAATCAATTAAACAAATTAGATAAAGAGCAAATCATATGGACAACGCCTACCTTTGGATAAAAACCTTTCATATTGTCTTTATCACCTCATGGTTTGCTGGTCTGTTCTATTTGCCCAGGATATTTGTGAATTTGGCAGAAGAAAAAAATGCCGAAGCCTATAGCCGCCTATTGGGGATGGCTGATCGTCTATTTAGGTTTATGACGATCTTGGCGATTCCGGCTGTTTTATTGGGTCTAACATTGTGGCTTCACTTTGGCATTGGCCGTGGCGATGTTTGGATGCACGCTAAATTATTTTTTGTAATTTTGGTGATTGGTTATCACCATGCTTGCTTAAGCTTGTTAAAGAAATTCCGAGCTGGTGTCAATAAACGATCTGGTGTTTGGTTTCGTTGGTTTAATGAAGTTCCAGTCATCTTGCTAGTCATTGTTGTTGCTTTGGTTTTGTTTAAACCCTAAGTTCAGATAATCAATATTGCAATATTGATTTATTTCTAATATCCCCATTAAAGACTGTTAGCCCATGAGATTTTTTGTTGTTTGTCCAGGTGGATTAGAAGTGCCGCTGGCTCAGGAGCTAGCAGAGATCGCTGCTCGCCCGGAATGCAAGGCTTTGGGGGCATGGGTTATTGACCCCATTCCTACTAGCCCTACAGGTGGTGTTGGTCTTGCAGCGCCTTTGGCGGGCGCGATGGCTCTGAACCTGCATTCTCGTATTGCAAGTCGTGTGCTTCTACAGATGGCACAAGCCCCCTATAGACAAGAGGACGATCTATATAAGTTGGCTAGTGGCTTGGCATGGGAAGAGTGGTTTACATCAAAGCAAACCTTACGAGTAGATGTCACTGCGCATCGCTCCCCTTTGAAGAGTTTAAATTTTGCCACTCTCAAAATTAAAGATGCCATTGTGGATCGCTTGCGTGATGTCACTGGCGACCGACCAAGTATCGATACTGCTTTTCCGGATGTGAGAGTGCAGGCGCATTTAACTGCGACCCAGGTCACTATCTATTTAGATAGCTCTGGTGAGGCATTGTTTAAGCGTGGTTGGCGGGATGAAAAAGGCGATGCCCCTTTAAAAGAAAATCTAGCGGCGGGCATTCTCTCGATTACCAATTGGAAGCCGGGCCAAGTGTTATTTGACCCCATGTGCGGTAGCGGAACATTTTTGATTGAGGCTGCGCAAATGGCGTTGTCCATACCGCCTGGGGCTATTCGCGCTGGTATGTATGGTGATGATCTTAAACCTAGTCGCTTGGCGTATCGCCCGCTAGTCACTTCTGCACATGGTTTTGGATTTCAGCGCTTAAAGCCTTTTAACGAGGCTGCTGAGCAAAGGCACTGGGTCGATATAAAAGAGGGCGCTCTTGCTCAGATGCTGGAAAAACGAAAACAATATCCTGATGTTGATTCTTTGAATATCAATGGCAGTGATATCAATGAGAAATTGGTTGCTATGTTTAAGGGGAACTGGCAAAGGGCGCAGTTGCCAGATCAGCCCCTCGTGCGTCAAATCGATGCTTTGGCTGCCAAAGCTCCAGGTGGTGTTAGCGATGGCATCATGTTATTAAATCCACCGTATGGTGAGAGGCTGGTGATTAAGGGTGGGCGTGGTCAAGATCGCAACCCAGATCAAGATGGGCGCCATGATGGCGAATTAGATAATCGATTTGAGCTGAATTTAGAGACTGGTCGTCAGAGTGCCAAGCGTTCTAGTCGTGAATCATTGAAAAAGCTACAAGCTCAAGAAGAGCAAGATCCAAAATTTGTAGAATTTTTGAGGCAGTTTGGCCAACACCTCAAAGATGATTTTGGTGGTTGGAATATTTTTGTTTTGACAGCGGATATGGCACTTCCAGGTCAATTGCGCATTAAAGAGTCAAAGCGGACGCCTTTATTTAATGGACCTTTGGAATGTCGTCTTTTTAAGTTTGAAATGCATGCAAAGCGTCCAACTTAAGGGTGCGCTAAACCTTAAAATAGAAGATCAAGAAACAAAATATTCTGAAAATAAAAGATCAAAATAAGCGGAGTAAAGCAATGGAATTTAAAACTTATATGTGTTTAATTTGCGGTTGGGTTTATGACGAGGCTGCTGGATTACCTGAAGAAGGTATTGCCCCAGGAACTCTTTGGAAAGATGTACCAATGAATTGGACCTGTCCAGAGTGCGGTGCACGCAAAGAAGATTTTGAAATGATGGCAATTTAATTGATTTGATTCGAAAGTAATAATGGCAACAGTAGACCAAAACGCAGTTTTATTCGAGCGCGCACAAAAGACGATACCTGGCGGGGTGAATTCTCCGGTGAGGGCATTTCGTCAGGTTGGTGGCGTTCCCCGTTTTGTTTCTAAAGCTAAGGGCCCATATTTTTGGGATGCCAATAATCAGCGTTACATCGACTTAATCATGTCATGGGGTCCCATGATTGTGGGCCATGCCAATCCTGAGGTGGTGGCTGCGGTGCAAAAAGCAGCAGAAACTAGTTTTAGTTATGGCGCCCCCACTGAAGGTGAGATTGAGTTGGCTGAGCGGATCTGTGAGCTCATGCCTAGTATTGAACAGGTGCGCATGGTATCGAGCGGTACCGAAGCAACTATGAGCGCTCTGCGTCTTGCGCGTGGCTATACAGGCCGTGACCTGATTATTAAATTTGAAGGTTGCTATCACGGACATGCCGATAGCTTATTAGTTAAAGCGGGATCGGGTTTGCTGACCTTTGCTGACTCTACGCAAAATGCCCCATCTTCTGGTGGCGTTCCACAAGATTTAGTTAAGCACACTCTAGTGTTGCCATATAACGATGTAGAGGCGATTGAAGAGGTCTTCAAAAAACAAGGCAATCAAATTGCGGCAGTAATTTTGGAGCCAATTGCAGGCAATATGAATTTGATTCAGCAGCGTCTTAATCTATGACGAAGTGATGACTGGTTTTAGGGTTGCTTTGGGTGGTGTACAGTCTTTGCAAGGCATTACACCTGACCTGACTTGTTTGGGTAAGGTAATGGGCGGTGGCATGCCCATGGCAGCTTTTGGTGGCAAGAAAGAAATCATGTCTAAATTGGCCCCGCTCGGTAATGTTTATCAGGCTGGCACACTATCAGGCAACCCAGTAGCCGTTGCTGCAGGCTTAAAGACCTTGGAGATTGTTGCTCGTGAAGGTTTTTATGAGTGCTTGACTGGCCAGACTGAGAAGTTGATGGCTGGCTTAAAGCAGGTGGCTGATAAAGCAAATATTCCTTTTGCGGTGGATAGCGTGGGCGGTATGTTTGGTTTTTATTTTGCCAATCAAGTGCCCACTTCTTATGAAGCGGTTACCAAAACTAATATTGAAGCATTCAAGAAATTCTTCCACTTGATGTTAGATCAAGGAGTTTATCTAGCGCCTTCAGCTTATGAAGCTGGATTTACTTCTATTGCGCATGATAATGAGGTGATTGAAGCCATCATTGTTGCCGCTGAAAACGCATTCAAAAAGCTTTAACGCAATTTTTGCGTAAATAGTGGTAAATAGTTATTACATCCGGAGAGGATGGTCATAACCATCAACTTGAATTATTTCTAGCTTCTTCGAATCTTTGTTGGTTTCAGCGATCTCAAGAGCAGTCAGTTTGCCGCCCCATACACAGCCAGTATCTAAGCCAATGACATTATGTTGACGTAATAAACCCAATGTTGACCAGTGACCAAAATAAGTCAGGACATTTTGGGTTTTCCTGGTGGGGACAGTAAACCAAGGAATGTAACCCCTAGGACCTTCTTCTAAGCCTTCCTTGCTTTCAAACTCCATTTTTCCTGCTGGAGTACAAAAACGCATTCTTGTCAGAGCATTGGTGATAACTCGCAAGCGCTCGTGCCCCTTGAGTTTATTGCTCCATTGATTGGGTATATTGCCATACATATTGGCAAGAAAGTCTTTGTACGATTTACTACGGAGCGTTTTCTCTACTTCCTGAGCGCATTCGATAGTTTGTTGTAAATCCCATTGCGGCAGTACTCCGGCATGCACTGTGAGTACATTCCCATTGCTTAATGCCATGGGGCGATTACGTATCCAATGAATCAATTCTTTCCTATCGGGTGCAAGCAAAATGGAGTCGACTGTATCTAATCCCTTGGGCTTACGCAATCCAGCGTCAATCGCCAAAAGATGGAGGTCATGATTTCCAAGAATACATTCGGCACGCCCCGATTCTTGTAGGGCTTTGAGTTTTCGCAATGCTCCCAGGGAGTCTGGACCACGATTGACTAGATCTCCCAAGAAAATCATTCTTGATTTTTTAGGTAATTTTTGAATGAGGGCTTTAAGTGAGGGCGCACATCCTTGCACATCCCCTACCGCGAATATCTTAGACATACCTAATATTAAATCGGAAGTCTAAGTGGAGTCGGATTAGGTGACTTTCTTCACTACGCTATAGCGCACCAAGGTGTTTTTACGGGCCTCATCATGATCCACAACGGGCAATGGATAATCACGCCCGAGAACTAGTCCTGCCGCCTCGAGCTCAATATGACCTGCCATCCAGGGGGCGTGAATGGATTTTTTGGAGAGTTTTTCAAGTTGGGGGAGGTAACGCTTAATGAACTTTCCTTCTGAGTCAAACTTTTCGGATTGGGTAATGGGATTGAAAATGCGGAAGTAGGGCTGCGCATCGCATCCTGAAGATGAGGCCCATTGCCAGCCACCATTGTTAGAAGACAACTCAAAGTCATTGAGGTGCTCGGCAAAATAAGCTTCACCCCAACGCCAATCTATACCCAAATCTTTAGTCAGAAAGCTAGCTACCACCATGCGTAAACGGTTGTGCATGTAGCCAGTTTGATTGAGTTGACGCATGGCCGCATCTACTAGTGGATATCCAGTTTTACCTTCGCACCATGCGGTAAATAATTTTTTAGCTTTGGCGCCAGATTCCCAAACGATGTTGTCATAGTCTGGTTTAAAAGAAGCTCCCGTTGCTAAGCGAGGGTGATTGGCCAAAATCATGAAATAAAAATCTCGCCATATCAGCTCACTTAACCAAATCGTCGCCCCCATGCTGCCTGCAAGCATTCTGCGATGAGCCTCGCGTACCAGACCTCTAATGGATAGCATCCCAAAACGTAAGTGAGTAGAGAGATAACTCACACCTTTAATTGCTGGGAAGTCTCTGCCAACTTGATACCGATCGATCCGCATCAAGAAGTCTTTTAAAAAAGCCTGACCACCCTCGGAGCCAGGTGGTAAATAGCTTTCTACGCCAGTAGGGCAAAAGCCCATCGATTCAAGAGAGACAAAAGCCTGGTCTAGTTTTTTGGGTATCGCTGCCAGTTGACCAGGCTTTGGATTGCAATCATAAGCAGCAAGATCCTTTTCTTGAAGCGTTTTAAGCCAATTATTTTTATACGGCGTGAAAATAGAAAAAACAGTATTCGAATTTGTGAGAATTTCTTTCTTCTCAAAAATCACTTGATCTTTGAAGCTCTCAAAATGAATGCCCATTTTTTCTAGAGATGCTTTAACAGTTGCATCTCTCTCGATTGCTGATGGTTCGTAGTCGTGATTGGTAAAGACTGTATCAACGCCGAGCTCTTTGGCAATTTCAGGAATGCATTCTGTTGGCTTGCCAAAGCGAACGATCAGACCACCGCCTTGTTTGCGAAGTTCATCATCTATCTGTTTCAAACCTTGCCATATGAAATCTACTCGGCGATCGTGCTTTAAGCCATTAGGATCCAACTCTCCGTTTAATAGGGGTTTGAGAATGTCCGTATCAAAGATAAAAGTAAGCCAAACCTTCTCACTTTGCTTCAGAGCATGGTGAAGGGCTGCATTGTCATAGAGACGGAGGTCACGGCGGAGCCATACAAGCGCTTTTTGCATAACCCCTATATTAGGGCTTATTTAGGCTATTTGCAGGTAGTGCAATGGGTTAGTCGGGTTAAGATCTGAAGGAATTATGGATACGATCTTTTTTATTCTCTCGAAGGTGGTGCAATTTTGCATTGAGCCTCTCAATTGGGTGCCTATCTTTATCTTGCTGGCACTATCGTTCTTATCTTTGCGCAAACCAGTTCTTTGCAAGAGATTGTTAATACTGGCCCTGCTAGACCTTGCTCTGGTGGGTTACTTGCCGACATCTGAATTTTTCCTCAGGGCTCTTGAGAATGCGGTAGTTAAAGAAGATTACGCAAAACTAAAGCAGGATCAAATTGGCGGCATCATTATTTTGGGTGGCGCCATAGAGGGTGGAGAAATTGCTGTTGATCGTGGTGAAGTCTCGATATATTCATCTGCTGAAAGAGTAACCAAAGCATTTGAGGTGATAAGGAAGAACCCAGACTTGCCTTTTATCTATAGCGGATATTCTGGGCGAATTACGCCCAGAGGTATTTCTGAGGCGGATGCATTTAAGCAATTAGTGAAAGAACAAGGTTTAAGTGAGCAAAATGCTCACTATGAAAATCAATCTCGCAACACCTATGAAAATGCACTTCATTCGAAATTGATGATCGAGGAGTTTGGATCAAGGACGGATACAGGGCAAATAAAGCCATGGCTTTTGATTACCTCTGCCAGTCATATGTATCGCTCGACAAGGAATTTCCAGAAGCAAGGTATAGAAGTTGTTCCACTCATGGTCGATTATCAAACGGCTAATAGCCTTCAATGGACCATGTTTGACCTCGTTAATGGTGCTCATAACTGGAATCTCCTGATCCATGAAATTGTTGGCCTTTTAGCCTACTGGATTACTGGAAAAATCTAGATATTCTGTAAAATAAGCCTTATGACTTCGGCTAAAAAAGCACCCCCTGCTGCAGAACCTTCTTCTGTGCCAGAGTCATTGATTTCCCTCTCAGCAGATCACCTAGCAAACCAGTTTCTGATTGCTATGCCCGGAATGGTGGATCCAAATTTTGCCGGTTCTTTGATTTATCTTTTTGAGCACACAGAGAGAGGGGCAATGGGATTGGTAGTGAATAGACCAACAGAGGTTGACCTAAAAACACTATTCGACAAAATTGAGTTGAAATTGGAGATTGCTCCATTACTAGAGCAACCAGTGTATTTTGGGGGACCAGTTCAAATTGAACGCGGCTTTGTTTTGCATGAGTCTGATCCGCAGTCCCCCTATAGCTCTTCTTTGATCATCCCCGGTGGTCTTACGATGACCACATCAAAAGATGTTCTTGAGGCAGTTGCCTCGGGAAGTGGACCTAAGAATTTTTTGATGACACTAGGTTATGCAGGCTGGAGTGCTGGGCAGCTTGAAGAAGAAATTACATTAAATGGCTGGATGAATGTGCCGCTTGAACGTGAGCAAATGACGGATATTATTTTTAATACTCCATCTAGTCAGCGCTATCAAAAGGCAGTTAGCCACCTTGGCTTTGATCTATCGGACCTTTCTGGTGAGGCTGGTCATGCCTAAGCCATTAACAATAATGGCATTTGATTATGGGACTCGTAAAGTCGGTGTTGCTGTTGGAAACTCTTTATCTAAATCAGGGCAAGCATTAAAGACTATTGCTGCGCCCAATATTGATGCCTTATTTAAAGATATTGCAGGGTTATTGGAGGAGTGGCAGCCAGACCAGTTGGTGGTTGGCCGTCCAGTCCATCCTGATGGCAGTCCTCATGAAATGACCGCTAAGGCAGTGCGTTTTGGCAATCAACTGCATGGACGCTTTCATTTGCCAGTTAATTGGGTAGATGAGCGTTATACCTCAGTAATTTTGGAGGGCGATCCACAGATGCACGACAATCTAGATGCACACTCTGCAGCCTTGATTTTGGAACAGTACTTTGCAGAGCAACATACCAAGACCTTGAGTTAAGTTTTTTAAGAATCAATCTAATAAAGCGTAAACCAGAGAATGAATGCTGAACAGTTATACGGAAAACTACTAGAGAACCTGCGAAAGCGCATGCAAGCAGGTACTTTTGAGCTCGCTGGTCTTGCTATGGGTGGTGCATGGATTGCTGAGCGTTTAGCTGGTGATTTAGGTCTTCCTCACTTTGGAGTAATTAACGTCGCCTTTCATCGGGATGATTATGCAGAGAAAGGTATGACCGCCTTACGTACTGCTAGCACAATGACAACCCATTTACCATTTGAAGTAAACGGTGCCAATGTGATTTTGATTGATGATGTTTTATTAACAGGTAGAACTGTTCGTGCAGCTTTAAACGAGCTATTTGATTTTGGC
>CAZHWF010000027.1:0-15460 GCA_964536365.1 uncultured Polynucleobacter sp.
CTCTACAAGGCTCGCATCAAAATCTTAGTCAAAGCCTTAGGTCCAGAAGAATTTGCCCGTCAAGTTGAGGGTGAATGGCTGCACATTAAACATAGTGATGACAACTTCACTCAAGCAGAGTGGGATCGTGTAGCCAAGCATTTCACAAAACCTGCTTACAAAATCCTGCCAAAACTGTCTGATGAGGAAGTGATCAATACTGCAAGCACAACAGAGAAAGCAGCATTCACCAGATGGTTAGAGCGCAATGTCAAACCACACCAAGTTCCCGGTTATGCCAGCGTAATACTCTCACTGAAGCCACATGGCACAGTAGCACCTGGTGACGCCACTACCGCACAAATGCTAGCAATTGCCGATCTTGCTGATCAATATAGTTTTGGTGAATTACGCGCAACACATGAACAAAATCTCGTGTTAGCCGATGTTGAGCAAACAAAACTGTTTGAACTTTGGCAAGAAGCGAAAAAGCAAAAAGTGGCATTGCCAAACATCGGCTTGCTCACTGACATCATTGCATGCCCCGGTGGAGACTTTTGCTCCCTGGCCAATGCCAAGTCCCTGCCGATAGCTAAGGCCATTCAAGAGCGCTTTGATGACTTGGATTACTTATTTGACCTGGGTGATATCAGTTTGAATATTTCAGGATGTATTAACTCCTGTGGCCATCATCACGTTGGCAATATTGGCGTGCTCGGTGTCGATAAAGATGGTGAAGAGTGGTATCAAATTACCTTAGGTGGTGAACAAGGTAACGATGCAGCGATTGGCAAAGTGATTGGCCCTTCTTTTTATGCCGATGAGATTCCAGATGTGATTACGAATGTCATTAATACATATGTAAGCAACCGCAGCGATGATGAATCATTTATTCAGACTTACAACCGTCTTGGAGTAACTCCATTTAAAGAGGCTGCCTACAAGAATGCCAAGAAGAAAGATAAGGCCAATAGCAAAGTTACTGGGGAAGATGCAGCATGAGTCTAACCAATGCAAATACTCCCAATACGATCGCTGCCCACGAGCAAATTTTGCACTTTCCAAAGAATGGCAAACCAACCTTAGCGCCCAATGAATGGCTGATTTGGAGTATCAGCCAAGATGAAGGTGGCTTGCCCGATCTAGAGCATTGCAAATCTAAAGTGCTGGTGCCATTTACCTGGTGGATCAGCCATCACCATGAAGCGGATATTCAAGCTAAAGCGAAGGCTGGTCAAATTGGAGTCTGGTTCGCGGCAGACGATGATATTTTGAAGCATGCGGATTTAGTGGAATCAGGTAAGGCAATATGGCCAATCGTGGGTGCGCACTTCCCTATCTTTAGAGATGGTAGAAGCTTTAGCACTGCCGCCCTCCTTAGAGATCGTTTTCAGTGGCAGGGAGAGATAAGAGCTATTGGTGATGTATTGATTGATCAATTATTGCAAGGTGCTCGAGTTGGCTTTGATAGTTTTGCCCTGAGACCAGATCAAAATCTAGATGTGGCGCTTAAGCAATTTGACTTATTCTCCGTAAGTACTCAAAACAGTTGGCGTGATAAGCGTACAACGCTTGGCATTTGAGCATTCAAGTAAATCCAAATGATTAGACTAAGCGCTCCTAACGACAAAAATACGCCTGCAAAAGTGTATTTGGTAGGCGCTGGTCCCGGTGCTGCTGATCTGATAACTATGCGTGGTGCCAACCTACTTGCTCAAGCAGACATTGTGTTTCATGATTCTTTGGTTGAGCCTGAAATGCTTGACCTCTGCCCGCAAGCAATTAAGGTTGCTGTAGGCAAGCGTTGTGGCAAGCTCTCATCAGCGCAACACTTTATTAATAAGCGCTTGATTGATGCAACTCAGCAATACAAAACCATCGTCAGGCTCAAAGGTGGTGACCCAATGCTTTTTGGTAGAGCTGATGAAGAAATCCAGACTTTAAAATCCCATGGTATTACAGTGGAAGTGGTACCAGGAATTACTGCAGCATTGGCAGGTGCAGCTAGCATCCAACAGTCATTAACGCTGCGTGGGGTATCGCGTAGTGTTGCTTTTATTACTCTCGCGCAAGGCACTGAAAATATCACTCCAGGACAAGCTTTTCAGCCACTACCTAATCCTAATGCGGATACGCTCGTGTATTACATGGGCCGTAAAGATGCCGCGAAGATTGCACAACAGTTAATTGAGCAAAGTCCCAATCAAACCGCAGATACTCCAGTGCATATTATGGAGGCCGTCAGCACGAAACGTGAGCGCTTGTGGAGTAGCACTTTAGCTGAACTAGCAAATGGCAAAGCCGCTAATTGGTTTGATAGCAGCTCACCAGCCCTCATTATGATTGGCGAAGCTCTAAGAAGTAAGACACTCTCAAGCGAACACTTAGATAACACCTCAGATAGCTCTAGTCCCGAAGTCGACAATAGCTTGCAAAACAGCCAAATTCTCGCCAACGGCAGGCGTCGTGCTTAATTGAATATTGGGGAACTTACCCCGACATTCTTCCAGTAACACTGGAAAATCATTGCGCAAGTGACCGCCCTGTCCAAAGAAAACAGGAACTATAGTAATTTGAGTAGCACCGGCGCTTACCAAAGTAGCCACCGCCTCTTCTAATGATGGCTGCATCATTTCCAAGAATGCTAACTCAACAGAAGTATCGGGTTGCTGCTCCCGCCACAAGGCGGCAAGGCGATCAAAAGGCTCGCGCCAGCGTGGATCTCTAGCACCATGGCCAAAAAAGATGATTGCCTTCATAAATAGTTATAAACTCCAATAAGAAAATAGTTTTATTTATTATTCAATAGCTTACAAGCTTAACCTTAATTTCATAAAAGTGTTCACAGCACATTTCGGATAAGACCTCTTAATGGAAATTCTTCACTCTCTTGCCGGTCAAAATTGGTTTATTGCTCTGATGGCTGTCATGTTGATTGGTGGCGTACTATCCGCAGTACATCATGCAGAAGTGGTGGCACATAAAACAGGCGAGCCCTATGGCGCTTTAGTGCTCGCCATTAGTGTGACCATTATTGAAGTCTCTCTCATTATCTCTATGATGCTTTCGGGTCATGATGGCTCTCAATTTATTGCGCGAGATGCAGTATTTGCAACAGTAATGATTGTCCTCAATGGCGTCATCGGACTCTGTATTTTTATTGGTGGCTTACACCATCATGAAATGACCTTTCGCAATGAGGGCACTAACTCTGCATTGGCAGTTTTAACTGCTCTCGCCACCTTTATTTTGGTCATGCCGATTGTCACCGTTAGCACACCCGGTCCAGACTTCACTAAAAGCCAATTGGCTTTTGCAGGAATTGCATCTTTTGTACTATATGCAGCCTTTCTCTTCTTCCAAACGGTGAGCCACAGAGACTACTACTTACCCGAAGTGGAAGATAAAAAAAATGATATTAATTTTCATGCGCCCAAGCCAAGTAATCTCAAAACAATAGTTAGCGTAGCGCTACTCATTTCCTCACTCATCATCGTGGTCGGTCTGGCAGAATTACTTAGCCCAGCCATCGAAGCAGGTGTTAAAGCTGCTGGCGCACCAAAGACGATTGTAGGCATTGCGATTGCAATGTTAGTACTTTTGCCAGAAGGATTTGCTGCAGTCAGAGCAGCCAAAGCAAATCGCTTGCAAAGCAGTTTGAATCTAGCTTTGGGTTCAGCGCTTGCCAGTATTGGCCTCTCCATACCAACAATTGCAGCAATTGCCATTTACTTTAACCTACCTTTAAGCCTTGGAATCAGCGACCTTAATGTAGTGCTGATGTATTTGACCTTCTTTATAGGAGCACTCACGCTAGCAATAGGTAGAACCACCCTACTACAAGGTGTAGTGCACTTAATTATCTTCTTTGAGTATTTGTTCTTGAGTTTGGTGCCATAGAAGTAAGCAAGCAACAAACTAGGTTACTCATCATTACGAATACGTATCCAGTCGGGCGCCTTGAAGCGCACGATGCTCCAATAGATCCACACATAAGTGATGGCAAATAGAGCAGCAAAAGCTTTTAAAACTAAGTGGTAACGCCAAAATAAAATAGCTGGAATTACCGATAGGGTTGCTAGAACCCACAAATAGGGCGAAGTCATTGCATTGCGTTGTGTCGTTGGCATGCCGTCCCCACCTCCAATTGACCAGCGCACAATGCGCATGTAGATTAACTGATGTAAGTGAGAGGCATCTGGCATACCTGGATGTACTCGCTTTAGTATCACACGACGATAGATCGTAAAGAGGGTTTCAAAAATAGGGTAGAAACAAAGCAGTAGAGGAAACCACTTTGATACCTCAGGATGGCGAGAGGTTAACAATACAGATAGCTCTGCGATCCAAAAACCCACAAAATAAGCGCCACCATCGCCCAAAAAGATCAGGCCACGAGGGTAATTCCAAACTAGAAAGCCCAATAAAGCACCAATCATTGCCAAGGCAGCAACCATAATCGGGGGATCGGAAACCTGGAAAGCAACATAAGCTATACCCGATAAAATAATGACAGCAACCATCGCAGATAATCCGTTGTAGCCATCTATGATATTAAATGCGTTCGCAACACCGGCAACAGCAAAACACGTAATCGCGATAGCCGCAAATGGATATGCAAGCATGAGATTATCAATGCCCAAGATTTGCACGCTACTTAGCCATGCATTGAGTAGATAGCCAGCTAAACCTGCAGAAGTAGCCGTAGCTAAAAGGCGCGCGCGTACACCAACCCTCTTGGTAATATCCTCTATCAGGCCTGATAAAAAAGCAGGTAAGGACGCAGCAATCAGCAGCAGGCCAAAGGTACCTACTTCAGTATGCTGAAAAAAACGCATCAATAGCGCCAACAAGATTCCTAAGAAAATTCCTACGCCGCCCACACGAGGGACAGCAGTCGTATGAAATTTTTGCACTCCAGAAAAATCAGAATCGGCCGTCAAATGCGAATGCAAGTGGCTATAGCGAACCACCCACAAAGTGACAAGCAAAGAAATCAGAAAGGAGAGAACTAGAACAGACATGGAGCCATTTTAGGGCAAATTAGACCTAAGCTGAAAATAAATGCTAAGGGGTATTAGCACCCTTACCCCTCAATCAACCATCCACTTTTGCCTTTGAAAAACAATCAATATTTATCAAAGTGTATTTGGATAAATTATCTAAAGTAGATAAAAGTAGAAATAAATTAGTATTCTCACTCTGATAAATGAGAATGATTCTGTTTTGTAAAATTCATTAGGGCATTAAAGTCAATTTAACTACCCCCCATAGGCATAAGAAAAACAAAAGTCTTAAGGCCGATGCAAATTATTTTTTGTTGATATTCAAACGAACTCCAGGGCGGTCTTCTGGAGTGCCAATAAACTCAACCCCACCACTCTCAAGCGCAACTTTGATAGCAAACAAGGTCTTCAAATTCTGACCTTCCGGAATACTCTCCGGAGCTTCAACCCGTCTTATTGTTGAAAGACTGACCCCCGATTTATTAGCCAGATCCTCTCCAGACCACCTTAAAAGGGCTTTTGCAACCTTAACTTGATCCGAAGTAATAATTGAAATTTTTAATTTCTTATATGACACTATTAGTGTCTTTAAAGGATGCATAAATGATATGAATCTTACCGCACATGAAATACTTAACCAAACAGTTGAATTAATAGAGAGCGCCTACGCACCATCCTCGATACGCGCCTATAAATCCAATTTTGATAGATTCATTCAATTCTGCGAAGAGAGCAATGCAAATTCCTTGCCCGCAGAACCAAAAGACGTGGCTAACTATATATCCAAACTAACCAGAAGTGGACTCAAATCCTCCAGCATCCGAATTGCCGTTGCAGCTATCTCGAGCATTCATAAGCTCAATTTATTCAATGACCCTACCCAGCACCCCATCGTAAAAGTTGAATTACGCCGAATGCATAGAACATTAGGTAGATATAGCCAACAAGCCTTTGGAATAACTGCGCCAATTCTTGAAAAAATGTTGAAAGCCACCACCAAAAATCTCAGGGGAATAAGAGACAACGCTTTACTCTTGCTTGCTTATGACAGCATGTGTCGACGTAGCGAGTTAGTCTCATTGAGAATCTCAGACATTAAGATAGATAGCGATTACCATGAAACTCCAATGAAGATACGTTTACGTAAAAGCAAAACCGATCAAGAACTTAAAGGTAGGTGGATTTTTCTAACGCAAAGATCAGCCGATGCAATCAATCTATGGATAAAAGAGGCAAAACTAATTGAGGGCTTTCTATTTAGAGGAATTAATAACGCAACTGATATTACCCCAGAACTAAAAAGCAGCCAAATTAATCGCATATATAAACTCTAGCAAAAAATGCCGAACTTCCAGAAGAGGTTATTGCTCAAATTAGCGGCCACTCAATGCGCGTCGGCGCAGCCCAAGATTTATTAAAATCTGGTGCGAGCATGCCTGTGATTATGAATAAGGGGCGATGGTCAAAAATTGATACAGTAATGCGCTATCTTGAAGCAACGAATTAGGCCAACCCCTAATCTAGCCCATCCTCTCTCAGAGACCGCTGTATTGGTAAATGATTATGCTCATATAGGTGGCCACGAAGATTTGACGTTCTTACCCTTTGAATTAAGTCATCGGCAATTCTTCTCGAAGACTCGCCGTCCCCTAAGGTATGGTCCCATTTCTTTCCAACTAAGCCATTTAGTTTTCTAAAGATCAGTTCGGGGGGGTAAAGATCAATCCTATCTGGATCGAATTTTACGCAACCGCCTACATCGTAGACCTGAGGCCTTTCAGTGGCTTTACGCATCTGAACACAGGGGATATTTAATACAGAACACTCCTCTGGGATAGTGCCCGAATCAGTAATAACTCCCTTGCTATGTGTCATCAAAATTAGAATTTCATCGTAACCCACAGGATCTACGACAATTAGATTTCTCACATTGATCAAACCTAACTCCTTCATTACCTTTTGAGTTCTGTAGCTTGCTGGGAAGTAAATAGGTAAATCAGAAGACTCAACTAGTTGCATGATCGACCGAAACGATTTTTCAATATGAACATTTTCACGGCGATGACATGTCATCAAGTAATACCCGCCATCTTTAATGCCTTTTGACTCAAAGAATTCAGGTGTGGCAATTGAATTTAAGCGCTCTTGCTGGGAAAAGTAGAATTCATTCAAGATATCTACAATTGGGTTTCGTACAACAACAATATTTCTCGGATTCAAACCCTCAGCTACGCCCCTCTCCTTGTACTCTTCCTCGTATGTATAAATCACATCAGAGAGATGATCTATCATGGTTCTAAACTTTTCCTCAGGCATCCTCCAATCATAAGAATGCCAACATCCTTCAACATGAACAATTGGAATGTTTAATTGAGCCGCTGCTATACATCCAATAGTCGTATTAGTATCCCCCAAAAATGCCACACATTCTGGTTTCATTTCCTCAAGAACCGGATACAATTTTGCAATTAGTTGAGATGCAATCTCAGCGTCAGTCTCCCCACTGCATCCCAAATCAATATCTGGGGCTGGCATATTAAATTCTCGAAAAAAGATTCCCTTTAGGTTATCTGAATAGTGTTGGCCGGACCAGATGAACACCACTTCAATATCATCAGCCCTTTTCAGATATTTCATGATCAAAGCAGCGCGAATGATGTCGGGTCTTATTCCCAAAATAAATGCAATTTTTTTCTTATTCATGACTAGATCTTAAAGTAAAGATGATTTAATGATGCTGGGGAAATATAATTTTACTTCTGCTCAAATAATTGAAAAAGAAAATTAACCCAATTGTAATTACTTTCGAAATGATTATGTTTATATTTAGAATCTCTATCAAAACAAACAATAAAGACTGATGCATAATAAATGCAACAAAACTAATTAGAAACACACCTGATATTTCCTGAACTTTTTTGTAGCGAACTCCGCTTTTAAAAACAAACAAAATAGATAGATAATATCCCGCTAACGTGGAAACTAGGGATGAAGCAATGGAAGAAATAAGCCAGGGCAAGTCAAGCAGGTAAGTTGCCAATGTAAACAAGGCAATATCAATCAAAGCACCAATAGCCCCTACGACTAAGTATCGCAATATTTTAAATCTAAATAATAGGGATAGGTAATCAAAAATGATGCTCATACTAGTCCACGGGCAATGCGATCTGCATTTGCCATAATGGTTAGTGTGTGACTTTTAGCTGTCAATGTAGGCAATGAGGATCCATCAATAGCATATATTCCTTTTGTCATTAATAGTTCGCCATCTTTTGAAATTAAGTCATTTGAAGATAAGCTGCATCCGTAGTGAACTTCAGCCCCAGGAGAATAGGGTTTAAACGACCCTGGCAAGCTATAGACTCCGAGTTTACGAAAGAATGACTTTGTTAAGCTAACGCATTTAGCATATGATTTGGGGAAACTCAAACCATAATTGCCCTGAATTTTAAGACGATCATCATGGTCCAGAGAAACATAGGAATCCGATAAACTCGATGGCATATAGACCATTAGTACAATTAGGCCGGGAAGCAAACTTCTTGTTATGTTTATTGCTCCACATCTTGTAAATGGCATATGCCTCATTAAGTCATATGCAGGCAATGACGCAGCATCATAAATTAATCCAAAAGCATACTCCCCAGGATCGCTTGCTGATAATGGAATCTTGAAACATAACTGCGACCCTCCATAACCGCTAGAAGGAAGTTGGCGACCCACAAAACTGGGAACCAGCATGGCTCCAGAGAATGCAGGATTATGGAGCACCCTTAAAGTTTTTTCTTTTGGCAAAAACTTTTTCATTATCAATCTTGTAGTGGAAAATGTGCCCATACCTAAAAGTATTTTCTTACCAAAAAAACTCGCTCTTTCGCCAGAACCCACTTGCACGCCAGCCACATTCCAATCATTAGACTCAGACCTAATTAAATCATCAACAACTACATTTTGTATAAAATTAAAATTTGCAAAAAGGAGTAGTTGCTCAATATCGAATTTTGCAGAATAAATCGACTGATGAGGGCAACCCCACATGCAACGCATCTCGCCCAAACATGCCCCTCGAGAACCTAAAGCCTTAGTCGTAACAGCTGCAAGGGTTTCGCCCAAGAGAAAACCATTACAATTTTTTTGAGCTCCATACGAACTCAGTATTTTTTTTATTAAAGGGGTTTGCTCAAGCACCCCTTGCAATGGCAACTGATCGCCAATAAAACTTGCTATAGAACTAGAATTATTTCCACTCATGCCAATTCGCCTGGCAATCTCTATATAGGAAGGTAATAAATCTTTATACTTGACAGAAGAATTAATTAAATCAGAATCGTCATAGCATGAGCAAGCCGCACCCCAAATTCTCGATAAACCTCCAGCACCAACCAATCCTGTCAGCGTGAAATTATTAGGATCTAACTTATTGAACTCTAAATATTGGTTAAAATTTTCACCACTAGCCCTCAACTTGGGAGATGAAAAACCCTTAGTTAATAATTTAGAAGCGTCATTCCCTTGAAAAAAATTACCGTGGTTACCATCGCGCAGGCTGCGAAGAGAGAAATAATTTTTTTGACTCTCCGGGGGAATTTGATCCGCGCCGGCATCAACCATTAACACTTTTTTTCCGCTCTTGACTAATGGCCAAGCCGCAGATACCGAGGAGGGACCGGCTCCAATAATTATGAAATCATAAAGATGGTCATTGGAATTCATTTATTTAATTTCCAATAAAGCCAGCGAAAAGGCAAAAAAACCATCTCAGAAATAAAAAAACATAGCAAGGCACCTTTGCTGCTCTGGCTAGACGTGTAGTTGTAGACCAAAGGCGATGACTCGCCGGACTCAAGAATGCCTAAAGCCAAATTAAATCGATCCAAAAGGTCACTTGCTTTTGTGTTTCTTGCACTAACAAAAGGAAGCGGCTCTATGAACCGGATAAGAAATGAGTTGATAGCCCAAAATGGAAATTGATAAGGTCTTCCCTGATGATAATGCTTAACAGCTAGTACATATTTTTCAACGGAAGAAGAGTTTGGACGCCTATTCACAATACTCTTCATTATGAATATTGCTTCATTAGCAATTAGTTCATCTGTAAATTCAACAGCATCAGATATGTTTATATCTCCAACCTCAAGATTAAGCTCTTTTAACTCCTCAGCATTATTAACCGTTGTTATGCCAACTAACCCAAGTATTCTATCCTTAATTGCTCCAGTATTAATAAAATTTTCAGGGACTAGCTTAAGGAGAGTAAAAATAAATTTGCTTGAAACAGGCACTATCAGCAAATGCCTACGAAATTTTTGCTCCGAAATCAGCTTCAAAAAATTACCAAAAGATATGTCTTTACTAGCTGCTAATGTATAGATTTTTTTAGAAAGATTCTCTTGAGTTGAAATACAAATTAAGCCCTCTATTACCTCTTCCACATGAATGGGTTGAACCCGAACCCATGGATCAATCATCGGCAATATTCTTGTGTTACCAACAAGACTGCATAACAAACCCCATTGACTCAGATTTCTACCGCCGTATACTAAACCAATTCTAGCAATAACCACATTTGGAGCATCTAAAGATTTCTCGATAAGAAATTTTAGTTTTCCATATATATTTAGCGCGCTCTCTCTAGATGAAATAGAGGACGCAAAAATAAATCTTATATTTTTTTCTTTTGCCCACTCATAGAGAGAAAGGGTGCCAAGGAGATTAATACTTTGACCCTTTTCATCTTTAGCATTACTCCATGAATGCGCTAAATGAATGAGAGCCACTGGCCTTGGAAATTTGCTATCGAAATTTAAGGAGAATAGCTGATGACTCTTGCAAGATAAATTCCAGCTAACTTTCCGCAACCTAGGATGAAATAACTCAATTTGCGAGGATGCTAACAAAGTAATATATGAGCCCCTTAAAAGAAGTTCATCCACTAGATGGCGCCCTAAATATCCCCCGCCACCGGTAACTAAGAAATGTATACCCTCTATATCTTCAGACATTAATTACTGAAACCATAGAGCAAGAAAATGTAGCCGAAGAATATTTACACATTTGACTGACTCATCATTTGACGCAATAAATCAGCCAAAAGTCCAAGACTAAAAATCAACACTGAAGAGGCGATCAACATAACTGACATGATAAAACCTGTTGCAATATGAAAAATTAACGCAATTAATAAGCTAATTAATGCCCCAGCCATACAAACTGCAGCCAAAAGAATAAATATTTTCAAGGGATTGTAATAGGTAACTGCCTGTACTATAAATTGCAAAGTTCTAAGGGAATCCCTCCAAAGCTTTACATGTGATGATCCAATACGCTCAGCATAATTAATGGGTATATAAGCTACAAATCGACCCGTCATCATGTATGCCAAAGTGGCTGATGTTGTAAAGCTGAATGTATTGCATAGTCTACTAAAATAACCGGTAATTGTTTTTTTTGAAAAAATTCTCAAGCCAGAATTTATATCGGGAATTTTTCTACCAGCCGTCCATTCAACGAGAAATTTTAATATTATCCTTAACGGCCATTTAATGTACGACCCTCTATAAACGACACCTTGGCGAGCCCCCACAACCATGTCAAAACCTTCCAAATACCTATCGTGCAAATTTGGTATTTCAGAAATTGGGTAGGTTCCATCAGAATCTGTTATCACAATCGTATCGTACTGAGACCGTAAAATGCCTGTCTTCAGAGCTGCGCCGTACCCTAAGTTATGAGGGTGCTTCACAACCACAGCACCACTTTCAATCGCTATTTGCCTAGTTGCATCCACGGAACCGTCATCCACAACAATAATTTCATATGGAGTTAAACACGAACTCTCCAATACATGACGTAGATTTTTTACTGTTTCTCGAATTGCATCACCCTCATTAAACGCAGGAATTACAACTGAAATCATTTTTTCGCCCCAATTTTAAAAATACTAAGCTGCATCTAACCACAATGAAAAACAAGTCAAACCAAATAGCTTATAACTATTGTCAGACTTATATTTTTCATGATCATCCCAAAGTTTGCGTATCTCCTCAACCTTGAAATATCCCCTTAATTTGTCGCTTGAAGTTGCCTGATACATAACCTCTTTAAGATCTGCATTTATCCATTTTGCTAAAGGAGCATTAAATCCTTTTTTCTTTTGCCGAAGCACAGTCTTTGGCAGTATATCTTTCTGAGATTTTTTCAGAAGGAATTTTTTATCGAATCCGCGCATCTTGAAGCTAACCGGTAAATTCGCACAGAATTCAACAATGTGACGGTCTAAAAATGGAGCTCTACTTTCCAGAGAATGGGCCATGGTTGCTCGATCAACCTTAGTTAAAATATCATCAGGTAGCCATGTCTTTAAATCAAGATACATTGCTCGATCTAAATAATGAGCATTAGGCACTTCGGCCAATTTTGAGAAATGATACTCAAACGGGTTGATAGAAGACATTTTTTTTGAAATTTCAGGATTAATTATCTGAAATTTTTCAGAGCCATCGAATATTGTCCGCCAAAATAAATGGGCCTGATCTGCGTCTAATTTTTGCCCCTTTACAAATCGTCTCAATTTGTAGTCAAAACTAACCTTTCCATGATTTACCGGAATTAACCTATCTATCAATTGTTGCGATACCTCCCAGCTGATTTTGGGAACCCAGCTCAACATAGATCTTAATTTATCGGCAGAGTAGGTTTCGTAACCAGCCAATAATTCGTCTCCACCGTCCCCGGATAAAGCCACTTTTACAGATTGATGGGCAAATTTTGCCAAAAAATAAAAAGGAATAAACGAAGTATCTGCAACCGGCTCATCCATTGAGTGGATTATTTTTTTAAAATCGTGCTGAATATTTTCACCAACAATTAATTCATGATGTGCGGCTTTTAAGTAACTTGCTACTTGCATGGCTTCACCAGCCTCACTATAGCCTTGCTCATCAAAACCAATGCAGAATGTATTAACAAGGCCGGGACCAGTCGCTTGCACCATTGATGCTACGATTGAAGATGAATCAATTCCGCCAGACAAAAAGGCGCCAATAGGCACATCCGAAACCATCCTTGCCTCAACTGCTTCATCAATCAATCTTTTGAGGTTTCCTGCAGCCGCCCCCTCACTCAAGTCACTCTTCTTTGCATTATAAAAACTAGCTAAGTCCCAATATGACGATAAATTTACCTTAGAATTTTTTGAGTAAGTCAGGAAATGTCCCGGCAAAAGTTTTGAGACACCCTTAATCATTGAGTGATCGCCAGACACATAATTGAGCGTTAGATACTGACTAAACGCATTCAGGTCAATCTCCGAATTAATGTAAGGATTTGATCTTAATGACTGCAACTCAGATGCAAAAACGAGACCCTTTCCGGCAATTTGGCTGTAGTAAAGCGGCTTTTCTCCAAGCCTATCTCTAGCTAAAAATAATTCCTCTTTAGCAGAATCCCATAGAGCAAAAGCAAACATACCCTCCAAGTGATCAAGACAATCGTAGCCCCAAATCTTAAAGGCTTCAAGAATCACTTCAGTATCGCCATTGGTATTAAATCTGGCACCAAGAACTCTCAATTCATTTCTTAGGGCTTTAAAATTATAAATTTCACCATTAAAGACAATTACATATCGATTGCAATGACTTCTCATCGGTTGATTTGCGCTTGCATGCAAATCGATAATTGACAATCGACGATGTCCGAATGCCATTGGTCCATTAGCAAAAACGGCTCCAGCATCAGGCCCCCTATGAATTAATTGGGCATTCATTTTTTTAAGAACAGCTATCTCAGGAGGGCTATTCCATGAAACCCATCCAACTATTCCGCACATAATTTATACATCCTATTAAATGAATTAAACTTTTTGATGCCTTAAAATTATGCGATGATAATCTGATCTGAATATTTCAAGTACCACTCTACAAAATTTTTTACTCCTACTTTGTAGTCAAATTTTGGATCATATCCGCATGCGTCTCTAATGGGACTTATGTCTGCATATGTTTCAAACATATCGCCATCCTGCGCGGGCAGAAACTCTTTAATTGCCTTTTTATTTAAAACGATCTCAATTTGACTTACAAAATCCATGAGACTTACAGGAGATCCTCTACCAATATTAAATATCTCGGCTAACTTTGCATCATTATATTTTTTATCGATACTCATAACTCTTACAACCCCATCGACAATATCATCTATGTAAGTAATGAACTGCCGTCAATTTAGGTCCACGACCAAAGAGAGTTTTTCTATAGTAAATCATTGCAGCAAAATGGGTTGATTCTGCAATAGTTTGGGTATTTGGGTTTGGGGTGCTGGTGGTCTGTATCCTAATGCACTATGGGGCCTGACATGGTTATAGTGCTTGACCCATTCCCCGACGATGATCTGGGCTTCTTTCAGGCTATAGAAGATCTCACCATCCAAAAGGTTATCTCTGAAGGTGCCATTAAAGCTTTCACAAAAGCCGTTCTCCCAAGGAGATCCTGGGGTGATGTAAGCGGTTTTGACTCCCATGCCAGATAACCAACTACGCAGTTCCTTGGCAATAAATTCTGGGCCATTATCACTACGGATGTACTCCGGGATGCCGTGCATGATCATGGCGTTCGCTAGTTGTTCAATCACTTGAACCGATCCAATCCTTCTAGCGCAGTGGATCGTTAAGCATTTCCTGGTGAACTCATCAATCATGGTGAGCATCCGGATCTTGCCACCATAAGCATCTCTGATAAAGACAAAATCGTAGCTCCACACATGGTTGGGGTGAGTCGCTCGCAGGCGCATGCAGCTTCCATCGTTTAGCCAGAGCCTGCCTCTAGGGGGTTGCTTTTGTGGGATCTTCAGGCCTTCCTCTCGCCAGATGCGAGCGACCTTGCTTGTCGTAGCTTGTCCCCAACCGCTATTACGCATCATGCCTGCAATAAATCGATAACCATATCGGCCATAGGTGCCGGCCATCCGAATCACTTCAGCTCTGAGCGGCTCTTCATCACTTCTTGGCAATGGCATATAGCGATACGCGGTTCTTGATAGCCCTACTAATTCACAAGCTAAGCGCTCCGATGCTGAGTATTTCTGTATCAACACCTGAGCAGCTGTCTTGCGTTTAGCAGGGCTTAGAAGTTTCCCTTAATGACTTCCTTAAGCATGACTTCGCGTAGCGATAAGTCCGCTACGAGTTTCTTAAGCCGGGTATTTTCCAGCTCCAGATCTTTGTACTTTTTAGCTTGATCGACCTTCATGCCGCCGTACATTTTTCTCCAGCGATAGTAGCTTTGCTCAATAGTACCCACTTCTTTGCAAGCCTGGGCGAGGGTTTTGCCATTGGTAGTTAACACATCGATTTGACGCAATAAGGTGACGATTTGCTCGGGTTTAAGACGTTGGCCTTTTGCCATATGTAGCGCTCCTTTAAGTGAGAGATTATCAAAAATCCTCTCTTTTGGAGTGGTGCTAAAAATTAGGTCAGTTCA
>CAZHWF010000028.1:0-15304 GCA_964536365.1 uncultured Polynucleobacter sp.
CGCACATTACGCTTACATGATTTTAACCACAAAAAATTACAAAAATAAAGTTGCGTTACAGCAATTTTTTACTACGACTACAAACTACTCATCCAAAACTACAATATCGGAAACAAAATACTCCGTATCGCCAAAACAGGTGGTTGGTAAACCAATGTGTTGCTCGTACTTTAAGGCCACCTTTTTTCCTAAATTAGCATTTATTTTTTGCGCCACAGCATCTTCGCGCACCGTAAAGAGGAATTTTTCAGACATAGTGCCTGGCATGGAAACCATGGCTAACTCCCCTTCCCAAGTTTTGCAAATATAGCCGCGGTTGGAGAATTTCTGCACATATCCAGCGCGCTCACCACTTCCATAGCTCCAATGAAGCATTGCCCATGTATAGGCTGAAATGCCCACTAACCCAATTAAAACAAGGCTTAAGAGCCCCTTTGTAAAGCTATTCATAAGAATTTCCCTGGTAAATCGCGACGTAAACCACCCGAAAGATCTTCGTCACCTCTATGTGAAGTATATGAGCAACTAGGCACAAGAAATAGTCTATTTGTTGACTATGGACAAATTAAAATATTAGCAGTTACCTTACTTGGACCTAATCCATGGAAATTCGCCATATTGTCTTTTTTATTTTTGTAGCATCTGCAATCTACGTTTATTTCAGAGGAAAGGTTCGTTTTGGGGTCGTTAGATCTCTCACCGACTACCAAGTGCTTTTAGCCCCAGTAAACGCACTTTTATATCTGTTTTCAAAAGTGAAAGCTGGCGCTTTTATTCCAGTAAACCAATTCCCAGAAATGAAGCCCATCCAAGACAACTGGGAAACCATTCGCCAAGAAGCGCTTTCTTTGCAAGAAGGTGGGTCAATTGCGGCAGCAACGGGATACAACGACATTGGCTTTAATTCCTTTTTCCGGACTGGCTGGAAGCGCTTTCACCTCTGCTGGTACGGGAAAGAAGTGCCCTCAGCGCAAGAAAAGTGCCCCAAAACAGTGGCGCTCTTAAAGTCCATCCCATCGGTTAAGGCGGCCATGTTCGCCTCCCTTCCCCCTGGAGCAACGCTAGTACGACATCGTGACCCTTATGCGGGCTCTTTGCGCTATCACATTGGCCTGCTAACACCCAATGATCCCAAATGCTTTATTGATGTCGATGGCAAGCGTTATTTCTGGAAAGACGGTGAAGCGGTCATGTTTGATGAAACTTATATTCACTATGCCGCCAACGAAACTGAGCAACAAAGAATCATCTTATTTTGCGATGTTGAGCGTCCGGTATACACGAAGGTTGTTCAACTATTCAATCGCTGGTTCGGGCGCTATGTAATGAGCGCAGCTGCCTCTCAAAATGTTGAGGGCGAAAAAATTGGTTTTGTGAACGTACTCTTTACTTATTTTTATCAACTGCGCGCACAAGCCAAAAAACTAAAAGCAAAGCATCGTTCGGTTTATTACATTGGTAAATGGGTGCTTATTTTGGGAATTTTGTGGGCGATATTCTGGTAAATCTAAATTAGAGTTTGGGGCCTAGCAATTGAGCTACTCGCTCCAGATCAATAGACCCAGAAATCTCCACTCTTTTCTTACGGCTATTTTGACCCGAAAGAAATTGAATTTGTTTTTGCGGAATCTTTAATTGCTTAGAAAGCCAGGCTATCAAAAGCTCGTTGGCCTTGTTTTCTAAGGCTGGGGCTTGTAGAGCAATTTTCAAGCAGCCGTCATGCAAGCCAACTACCTTGGTAACTTTTGCCCCAGGCTGGCAATGCAAACTTAAAGAAATTCCGACGGGCGTTTGTTTTAACCAAATGGGCGTCATCAAAGTACTTTAAACTGAAACCATGACGATGAAAAATTCTCAAGCTTTAGAGCAACTATTTATCAATAATCGCACCTGGGCCGAAACCATGGTGGCGGAGGATGCGGATTTTTTTAAGCGCCTTGTTTCTCAACAAGCCCCTGAATATCTCTGGATTGGCTGCTCCGATAGCCGCGTGCCCGCAAATGAGATTGTGAATTTATTACCCGGCGAATTATTTGTTCATCGAAATGTTGCCAACGTTGTTGTTCATACAGATTTAAATTGCTTATCTGTTATTCAATTTGCTATCGACTTACTTAAGGTCAAACATATATTGGTGGTTGGCCACTATGGTTGTTCTGGCGTTCATGCAGCTTTAACAGATAGACGAGTAGGGCTTGCCGACAACTGGTTACGCCATGTTAAAGATGTACACCAAAAACATGAGCGCTATTTAGGGGAAAAGATTCCAACACCCAAACGTCAAGATCGACTGTGCGAACTTAATGTAATTGAACAGGTTGTTAATGTGTGCGAAACAACTATTGTGCAAGATGCATGGGCTCGTGGACAAGATTTAACTGTGCATGGCTGGGCCTATCGACTTGAAACTGGCTTGGTGAATGATTTGGGTATGTCTAGCAGCTCAATTGAAGAAATGACTGAGCGCTATGCAAAATCAGTAAAACGCTACGAGTCAGAGCAAAACTGATTTGCTTAAATCCTTTTCTAATCAAGCAGGTGTTGTCTTACTAAAACTTCTTGCAGCTTTACCCTACAAACTTTTGGTTGCCCTTGGGTATGGTCTTGGGCTTACCGCTGCGCATATTCCAGGCGATAGGAACCGCGTAGTCAAAATAAATCTGCGCCTATGTTTTCCCAAATTAAGTGCCGCTGAAATTGATGCATTAGCCAAAGAACATTGGCGGCTACTAGGACGTAGCTTGGTGGAGAAAAGCATTGTCTGGTGCGGTAGCGCAAAGCAATTGAGCAATATGATTGAGGTGAAATCTGATGTTGATCTTGCCAGCAAGAAACCGCGCATCCTGGTGAATATGCACTTTATTGGCATTGAGGGCAGCATCATTTTAAGTGCGCTTGCTAAAGAAAAAGAATGGCCGCGCACATCTGGATTTTTTCAAAGAATGAAAAATCCGTTTTTCAACAAAAGGATCATTGATTGGCGCAATCGATTTGGAGGAAACTCAATTGATCGACAGGGCAATGTAAAGGCTATCATTCGAGAGATTCGCAACGGCGACTTCATCATCATTGCTCCTGACATTGATTTGGGTCTTAGAGATTCTGAATTTGTACCTTTTTTTGGAATTCAAACAAACACGGTTACTACAATTTCTCGCTTGGCCAAAATTACTGGCGCAGATGTATGTTTAATGACTACTACATTAAAGGCAGATGAGTCAGGTTATCTTTGCGAAATAAGAAAACCGTTGAAGGACTTTCCGAGCACAGACCCCAAGTCTGATACCGCTCGCCTGAATCAATATTTTGAAGCTGAAATTCGCCTTCGCCCGGCCGAATACTATTGGGTACATAAGCGGTTTAAAAATCCTCCAAATAGCGGCCTAAACCCTTATAGCCCTTCTAAATAAAGGGCGTTTGTCCTATCATTAGGGGATGACCGAACGTATTGGACTCTTTGCCGATCTCCATAGCAATTTAGAAGCTTTTGAAGCCTGCATGGCTCGAGCCGAAGAGCTTGGTGTTACTCGCATGGTTTTTTTAGGTGATCTTGTGGGCTACAACGCAGATCCAACAGCGATTATTGAGCGCATTGGAGCGCTTGTAGAAAGCAATAAAGCCATTGCCGTTCTAGGCAATCATGACGAGGCTGTTTTTAAAGATCGTCGCAATCAAATGAATGCTAGCGCCAACGCGGCGATTGAGTGGACTAAATCTCAACTCAACAATAGTCACATAGAGTTTCTTAAAAACCTTCCACTCATTATTCAAGAAGAAAAAATCTGTTTTGTTCATGCGTCCGCCCATAATCCAGCTGACTGGAATTACATCACCGACAGCATGAGCGCTTGGCGTTGCGTACAAAGTTCAGGAAAATCTTATACCTTTGTTGGGCATGCACACGAACAAGCGCTTTTTTATCAAAGCGCTGTTGGCAAGCTAATTCGTTTTGCGCCACACCCTGGCGACGAGATTCCAGTACTTCATCATCGCCAATGGGTAGGTGTAGTAGGCTCATTAGGTCAGCCTAGAGACGGTAATCCTGAAGCCTGCTTCGCGGTTTTTGAGCCTTCATCAGAAGTACTCACTTTCTATCGAGTGCCCTACGATCACTTTACTGCTGCTGAGAAAGTGCGCCGCGCCGGCCTGCCCGAAGATCTAGCGAACCGCCTTATAACTGGCAAATAAAACGAATGGCAATTAATACTGATATTGAAGCAGTAGATGACATATTTCAAGAAGGCAAAGTCGTTGATGGTTTTGTCTTAGGAAAAGAAGTTCATCGCGGCGGTATGGCCAGTCTTTTTTCGGCAACCAAAGAAGGTATAGATGTTCCAATTCTGCTAAAGATACCGCGCGTTGGACGAGATCAACCCGTAGAAAGCTTGATCGGATTTGAAACCGAGCTCACCATATTACGCTCGCTGAAAAGTCCTTATGTTCCAAAATATTTGGGCTCAGGCAATATGGCTACACGCCCATATATCGCCATGGAAAGGGTTGAGGGTAGGCCGCTTGAGGACTATATCAAGGAAGGCAAAGTATTTACGATTGACGAGGTGGTGCGGATTGGCGCAGATTTAGCGCAAGCTGTTCAGTCACTCCATGCTCAAGATGCCATCCACTTAGACATCAAGCCAGAAAATATTTTGATTGATGAGAAGGGCAAACTAACACTCATCGATTTTGGTCTATCCCACCACGCTCGCTATCCGGACTTGCTCGCTGAAGAAATGCGCAAGGGGGTAGGATCTGCGCCATATATCTCGCCAGAGCAAGTTGCTGGAATTCGATCTGATTCACGCAGTGATATTTACTCCATTGGCGCAATCATGTATGAGCTGCTCACTGGCGAGTTGCCCCATGGCAATCCTCAAACAATGAGTGGCTTAAGGAGAAGGATGTGGGCCAAGCCTTTTCCACCGCGCGCTATTCGCAGGGAAATACCTCGTTGGTTACAAGAGGTTGTGCTTCGTTGCCTAGAGCCGCGCGCTGCCGATCGATACCAAAGCGCCTCGCGCTTGCGTCAATTATTGCGTGATCCTGATAGCGTCACCCTTACCGAGCGTGCCGACCGAGTTGAGCCTCCCAGCTTCTGGCAAAACTTAAAAGGTATGTTTAAGGCCGCTGGTTACGAACCGTCGCCAAGCCCACGCCCTAGCATGGGCAATTTTGATGCCCCACTCATGATCGCTGCGATCGACACTCGTCAATCAGATGAAGATTTGCGCGAACGCATGCAGATTACCGCGAAAAATTTATTACACGCCTATCCAGAAAGTCGCTTGGTTTGTCTGAGCACCATTAGCAGCACACCCACTTTCGAAGGCAATCAAGAGAATGAAACTGCGAGCGGAATTGTGCGCGGTCACTTAGTGCAGCTGATGGATTGGGCAAAACCGCTTAAGCTGCCGCCAGAAAGAATTTCCTATCACGTGCTGGAGGCGCTTGATCCCGCTTCTCGCATCGTTGAGTTTGCGAAAGACAATGATGCCTCGCTTATCTTGATTGGAGCATCACATAAGCTACCCAATAAGGTAACGCCCTGGAGAACCTCGATGACTAAGATTGTCGAGGAAGCTCCCTGCAGCGTGCATATTGTGAGAACTTAAGCAATTACAAAGCCTTACCATTGCAAGTAATTGACGGATAATGCAGGCATGGAAGAAAAAGTGCGCGTCTCAAAATTGCTCTCCGAGCTTGGGCTATGCTCCCGTCGCGAGGCAGACTCCTACATTGAACAAGGCTTAGTCACCGTAGATGGTCAGGTTGTTAATGAATTAGGCACTCGCGCTTTTCGCCATCAAAAAATAGAATTGCAATCCGGTGCGCAAGCGCAACAAGCATCGCGCGTCACTGTAATCCTCAATAAGCCCGTGGGTTACATTTCTCACTATGATGATGAACAAGAATACCAACCGGCAGCATCATTAATTACTCCTGAAAATTATTTTGCTAGCCCGCTTGATAAAGGCAAAAGTCCCCGCTTCAATACCAAGGGGCTAGCACCAGCCGGCAGATTAGATATCGACTCCACTGGAATGCTGGTTCTCACTCAAGATGGTCGCATTGCGAAACTATTAATTGGTGAAAATAGCCCTATTGAAAAAGAATATTTAGTGCGCGTAGAAGGCAAACTTTCTTTTGAAGACTTGGATCGCTTGCGGCATGGCTTATCCCTTGATGGGGTAGCACTCAAGCCCGCGCAAGTTAGCTGGCAAAATGAAGATCAACTTCGATTTGTATTGCGTGAAGGACGCAAACGCCAAATCAGGCGGATGTGTGAGATGGTTGGCCTGCGAGTTTTAGGACTTAAACGCGTCAGAATGGGTCGCATCTCCTTAGGCCCCCTTCCGCCCGGACAATGGCGGTATGTAAGGGCTGACGAGCGGTTCTGAAGCCTCTTGCCGCTTATAATTGCGCTCGAACATAGATTAACGAGCGCAGAATTACCATCGAAACAACCACCAGCACCCCGGGCGCAGAAGTACTTAGACGCCGCAGCTTTGCCATCATCTCTCACCCAGATGCAGGCAAAACAACGCTTACTGAAAAATTATTACTTTATGCGGGAGCCATTCAAATTGCGGGCAGCGTTAAAGCCCGTAAAGCGACTCGTCATGCGACATCAGACTGGATGGAAATTGAAAAGCAGCGGGGAATTTCGGTAGCAAGCTCCGTGATGCAGATGGAATATCGCGACTGCATTATTAACTTATTAGATACACCAGGCCATCAAGATTTTTCTGAAGATACCTACCGTGTATTAACCGCGGTTGACTCCGCATTGATGGTAATTGATGCGGCTAACGGTGTTGAATCTCAAACTCTGCGCTTGCTTGAAGTGTGCCGCGCACGCAATACGCCTATTGTCACTTTTATCAACAAGATGGATCGCGAAGTCAAGCCCCCAATGGAGCTGATGGATGAGATTGAAACTGCCCTTGGTATTGAGGTGGTTCCATTTACTTGGCCAGTGGGTATGGGCAAATCTTTTGCTGGTGTGATTGATATTGCCAACTCTCGTATGCGCATGTTCAAAGCAGGAGAAGATCGTGTCACAGAAGATTCTCATGCAATGGTTGACGTTAACGACCCCGCCTTAAAAGAGCGCTTAGGCGCCGATTTAGAAAATGCTTTGGCCGAAGTGGAGCTAATTAAAGAGGCAATGCCAGCGTTTGATCTAGAGGCTTTTTTAGCAGGTCGTCAATCACCGGTATTTTTTGGCTCTGCCATCAACAACTTTGGCGTTCGTGAGATTCTCAATACACTAGTTGAGCTTGCTCCATCGCCAGGATCACGCAAAGCACTGCAAAGAGAAGTCAGTCCTGCTGAAAATAAATTCTCAGCAGTGGTATTTAAGATTCAAGCCAATATGGATCCAGCACATCGTGACCGCGTTGCATTTTTGCGCATCTGCTCGGGGCATTTTCAGCGTGGTATGAAATTAAAGATTTGCCGCAACGGCAAAGAAGTGCGTACCAATAATGCGCTTTCTTTTTTATCGCAACGACGTGATATTTTGGATGAGGCTTTTCCAGGTGACATTATCGGACTACCAAATCATGGTTTATTGCGCTTAGGGGACACCCTTACCGAAGGCGAGCAGTTGCAATTTACCGGCCTACCGTTTTTCGCGCCTGAAATTTTCCGCATGGTCGAATCTGCTGATCCATTACGCTCAAAACAATTGCGAACAGGACTTATGCAGCTTGGCGAAGAAGGCGCCATTCAAGTATTTAGACCGATGACGGGGGGCACCATGCTTCTGGGTGCATTTGGCCAGCTCCAGTTTGAGGTGGTTAGTCACCGACTACAAACTGAATATGGCGCAGAGGTGCGCCTATTACCAGCTCGCTACAGCTTAGCGCGCTGGGTAAGCTCAGAACACCCTGTGGCTCTGAAAAAATTTACCCAAGAAAATATCCATCGCATGGCTGAAGATGTCGTGGGCGCCTCTGTATTTTTAGCCTCGCATAAATCAGAATTAGACGTTGCTCAACAACGCTGGGAATCGATTCAATTCCATGCGCTAAGGGAGCATGCTGGCCTTATTTATCAATCAGATTTGACTGGATAAACTGCGCACCAGCTCATTAATTAGCGCCCCACCTTGCAGTCAAATACGGCCACCAGCTGAGCATCACTGCTTCTAAAAGAAGCGGACTTTCCATATTGGGCACAATAAGCATTTGCCTTTTGGGTTAGTTGCTCAATCGATTCGCCACTGCTATTTAAAAAAGTTACGTGATTTGCATCAGATGCATCGGTATACACCGCCGCACATCCAGCGAGTATTGAAATACAACTAGCCATTTGAAACAAAACTCTCATTAACTTTTTCATTCGAAGTTTTTCCATTTTGCTTAAGACTGATTACGGCCCAACACAGTCAAAATCCAGGCACTGATTTTGCTGGCCAATGGTCGATAGATCAGAATGCAGATAATGGCCACTGGGTATGCAACTAACCAGACTTCAAGCCATACTCGCAAAAAGTTTTCTGCTAGACCAACTCTCACCAAAGTCGTAGCAAGTGTGATGCTTAATGACATCAAGCATCCCATACTAAGGCAAAGATTAGGTTTGGAAGGTTTTTCATATTCATATCATAGCGTGACGAATTCATGACTTTAAAGGGGGTGTTTCTATCTTCTTCTCACCAGCATCTTTTTTCCAAGCATCACGGTAGACACAACCAATACGGCAAAGATTAAATTCATGAGAGTGAGTGGATCACCAAGCAAAATACTGGCAGCTATCAAAGTACAAAAGGGTTGGATTAATTGCACTTGACTCACTCTTGCAATGCCGCCGATCGCCAGCCCTTCATACCAGAAAAAGAACCCAAGAAACATTGGAAATAAGCTGAGATAAATAAAACTAGTCCATGCAATCGCACCCGCATTCAAATACTCTGGGCTATAAGTTAGCCAACTCATCACAATATTAAATGGCAGAGAAATTACCAGGGCCCACGAAATCACAGCCCGTGGATTCATTTTTCTAGAGAGCTCTCCGCCCTCAACATAGCCTATGCATGCACTGATTCCACCAAGCACCAAAAGTCCATCAATATAGGTAAGGCTTCCAGAGCTTTTGAGCAAAGCATATAAAACTACCAAACTAGCCCCCAAAAGCGATATCAACCAAAACCCTAAAGAGGGTCTCTCCTTAAAACGTAAAACGCCTATCGCTGTTGTAGCCAGGGGCATCACCCCCAAAATGACGGCGCCATGCGAGGAAGAGCCATGCGCCATTGCCACCGTTGTCAATATGGGAAAGCCAAATACAACGCCCAAAGCAATGACTACAAACTTTACAAAATCCACTTTTGTAGGGACTGATTCTTTTTTATATGCAAGATAGATCAAGGCAAACAAGCCGGCTAGAACTGCTCTGCCAAACGCAATGAAATACGGATTGAAGCTGAGAACAGCAATTTTGCTAACTGGCAACGTTAAGCTAAAAATCAGAATGCCAATAAAACCAATGAGCATTCCTTTGCTTTCTTTATTCACCATTACCTTTTATCTAATATTTATTTAATTGTATTAACAATCTCGGCAATCGAGCTGTAATATGTCGGCACACCCTATGAAATTAAACGCCCATATTCAAGCTATTTATCTTGCGCCGACCGCTGGCGCAAAAATGCAATTGGTCGCCAATGCCAAACTCAGCGAAAACTTAGGCATTGAGGGAGACCGATATGCACTAGGAACTGGCGCATTTTCAAAAACTGAGCCCACTACGGTACGCCACGTCAGCCTCATAGCGGCGTCCGGCATAGATACCGCAAACGATTGGCTTATGGCCGGCGATGAGCCCACCTTTGACGCTGCAGAAACACGCCGCAATATCGTCCTCACAGGAATCACCGCGACTGAACTCAATGATTTGGTAGGAAAGTCGTTTCGAATAGGCGGCGTTCAATTGCTGGGCACTGAACTTTGTACTCCTTGCGAAAGACCAGCGCAATTGCTCGGTAGACCTAGCTTTATGGATGCATTTGAGGGACGGGGCGGCATTAGAGCTCAAGTAATCACCTCTGGAGCCATTACTATTGGTGATGCACTTACGATTCACAATGTAGAAAATAAATAGCGCGATGATTGATTACTATGACAATGTCTCAATTACGGCGGAGCAAGCCATAGACCTTTACAAGAGATCTACGCTTGGGGAGCGTCGACCAATTCATAGTAAAGAAACGTTTGAAGACATGCTTAAAAATGCCAATCTCACTATCACGGCATGGGATGGCGAAAAACTCGTTGGGATTTCTCGCTCACTAACTGACTTTTCTTATGTTGCATATTTAGCAGACTTGGCGGTTGACGAAAAATATCAACGCAACGGAATTGGCAAACGTCTTATAGAAGAGACTAAGTCGAGACTTGGCAGCGAATGCATGATTGTGCTTTTGGCGGCTCCCAAGGCAAACGAATACTATGAGCGTATAGGTTTTGAGCACAACCCGCGCGCATGGACATTTAAAAAGTAATTAATTTTTTCTTTACGGTATGACTATTACTCAATTTTGCTTAGTGCGCCATGGTGAAACGGATTGGAATGTAGCTCGACGCCTTCAAGGACACACTGACATTGACCTTAATGCCAGAGGACTTGCTCAAGCAGAGCAAATGGCAAGAGCTTTAAAAAAAATCAATTTGCGATTCGATGTTTTATACACTAGCGACCTTCAGCGTGCAGCCAAAACTGCGCAAGCAATTGAAAAATTATTTAATGTTTTTGCGGTTAAAAATGCCGACTTAAGAGAACGACATCTTGGCGCACTGCAAGGACTGACCACTGATGAGGCTCCAAAATTTGAGCCAGATCTATGGAAATCGCACTTGAGCAGAAATATTCAAGAGAATTTACGCCATGGTGAAAGCATTCAACAATTTGCCAATCGCATCAACATGGCGCTTGAACAAATTCGCATGCAGCACATAGGTAAAACCATATTGCTCGTAAGTCATGGTGGGGCACTAGATATGATGTATCGAATTGCAAGCAATCAGGCATTAGACGCGGAAAAAGCTGTTGCAGTACCCAATGCTTCGCTAAATTGGATCAGCCATGACGGACTTGCCTGGAAGGTCGATAGCTGGGCAAATACCGCTCACCTTGAAAACTTGGCTCTTGATAACCTCGATCTCTAAGCAATATTGCCTAAATAGACATTAAAAGGATGGAGAGACCAGAAATCAACATCACCATTTCCATCAGCAATAAAAATTTCTTCTCTGGAATGGCAAGCACAATGCGTTTAGAAAAAAACGATCCCACCAACACGCAACTGCCAATAAGAAGGCCCTGAATAATGGCTGTGACATTTAAGAATCCCAATTGATGAAAAGTCACACCCTTTGTAAACAGAATGGATAGGGTACTAGCAGCTTCAGTTCCCAAGTAAGCGCCCTTTGTTAGGCCATATGCCAAAAAGAAAGGGGTGTTAATGGCTCCCGTTGTCGCTACGATGCCAGTCAAATAGCCAATAGCAGCGCCCACAATACCCATTTGCCACAACTGCAAATAAAAATTCTTTTTACGCATCCAGCGACGAATTGGAATTAACAAAATTAAAAAGATTGCTAGCATGATTTCAATAAGTCGCTCGTTGAGCTGTACGAGCGTATTAACGCCTAAGACAGTGAATGGAATAGCTGTCAGACTATAGATAAAGCAAACGCGCCATTCAATAACGCTCCACCAAAGAAAAATTCTGGAAAGATTTGCAACTGTTGCCACCAGGGCAATCACAGGTATAGCCTGAACAGGACCATAAAAATAGATCAAGGCTGGCATTAGCATAATGGTGGTGCCAAACCCAATAACGCCGCCCAAAACCCCAGCAGCCAAGCCTAAGGAGCCAAGAACAAAGGCTTGAAAGATAAGATCAGACAAATTCAAGTCCAACAAATAGGTCTAAACCAACGGCCTCAGCGTCCCTGACAATCCAATGGCATTTCCCAAAGCGGTTTACCTTGCGAGTAATCACAATTCACCCCAACCGGGGACTGAGTGCTAGCAAGACAGCTGCCCAAAACTAGGCTCAATAAAGTTACACTCATTATTAGAAATAATCTTTTCATAAGGATTAGTTTTTATAGAATGCACGCCTTTAAAAATACAATGAAGACACTAAGCATTATGTCAAACAGATGGTGACGACATCAACACAGCTACTGAGTAAGAGCGGGCAAGGATCCGCTAATAATTAAATAAAAGGAGCCTCCCCACACAACAAACAAAAGCAGGCCAACCAAATATTGCGGAAAACGAATTGCTTGTTCAGGCAACCCCTGCTTTCTGCCATTAATCATCGCCCTCACCAGATTTTCCTTTTGAAATAGACTCATGATGACGGCCGCCGCAATGTGAATGATGACCAAGGCTAAAGCTAGGCTGGCGACTGCCTCATGCGCCTCGCCCATAAAATCCCCTAGAAATTCTTTTACATTCAGATAGCCAGTCAGCCCAATCAAAAGAATAATCAACATTAGCCCAACCATCACGATGCCCCCAACCGGGTTGTGTCCGGGAGAAGGGTGTTGATTTCCGGTCAATACATCCTTAAAGTGCGTGATCATTTCTTTGGGCCCTTTAAGGAATTGGGCGAAGCGCGCATACCTTGTTCCAATGACGCCCCAGATCAAACGAAACAACACCAGCACACAAGCAGAATAGCCAAATGCATAATGAATCATTTGCAGGCGCTCACTTTCCGAGGTAAGCCAAGCACCAGCAAAACAAAGCACCAAAAGCCAATGAAAAACCCTTGTTGGCACATCCCACACCAAAATATTTTTCGTATTACTCATTTAGCTGGTATTGAAATATTCTTTTCACTAAAGACGCCTTCAGCTGCATTGGCATGACAAGCGCCACAGTTAGCGGGGCTTTTAATGCTTACCCTTTTCCAAACATCCGGCTTAATTTCATCATGTTTACGAATAAACCATGAAGTCTTGGTAATGCGATTTTCTGGCGCCAACTCGTTATATTTTTGTTTTGTGGCGGCATTCTTCTTTAACCAATTAGTAATCTCTACTTGATCTTTTTTATCAATGCTCGCATCTGTTCCAAAGTGTTTATCAAGGCCGCCCATAAGACTTTGCCAGCTCTTTTCGCTTAACAGACCGGGAGGATAGGCCATATGACATCCAGCACATTCAGCATCGTAAGATTTAGGCATATCTGCTGGCATTGGCATCTTTGCAGCAAACGCTGGAACTGCCGCCAATATAAAAATAATTAATGAAAACAGTTTTTTCATAACGACCTCACTTCACACTGATGAGCCAAGCAAGCACATCGGCTTTTTCTTGGGTCGTACATTCACGCCCCAGCACATCGTTACAGTTACGCTTAAACCACTTATCAACCTTAGCTTCATCAGTAAAACGCGCAGGATTTGCCGAGGGTGCTAAAGGCTTAATTACCTTACCCGTAACAATATGTTTTGTGTCATGGTTAGGCGGATTATCGTGACAAGAAGCGCAGCTCCACTCTTTGCCGTGCTTTGCATTAAAAAATTGCTCGCCCCTACTTGTTGAAGCTTTTCCAGATTGAGCTTCGTAAGTCTTTAAAAGATCCTGTGGCGTAGCGGAATATGCGGCTCCACAAAAACCCAAGGAGAAAATAAACAATAAAGCTTTCATATCTGTTGATCCTTTATATATTCCACAAGTATGCGCCCACCTCAAATCAATAACTTAATACATCACTAAATTACTTGGGATTGTCTTCTGACTCATAGAGATCTCTAGACTAGGCCCTAAACATAAAATAGACCGCCCCTAACAAACATAAGCCAGCCCAGATGTAATCGGTTTTGAATGGTTCGCCCATATAGAAAACAGCAAATGGCACAAAGACGCTTAGCGTAATGACTTCTTGAGCAATTTTGAGCTGGCTCAAAGAAAAATATTGAAACCCAATTCGGTTTGCAGGAACCTGGAAAACATACTCAAGCAAGGCAATAGACCAACTAGCAAATACCGCAATCCACCAAGGCTTTGAAGATAGATTTTTTAGGTGGGCATACCAAGCAAATGTCATGAAAACATTTGAGAGAACCAAAAGGCCAATAAAAGAAAATGGGCCAAAGAAATTAGATAGATTGGGCATAAGCCAATCTTAATGAATTACGCAGCATCTCATATGAAAAAAGCGCTCGAAGGCGATTTGAGATTTATTGCTGGCCCGGAGCGGAGTCGACCAGAGCCATAAGATGCCTTATCCAAGCTCTGATTCATTAAAAGCATCTCTTATATACACGGGCAAATCTATTGAAGGCGGCCTATAACCTGATTGGTAAAACATATCTCCAATATGACCGCGATGAAATGCTTTGTGATTACAGACATGAATCAGAATGTCCCCTCGTGTCATTTCTCCAGCACCACCATCGACGAAAGAAAAATGAAGCTTTTCATCAAGCAACGATTCACTCATCGTGTCGGCATATTGAATATACCAATCACTCGTTTGATTTAACTTCTTCGCCAGAACCACCAAAGCATCTGGGGACTCAGTAGTACGGGACTTAAATCCGTGATCTATTCCGAGCAAATGAGCTTGCCATATTTGATCAACAATCGCGATATGAGCCAAAGTAAATGACATTCCACCAAATGCCGCGGCACGCTGTTTAGTCACCTCGTCAGGCGGCAAAGAAGCAATGGCGCCCAAAAGCATATTGTTTGCCCACTTGTTATAGCGTGTAAGCATGCGGATGTTTCGAACAGCAGACATATTGCCTCTTATGAGTAAGTAAGCACAGTCTAGCAAATGGAAAACCATCCGAAGATGGTTTTAGTGCTTCTTGGTGGCCCAGGGCGGAATCGACCAGGGTAAGAATACCAATCCTGCCTCCAGACTACTTCCAGCTAAGGTTCAATTTCTTATGAGAGGCGGCGCAATCTCTTAAATATAGATTAATGAGGCTTTGATAAGGTATGCCAACTTCTTCAGAAATTGACTTGAAATAACTTACCGATTCTTCATCTAATCTAATCGTTATAGGCTTCTTGAGCATAGAAGCATATGGATTTTTACGAGCTTTTGAGAAATCATATTCTTTACGCATCTTCATCACCTTTAATATGCTTTTAATCAATATTAGATCTTAAAAAAATAAGCTCATCCGCCAGGCCAAAAGAAAATGCCCCGCACGAAGCAGGGCATTATTTGAGTTTGGTGGCCCGGGGCGGAATCGAACCACCGACACAAGGATTTTCAATCCTCTGCTCTACCGACTGAGCTACCAGGCCAAGAATTGGAATTATAT
>CAZHWF010000029.1:0-14802 GCA_964536365.1 uncultured Polynucleobacter sp.
GTCGTTTTGGGGCTTATTTGGCCGATTTGATGCTCTATATATTCGGAATCTCCGCTTTTTGGTGGGTAGCCTTATTTGGGCGTCGAGTCCTCAATGGCTGGCGCGAGCTCTGGAGCATCCCTTTACCAGTAGACCCTGATGCCAAGCCGGATTCATTATTGGTGCGTTGGGTGGGTTTTGGGCTGACTTTAGCCTGCAGCATGGGTCTTGAGTCCATTCGTTTGCATTCGCTGTCTTGGCAGCTCCCAAGGCCACCTGGCGGCATCTTAGGTGAGCTGATTGGTGATCCTTTGCAAATGTCCCTTGGTTTTACTGGCGCAACCTTGGTTCTATTGTTTGGTCTTTGTGCTGGTCTCTCCTTGTTTTTGCATTTCTCATGGCTAGACGTCGCTGAAAAAGTAGGGCGTTTCTTAGAGGTCTCTTTTCACCGTATCCGTGAACGTCGCGACAGCGAAGAAGATCGCAAGCTAGGTGAGGCGGCTGCAGAAGAGCGTGAAGAGTTTGTGGAAGAGTTCCGCGGTCGCGTTGAGGTCGCGGCGCCAGTGCAAATCGTGCGCGCACCTGTTGAGATTCCAAAGAGTGCGCGAGTGGAGCGCGAGAAACAGCAGCCTTTGTTTGTCGATATTCCTGATTCAGAATTGCCACCACTGGCATTGTTAGATCCTGTACCTGAAGCCAAAGAAACCATTTCTGCTGAAGTATTGGAGTTCACATCGCGTTTGATTGAACGTAAATTAGCTGAGTTCAATGTTCAAGTAACGGTAATCGCTGCTTACCCTGGTCCGGTGGTTACTCGCTATGAAATTGATCCAGCCGTTGGTGTGAAGGGTAGTCAAATCGTGAACCTCTCACGTGACTTGGCCCGCTCGCTAGGCGTTGTGAGTATGCGTGTGGTGGAAACCATTCCAGGTAAAACCTGTATGGCTTTGGAATTACCAAACCCAACACGTCAGTCTGTTTACTTGTCTGAGATTTTGACTTCACAGGTTTATAACGACAATCACTCATTGCTGACATTGGCTTTAGGTAAAGATATTTCTGGAAGCCCAATGGTCGCTGACTTAGCGAAAATGCCGCACTGTTTAGTGGCAGGTACTACTGGCGCTGGTAAGTCTGTTGGTATCAACGCCATGATTCTGTCACTCTTGTTTAAGGCCAAGCCAGATGAAGTGCGCTTGATCATGATTGATCCGAAGATGCTCGAGATGGCTATCTACGACAAGATTCCACATCTGTTGTGCCCTGTTGTGACTGATATGAAGCAGGCATACAACGCTCTTAATTGGGCGGTTAATGAGATGGAGCGCCGCTACAAACTGATGAGTAAGTTTGGTGTCCGTAATCTTGCTGGTTTCAATAAAAAGATTGCCGAAGCGGAAGAAAAGGGCGAGAAGCTCACCAATCCATTTAGCTTGACTCCCGATGATCCAGAGCCAATCTACAAGGCCCCAGTGATCGTGATCGTGATCGACGAATTGGCTGACTTAATGATGGTCTCAGGCAAGAAGATAGAAGAGTTGATTGCGCGTATTGCGCAAAAGGCGCGTGCCGCAGGCATTCATTTGATCTTGGCAACGCAACGTCCAAGCGTGGATGTGATTACTGGCTTGATTAAGGCAAACGTGCCAACTCGTATTTCATTCCAAGTAAGTTCAAAAATTGATAGCCGCACCATCCTAGACCAACAGGGCGCGGAAGCATTACTTGGTATGGGCGATATGCTCTATATGGCACCTGGAACCGGTTTGCCTGTGCGCGTGCATGGCGCTTTTGTTTCGGATGATGAGGTACATCGCGTGGTGGAGTGGCTCAAAGAGAAGGGCGAGGCCAATTACATTGATGGCGTCCTTGAAGGTGCTGATGAGTCAAATATCGATGCTCTCACTGGTGAGAGTGGTGGCGAATCAGATCCACTCTACGATCAGGCTGTTGCCATCGTTCTCGAAAACAAGCGCCCATCGATTTCTTTGGTTCAGCGTCATCTGCGTATTGGCTACAACCGTGCCGCACGCCTACTTGAGGATATGGAAAAAGCGGGCTTGGTTTCTAAGATGGGCAACGGTGGCAATCGCGAGATTTTGCATCGCCCCTCCGAGTAAATATTCATGTCAAGATTTTTGATCGCAGCAATCATCAGCATTGCAAGTATCTGTTTTTCAGGTGTATCACTCGCTCAAAGCGAGAGTGGGGCAGAGCAATTACGTCAATTTGTGCGCAACTCCAAAACTGCGGAAGGTGATTTTGTGCAGCAGCAGTTGCGTGCGCCAAAAGCGAATGAAACCCAAGACAAAGGTTTGAAGGTGGTGCGCCAAACACAGGGGCATTTTGTATTTCAGCGTCCAGGACGTTTTATCTGGGATACCCAAAAACCGTATGAGCAAAAATTAATTGCTGATGGTAAGCAACTTGTTTTGTGGGACAAGGATTTAAACCAGGCCACTTTTCGTCCAGCGGGGCAGGCTTTAGCTTCAACTCCAGCAGCTATTCTTTTTGGCGAAAGCTCTCTTGACCAGCACTTTGATTTAGCGGAGGGCGAGGAGCGCTTAGGTATGAAATGGGTAGCCCTAACACCAAAAAAAGACCCGAACGCAAAGAATAAAAACGATTTACCGTATACCAAGATATCAATCGGTATGACCAATGGCTTGCCAAAGGCGTTGGAGCTAACTGATGGGCTTGGTAGCGTGGTTTTAGTGACGCTGGATAAAATCCAGCTGAATGTCAATTTGCCAGCCAATCGCTTCACTTTTAATCCACCAGCTGGGGCAGAAGTCTTGCGCTTAAACTAGACCCAATTCACCTTACTTAAGTACATCTACCTGAGCAATATATGATTGATCCGCAATTACTTCGCAAAGATATCGCTGCAGTTGCTGCGCGTTTAGCTACTCGTAAATTTCAACTTGATGTTGAGAAATTTAACGCCCTTGAGACTGAGCGCAAATCTTTGCAAACCCGCACAGAAGAATTGCAAGCTAAACGTAATCAATTATCCAAAGCGATTGGTATGAAAAAAGGCAAGGGCGAAGATGCCTCTGCCGAAATGGCCGAAGTTGCTCAGGTTAACGTTGATATGGAGTCAGGCGCAGCCAGACTCTCTACTTTGCAAGCGGAGATCTCAGATTTCTTAATGGGAATTCCCAATCTTCCGGATGAATCAGTGCCAACTGGTAAAGATGAAACTGAAAACAAAGAAGTGAAGCGCTGGGGCGATCAACCGATATTTGATTTTGAGATCAAGGATCACGTTGACCTTGGTGGTCCATTAGGGCTTGATTTTGAAGTGGCTGCCAAGATTAGCGGCTCACGCTTTGTAGTACTCAAAGGACCTATTGCTAGATTGCACCGTGCTTTAGCGCAATTCATGATCGATACCCATGCAACAAATCATGGCTATCAAGAGGTCTACGCGCCATATATGGTGAATGCTGCATCGATGCGCGGCACAGGCCAGTTACCCAAGTTTGAAGAGGACTTATTCAAGGTCCCACGTCAAATAGGTGGTGAAGCGCAGTCAGAAAATGCGAATGGAGAAGCCAAAACAGAAAACTTCTACCTCATTCCGACTGCAGAGGTGCCTGTAACGAATTTAGTTCGCGATGAAATCATTAACGCCGATAACTTGCCAATGAAGTATGTAGCTCACACGCCATGCTTCCGCTCAGAAGCAGGCAGCTATGGCCGTGATGTACGTGGCATGATTCGTCAGCATCAATTTGACAAAGTTGAGTTAGTTCAAATCACCAAACCAGAAGATTCTATGCAGGCCCTCGAGGATTTAACGGGTCATGCAGAAAGAATTCTTGAATTGTTAGAGCTTCCTTACAGAAAAGTACTGCTCTGTACGGGTGATATGGGTTTTGGCAGCACCAAAACTTATGACTTGGAAGTATGGGTGCCTTCACAAAATGCTTATCGTGAGATTAGTTCATGCTCGAGCATGGGTGATTTTCAAGCCAGACGTATGCAAGCCAGGTTTAAAGCTGGTCAAGGCAAGCCAGAATTAGTCCACACCTTAAATGGTTCAGGTCTTGCAGTGGGTAGGGCACTAGTTGCTCTCTTGGAGAATAAGCAGCAAGTAGATGGCAGTATTGCAATTCCAAAAGCGCTGCAGCCTTACTTGGGTGGTTTAACCTTGATCGAGCCAGTTTGAATAAATTTAGCCTCAGATCGAACTTCATCCATAACTGAGGCGCCCATCTTCATTGAGGCACGATGTTTTTTAAGTTCTTGAGCAAACTTTTTTCTATCAAATAAAGGCTTGATTGATTTGCTCTTATTTAGGTTGTCATTCATAGTGTAATTATTGAATTTCTAACCTCTTAATTCAAGGCATTTAAGCCCCTTTTGCGCGCGCGGGATACCCATCGTATGCTCGCTATAATTGCGTACATCTCGGAGAGGTGGCAGAGTGGTCGAATGTACCTGACTCGAAATCAGGCGTACTAGCAATAGTACCGAGGGTTCGAATCCCTCCCTCTCCGCCAGCATTTTTCGCATTTATATTATTTTTTTACTACATCTTTTGGGGGATGCAATCCCAGCCAGGCCCCTTGCTTTCCCAGGGTAGATTCTAGCCACCACAAAATCATGTCTTGATTTAGGGTTCAATGAGTTATTCCATATAGGAATATTACATATTGAATCCATTTACTTCTCACATAGCTCGTCTTTGTGGATGATGCCCTTAATGAAAAATTTCTTGTTCTTATGGGGTCATTATGAAAATCTGTGTAATAGGTGGTGGAGGCGCGATAGGTGGTTACCTAGCTGTCCAGTTAGCTAGAGCTGGTAACCAGGTGACGGTTGTTGCTAGAGGAAAAACTCTAGAGGCTATAAAGAATAACGGTCTAGCTCTGTATATGGAGGGGGAGTCCAAACCTCTCATTGCAAGAGTAAATGCTGTTGAAAAAATTACCGACGTCGATACACCAGATGTTGTAATGCTAGCCGTGAAAGCCCATCAAGTTGAGCCAATTGTTGATGATCTCGCAAAAATTGTGGGGCCAAACACTGTTTTAATACCGATGCAAAATGGAATTCCATGGTGGTATTTCCAGAGATTGTCGGGGGAGTACCAGAACCATCCGGTGGAAACGGTTGATGCTGGAGGATTAATCATGAAAAAAATTGATCCAAAAAATATTCTTGGGTGCGTTGTCTATCCTGCAACTTATACCGAGTCTCCAGGAGTTATCCGTCACGTTGAGGGTAATCGCTTTCCAATAGGCGAGCTTGATGGCTCGGTCTCTGAGCGAGCAAAAGCAATCTCACTCATGATGACTGAGGCTGGATTTAAATCTCCGATATTGGAAGATGTACGTGCTGAGATTTGGTTGAAATTGTGGGGCAATATGACCTTTAATCCCATTAGCGCTCTTACTCACGAGCATTTAGAGGGAATTTGTCAATATCCATTAACCAAAGACTTGGCTCGCAATATGATGGCGGAAGCTCAGAAGATAGCCGAAAAATTAGGGGTAGTTTTTAGGGTGGATATTGATCGTCGAATAGCTGGTGCCGAAAAGGTCGGCAAACATAAAACTTCTATGCTGCAGGATTTAGAAGCGGGGCACAGCTTGGAAATTGATGCGCTCTTGGGGTCGGTTATTGAATTGGGGCAGATTACTAATACACCAACACCATGTTTGAGTACTGTATTTGCTTTGACAAAATTACTAAACACTAAAGTTCAATCATCGCATGGGCGCTTGTGCTTACCTTTGGCTGCTTGAATTTTTATAACGAAGTCATGTTGTACCTGTGTAGTAGCTTTAGCCGCCCTCAGGGGCGGCTCTTTTATTCCGACTTGCCCGCCTGAATACCCTTCCACCATTCACCTTTAAATTCTCCTTGTAGCCAATCAATACACTGACTCACTTTAGTTGGCACATGTTTTGGTGATGAAAATACCGCATGAATTTCTTGAGTGGGTAGTGCCCAGTCCTGCATAACGGGTTTAAGCACCTTATCTTTTACTGATTGGTGAGCTACATACCAAGGAACTGCAGCTAAGCCCATGCCAGCTCTAGCTGCAGCCAAAATCGAAGACAAGTTATTGGAGGTAAATGGGCCCTTAACCTCAATAGTTTCATTTTTATCTTTTTCGTTTGTGAAGCTCCAGCGGTGATCACCTTGAACGGTAGTGTAGATTAGGGCTTGATGATTACGAATATCCTCGGGATGTTTGGGCGCAGGATGCTCTTTTAAATATTTTGGATTTGCCACAAGGACCCAAGGATTTAAACCTAAAAATCGAGAGCCTAGCGAAGAATCTGGCAAGCGTCGCATGCGAATGGCCAAATCAACTCCTTGCTCGATAAGGTTGATATAGCGGTCATCCATATTCAGATTCACTTCTAAATCGGGATGGTGCTCCATAAATTTAAGAATGGAGGGCATGAGAACGCGTCGTCCAAACGCAACCGAAGAACTTACTGTGAGTTTGCCGCGCACCTTAGATTGCATAAGAGACGCCAAGTCATCCGCCTCTTCAATTTCTCTTGCAATCCCTTTGCACCTTTCATAGTAAATCTTACCGATTTCTGTTGGGGTTACGCCTCTTGTACTGCGGTGCAACAAGAGTGTACCCAAGCGTTTTTCCATGCTCGCAACAAATTTCGTTGCGGTGGGTTGGGTAATGCCCAGATCCTCTGCAGCCTTGCTAAATGAGCCTGTCTCAACGACCCGAATGAATAGTGAAATACCTTGTACGCGATCCATGATTTATTTTTTTAATTGGAATAAAGAGTTTTTACACTATTCCACCATGGAATACTAGAAATAGATTTGCTGAGGTTCTCAAGTGATCCTAATTTGAAGATGATTCATTCATAACAAATTTAGGAGACAAGTCATGGCAAAGATGAAAGCGGCAATGGCAGCAGTATTGGTAATGGAAAAAGAGGGTGTAACCCAAGCTTTTGGTGTTCCAGGCGCTGCGATTAATCCCTTGTATGCGCAAATGAAAGAACGACAGTCAATTGCTCATGTGTTGGCAAGACACGTTGAAGGCGCTTCGCATATGGCAGAAGGCTACACTCGCGCCGCTCCAGGCAATATCGGTGTATGCATTGGAACATCCGGTCCTGGCGGCACAGACATGATTACGGGTTTGTATTCCGCGCAGGCCGATAGTATTCCAATTTTGTGTATTACTGGCCAGGCGCCACGCGCGAAGTTGCATAAGGAGGATTTCCAGGCGGTTGATATTGCTTCGATTGCTAAGCCGCTGACAAAAATGGCGGTAACTGTATTGGAACCTGCTCTAGTACCTCGTGTTTTTCAGCAGGCATTTCATTTAATGCGCTCTGGCCGTCCTGGCCCCGTGTTAATTGATTTGCCTATCGACGTGCAGATGGCTGAAATCGAGTTTGATATTGATACTTATGAGCCTTTGCCAGCTTATAAGCCTGCAGCTACCCGCAAGCAAATTGAAAAAGCATTGGAGATGCTCGATGCCGCTGAGAAGCCATTAATTGTGTCGGGTGGTGGCGTCATTAATGCCGATGCTTCGGACTTGTTGGTGAAGTTTGCTGAGATTACTGGTATTCCAGTCATTCCAACCTTGATGGGTTGGGGTTCTATTCCTGATAACCATCCGTTAATGGCGGGCATGGTTGGTTTGCAAACATCTCATCGTTATGGCAATGCCACGATGTTGGCAAGTGACTTCGTATTGGGCATCGGCAACCGATGGGCAAATCGTCACACTGGCTCAACCGAGGTGTATTGCAAAGGGCGCAAGTTCATACACGTAGACATTGAGCCTACACAAATTGGCCGCATCTTTACTCCAGACTTTGGCATTGTTTCAGACGCTAAGCTCGCCTTGGAGATGTTTGTTGAAGTGGCAGCTGAAATGAAAAAAGCAGGCAAACTCAAAGATAGAAGTAAGTGGGCTGCGGAGTGTCTTGCTAGAAAAACTTCTATTGACTATCAGCGCAAGACAAATTTCAGTGAGTCACCAATGAAACCACAGCGTGTTTATCAGGAAATGGTAAAGACATTTGGTGAGGATGTGACTTATGTGAGCACTATTGGCCTATCCCAGATAGCGGGAGCTCAGTTTTTAAAAGTATTTAAACCACGCCACTGGATTAACTGTGGTCAAGCAGGCCCTCTTGGCTGGACTGTCCCTGCTGCCTTGGGGGTGCGCGCTGCTGATCCAGCCAGAAAGATTGTGGCTTTATCCGGAGACTATGACTTCCAGTTCATGATTGAGGAGCTAGCGGTCGGCGCTCAATTTAAGTTGCCGTTCATACAAATCTTGGTGAATAACAGCTATTTGGGATTAATACGTCAGGCGCAGCGTGGCTTTGATATGGATTATTGCGTTCAGTTGGGATTTGAGAACGTAAACGTGCCAGATAGCGCGGGAATCGTAAAGGGTTACGGCGTTGACCATGTCAAAGTGGTTGAGGGTCTAGGTTGCAAGGCAATACGCGTCGAGCGAGAAGAGCAATTGGCCTCAGCAATAGCCCAAGCAGAGGCTTGGATCGCTGAGTTTAAGGTACCAGTTGTTGTGGAAGTCGTTCTAGAGCGAGTCACGAATATCGCAATGGGTACTGAGATCGACAATATCAATGAGTTTGAGCCTTTGGCGCAGTCGATAGAAGATGCTCCCACGGCAGTTCTTCAAGCTTAAAAATCTAATAATCATTTACAGAGGTAATTTATGCCACGTTTCGCCGCAAATTTAACGATGTTATTTACGGAAGATCCGTTTTTGAATCGCTTTGCTCTTGCTCGCATTGGTGGATTTAAGGCGGTAGAGTTTTTGTTCCCCTATCCGTACACAAAAGAAGAAATTAAAACCAATCTTGACACTTACGCTCTGAAATTGGTGCTACACAATCTGCCAGCAGGCGATTGGGATGCTGGTGAGCGTGGCATCGCATGCCATCCTGACCGCGTTGAAGAGTTCCGCTCTGGTGTTGCCAAGGCCATTGAGTATGCAACTTACCTCAATGTGGGCCAACTCAATTGCTTGGCTGGTAAAGCGCCAGAAGGAGTAGATGGTGGTCTAGTACATAAAACCTTTGTTAGCAATTTGCAATACACTGCTGAGCAATTAAAGAAAGTGAATATCAAATTACTGATTGAGCCTATTAACACCTTTGATATACCTGGGTTTTATTTATCGCGTACCCAGCAGGCAATAGACATCATGGATGAGGTTGACTCAGATAATCTGTATTTGCAATATGACATCTATCACGCGCAGCGTATGGAAGGTGAAATTGCGAACACCTTACAAAAATATCTACCCCGGATTGCCCATATTCAGTTGGCGGATAACCCGGGACGCAATGAACCAGGTACTGGTGAAATCAACTACGAATACTTATTTGGTTTCTTGGACAAAATTGGTTACAAGGGTTGGATTGGCTGCGAATATAAACCACAAAAAAACACTACAGCGGGTCTTGCTTGGATGCATCGCTATGAGGAAACGCATCAAGACAGTGTTTATGCCTAAAGAAGAAATAAATAACAGGAAAGAAGAATGAGTAATTCACAAAAAATCGGTTTTATTGGACTTGGAATTATGGGCGCCCCGATGGCGGGTCACTTAGTGGCTGCTGGCAATGAAGTCTTTATTAACACCCGTAGCAAAGTTCCGGAAGAGCTGGCTAATAGTGCGGCAATTGTTTGCTCTAGCCCATCTGAAGTTGCTAGCAAAGCAGACATCATCATTACCATGGTGCCAGACACCCCTGATGTAGAAAAAGTTCTCTTTGGTGAGGGCGGCGTCGCCTTTGGTTTAAGTAAGGGCAAGATTGTGGTTGATATGAGTTCAATATCGCCGATTGCCACCAAGGAGTTTGCTAAGAAGATTAATGATTTGGGTTGCGAGTATTTGGATGCCCCGGTCTCGGGAGGTCAACTTGGTGCCAAAGGCGCCACGCTTACCATCATGGTGGGTGGTAGCGATGCGGCATTTGCAAAAGTTAAACCGATCTTTGAGTTGATGGGTAAAAACATTAACTTAGTTGGGGCTAATGGTGCCGGTCAGATTACTAAAGTAGCTAATCAAATTATTGTGGCTTTAAATATTGAAGCGGTTGCTGAGGCGTTGGTATTTGCCTCCAAAGCAGGTGCTGATCCCGCGAAAGTGCGCGAAGCACTGATGGGAGGCTTTGCAAGCTCTAAGATTTTAGAGGTTCATGGAGAGCGCATGGTTAAACGTACGTTTGATCCAGGGTTTCGGATTGAGTTGCACCAAAAAGATCTGAACTTGGCATTAAGTAGTGCTCGAGCCCTTGGGGTATCGCTACCCAATACCGCTACGGCACAAGAGCTATTTAATTCGTGTGCTGCTCATGGCGGTAAAGCTTGGGATCATTCAGCAATGGTCAGAGCTTTGGAGAAAATGGCTAACTTTGAAATTGGGCAAAAGAGCTAATATTTCCACCCCGTTCATGTTAAGTAGCGCGCAATCCCCTTTGGTAGGCACAAGCTCTAAGAGAATGAATAATGTAGAGCAGCTAAATGCTGAAGTGACCTTGTTAAGGTCCATGCTCAGCGTAATCATTCAGGAGCAAGAGGGCGAGCGCATTTATCAAGTGGTTGAAGGCCTGCGTGATTACTCGGCAGCTTTGTATTCTAAAGAGCGGGGTGACTCCGAAGAAAAAATATCTCAAATTTTGCGGGGATTATCGGAAGACGAGATCAATCGGATTCTTCGTGCCTTAGCCTACTTCAGTCACTTGGAAAACCTGGCTGAGGATCGATATCACGCACGTGAAATTCAGTTAGAAAATCGTATGGGTGACCTCAGAAATGGCAGCATTAAGTTGACCATCGAGAGATTGCATACAGTAGGCATTGATAATCAAAAAATTCATCATGCTTTAGAGCATGCGTTCATTTCTCCAATATTGACTGCACACCCTACCGAAGTTCAAAGAAAGAGCATCCTGGACGCAGTCCGCGAAATTGGGCATCTCCTTACCGAGCGCAATCAAATTCAGCTGCAGGCCTATATTGCTGCAGTGGACTCTGACGCTCTTTTAGAGGAGCAATTGGAGCAAAATGAGCAGAAAATTAAGGCGCGAATCATTCAGCTTTGGCATACAAGGCTGTTAAGGCGCTCCACTTTAACGGTTGCTGATGAAGTTGAGAACGCGTTGTCATATTATGAGTTCACATTTGTCGGCGAGATCCCAAAAATTTATGCGCAACTAGAAAGGGCACTTGGTAAGGAAGTATCTTCAGCCTTCCTGCGAATGGGGCAATGGATAGGTGGTGACAGAGATGGCAATCCAAATGTAGATGCGAGCTGTCTTGAGTATGCGATGCGTAGCCAAGCACATTTAATAGGTCAACATTACCTAAAAGAGATTGCGTTTTTGGTCAGAGAGCTCTCTTTATCGGATTTTTTAGTGAATGTCAGTGACGATCTGAAAGGGTTGGCGCAAAAATCATCCGATACCAATCCTCACCGCATTAATGAGCCATATCGCCGTGCCTTGGTGGGTATTGCCGAACGCATTACCGCAACTTTTAATGCGCTAGAAAGATTTGGCAAGAGTGCTCCTTCTCAATTGGCATATACGGATCCAAAGGAATTCATTGCTGATTTGGAAGTTATTAGGGATTCTCTAGAGACATTTTCCCCTCAAGCATTAGCGGATGAGCGTTTAAATACTCTTATACGCTCGGTTCGCGCATTTGGATTTCATTTGGCAACAATTGACCTCAGGCAGAGTTCTGACAAGCATCAGGAGGTGATAGCCGAGCTCCTAAGGGTGGCGCAAATTGAGTTTAATTACGCAAATCTTAGCGAAGAACAAAAGCAATCCATTTTGATAAATGCTTTGAGGGATATTCGCCCGCTAGTGATAACTGGACATCAATATGGTGATCTAGCTAAATCGGAGTTAGCCGTTTTCTCTACCGCCAAACAATTGCTGGGCCTATATGGACATGAATCCATTCGACATTACATCATTAGTCATACTGAATCCGTAAGTGACTTATTGGAAGTCTTGGTGCTGCAAAAAGAAGCGGGGATTCTTACAGGAACCTTACAAGGTGGCTGCCAAACCAAAATAATGGTCTCCCCATTGTTTGAAACAATTGAAGACTTGCGTAACTCCACCAGCATCATGGAGGCGTTCTATGCGATTCCTGGAATTTCTGAGCTGGTAAAAAGATCTGGAGCGCAACAGGATATCGTTTTAGGTTATTCCGATAGCAATAAAGATGGCGGTATCGTTACGAGCAATTGGGAGTTGTATTGCGCAGAAGTAGCTCTTTCAAAGGTATTTGCGCACGGACCCGCTCAAGGCATTCAATTAAGGTTAGCCCATGGCCGAGGTGGAACAGTTGGTCGTGGCGGCGGCCCAAGTTACGATGCAATCCTAGCTCAACCGGCAGGAACAGTTTCTGGACAAATACGTCTTACCGAACAGGGTGAGGTAATTAGCTCAAAGTACTCCAATCCTCAATTAGGTCGTCACAACTTGGAGGTATTGGTGGCTGCTACTTTGGAATCTACTTTGCTACCAAAGAATACAGAAATTCCGCATGATTTTATTGAGGCAGCCAATTTGCTTTCTGCAAGCAGCATGTCCTCTTATCGGGAGTTGGTTTATGAGACTGAGGGATTTGCTGAGTATTTCTCTAGTGCTACACCCATACAAGAAATTGCCACATTAAATCTTGGATCAAGGCCGTCTGCTCGCAAGCAGGGAATGGCAATTGAAGATTTAAGAGCAATTCCCTGGGGATTTAGCTGGGCGCAATGTCGCTTGACTTTGCCTGGTTGGTATGGACTTGGCTCTGGCGTAATGGGATTGTTTGAGCAGTCTAATGCGGATGAAAAAATAGCAGTAACAGCCTTATTAAAAAGAATGTATGCGCAGTGGCCATTCTTTAATTCATTGATATCGAATATTGATATGGCGATGTCCAAAAGTGATTTATCGATCGCCGCAATATATAGCGAGTTAGTAGAAGACCGTGCATTGCGTGAACGCATATTTTCGATGATCAAGGTCGAATGGGATAAAACAACGCAAGCATTAGAGTTGATTACAGGTAATAAACGTCGCCTGGCAAGCGCCCCTCAGTTAGCAGATTCCATCAAACGTCGTATGCCACATATATATCCGCTTCATCGTTTGCAAGTGGAGTTAATTAAGAAGTGTCGCCAAGGAAAAGCGGATGAGTCCACCCAAAGAGGGATTCATATAGCCATTAATGGCATAGCTGCGGGATTAAGAAATACTGGATAAAAGGAGATAGAAATGACTGAAGATAAAAATACAAGTTTTTTAAGTAATTTATTAAATGTTTCCATTGAGGCCGCCAAGCCTAATTTTGTTGCTTTAAATGAGAAATTTCCGAGGCCAGTAAAAGGTCGAACAATTGTTATTGGTGCAGGCAAGGCTTCTGGCCTGATGGCAAAATCCTTTGAAGACGCCGCCAATTTATATTGGTCGCCAGAAGAATTTGCACGCATTGAGGGCCGAGTCGTTACGCGCTATGGACATGCGATTTCTTGCGAGCGTATTAGGGTGACCGAAGCAGCTCATCCGGTTCCGGATGACATGGGTAAGGTTGGCGTTCAGCAAATTTTAGCGTTATTAAAAACTCTTCAATCCGATGATCAGGTGATTTGCTTGTTTTCGGGTGGTGGGTCGGCTTTGATGGCCCTACCTGCCGATGGAGTCTCCATAGAAGATAAAAAAAGCATCAATCAGCAACTGCTAGCCTCTGGTGCCACCATTCATGAAATGAACTGCGTTCGCAAGCATCTTTCAAAAATTAAGGGTGGTGGATTATTGCGTTATTGTGGTAACGCCAAGGTTAGTACTTATCTTGTCTCCGATGTTGCTGGTGATGATCCATCAGTTATTGCTAGTGGCCCAACTTTGCCTGATAGCACTACGTGTAAAGAGGCTCTAGAAGTGATTGATCGTTTCAACATTCAAGTCTCAGACAAAATTCGTCAAAAACTTTTGAATGGTGAATTGGAGACGTTAAAGCCTGGTAACCCAATTTTCGAGCGTGCTTCAGAGCCGGTGATTTTGGCCTCATCTGGAGATATGCTCAAGGCGGCGCAGTGGTATTCAAAGTTAAAAGGTGTGACACCAATTATTTTGTCGGATGCCTTTGAGGGGGAGGCAAAAGAAATTGGTATTAGCTTGGGAAAAATTGCATTAGAGATGACGAAGCTTCGAAATGAACATACGGGACCATTCGTGCTGCTTAGTGGGGGCGAAACAACCGTCTCTGGCGCGCACTCAGGACGGGGCGGTAGAAATACTGAATTCCTATTAAGTTTTGCCAATACGATCAATGGGGAATCAGGTGTTTATGCATTAGCAGTAGATTCAGATGGTATCGATGGATCCGAGGAGTCAGCTGGAGGAATTTACACCCCAGAAATGATTGCTGAAGCAAAAACATTTAATCTTTCGCCTTCAAATATTCTCAAGTCTCATAACTCAGCCATCTTCTTTGAGAAGCTAGGGGCATTAATTAAGTCAGGACCTACACGGACAAACGTAAATGATTTCCGGGCAATTCTGTTGACTTAACCATTTATTGCTTTGGTTTAATCGGCAAAGGTAGGTTGAAGTGGAGAGCGACTTCTGGTTGCTCTCCATCAAGTTCTCGCTCAAGATTTAAGTTCTATTGGACTAGATAAAAGTCTTATATTTCAGTTACTTATAGCTGTCACAAAGCTGTCATATTCCAGCCGTATCGTTCTCATATCGCGCTGATGCGCATGTTTAACTTGAGGATGAATTACATGAAATCTTTTCTGAAAAAAGCCCTGGTTATTGG
>CAZHWF010000030.1:0-14618 GCA_964536365.1 uncultured Polynucleobacter sp.
CCCAGTGACTTGGCAAACTTTTGCCATGACATAACTCCATTAATTGCGAAAAAGAAAGATTGTATCAGTCTCGACCTCTTTTGGGCTAGCCCTAAATGGGCTTGTTAAAGAAGTTTTGGGTCTGGAAAGCGCTTGCCAGGCTGGAAAAATGCCAATAAGTTAGTATTTACTACCATTAATTACCATTATTCATAAGGCCAGAGTCGGAAAAGGAGAAAAAACCGCTACGGCTCACGATGCAATGGTCCAAAAGTTGAATATCCACTAGTTGCAAGGCTTTAGCTAGGGTTTTTGTGAGTTCTTGATCGGCTGCGCTTGGTAGAGGATTCCCGCTGGGGTGGTTATGGGCCACGATTAGGGCGCTAGCGTTCTTCGCAAGCGCTTCTTTGAGGATTTCACGGGGGTAGATGGCTGTTTGGGCGATGGATCCCCTGAAAAGCTCATCACACTCAATCAGATGAAGGCGTGAGTCTAGATAAAGGCATAAAAAGACTTCATGGGGAAGCCGGCCAATTTTGGCCTGTAAAAACTCTCTAACGTGGTTGGGCGAGGAAAAGATGGGGTCATCACTTAAACCATCTTCTAGGCTGCGCTTAACCAGTTCATATGCCGCTTGAATTTGAGCCCATTTTGAGAGTCCCATGCCATGTATTCGGGTCAATTCCTCGGGGGTACTAGCCAAAAGCCGCGGAAGATTCCCGAAGTGGTGCAGTAAATCCTTTGCAAGGGTGACAGCACTCTTGCCTTTTACTCCGACACGCAAAAAGATGGCAAGGAGTTCGGCATCCGATAGTGTTGCAGCGCCATTTAGACGGAGTTTCTCTCGTGGCTGCTCATTTTTTGGCCAGCCCGTAATCGGAGAGTGCACAGCTAACGCAGGCCTAGATACAATCACCTTATGACCAAGCTTACTGTTTTGCCCAACTCCTACCTGACTCTCAACTATCGGCTCACTTTGCCCAATGGGGAGGATTACATCAACACTTTTATTGATCGTCCGGCGACGGTTTTGATGGGTTCTGGACAATTTGCTCCTTGTTTTGAAAATGTGTTGCTGGGTTTAGGGGTTGGTGAAAAAAATAGTGCGCTGCTAACTCCTGAAGAAAGTTTTGGGGAGCGCAAAGAAGATCTGGTGCAATGGGTTTCACTCAAGGCGCTTAAAGAGGGTCGCGATGATGATGTGGCATTTAATCCTGGCGATGTGATTGAGTTCAATGCGCCAGGCGGCGCGCAATATGCTGGTGTGCTGCAGTCGATTGATGATGAGGGTGCATGGTTTGACTTTAATCATCCATTGGCTGGCAGGTCTGTAACTTTTGAAGCAGAAATTGTGGCAATTCTCTAAAGCATGAGCACTTCCAACAACCCAGAAATTTTGATGGCTCAGCCCCGCGGTTTTTGTGCGGGAGTGGATCGTGCAATCAATATCGTGAATGAAGCGCTCAATCGTTTTGGCGCGCCAATTTATGTACGCCACGAAATTGTTCATAACGCCTATGTTGTGAATGAATTGCGCGAGAAGGGTGCGGTATTTGTTGACGAATTGCATGAAGTTCCCAAAGGTGGAATTGTGGTGTTTAGTGCGCATGGTGTTTCACAAGAAGTGCGCAAAGATGCTCAGGCACGTGGCTTGCAGGTGTATGACGCTACCTGCCCCTTGGTTACTAAAGTTCATCTTGAAGTAGTCAAAATGTGTAAGGATGGATTTACTGTCCTGATGATCGGTCATGCGGGACATCCTGAGGTTGAGGGCACCATGGGCCAAGTGACAGAAGGTGTTTTCTTAATTGAAAAAGTTGGTGATGTGGATTCTCTTCCGTTCCCGGCAGATGAAAAAATAGCTTTTGTTACCCAGACCACGCTCTCGGTAGATGAAACCAAGGAAATTGTTGAAGCTTTGATGAAAAAGTTTCCCAATATTGTCCAGCCTCGCAAGCAAGATATTTGTTATGCCACTCAAAATCGCCAAGATGCCGTGAAATTTATGGCGCCGCAGGTTGAGGTAGTTATTGTGGTTGGAAGTGCGACTAGCTCTAACTCGAATCGCTTGAGAGAACTTGCTGAAAAATTGGGTGTACCGGCTTACATGGTGGATGCCCCAGAGCAATTAAAGCCAGAATGGTTTGCGGGAAAAAAGCGAATTGGTTTAACAGCTGGCGCTTCTGCCCCTGAAAGCCTGGCTCAATCTATTGTGAATCGCATACAGGAATTTGGTCCACGAAGTGTGCGTGCGTTAGATGGCATTGTGGAGGACATTACCTTTTCGTTACCAAAAGGTTTAGTTGATTGAAGTATTCATTCTTAGCGGAGGAGCAGCACATGAGTAAATCACAGATCACTGTTACAACGGGCGCCCTTGCTTTGGCTGCGGCAACTTTATTTCTGACGGCCTGCGGCAAGGGTGGTGACAAGGCTGCGGCAATTCCAGCTGATGGCGTAGAAGTGAAAATTGGTCATGTCGCGCCTCTTACTGGTCCAATCGCTCACCTAGGAAAAGACAATGAGAATGGTGCTCGTCTCGCTCTTGAAGAGATCAATAAGGCAGGTTTAACCATTGACGGGAAAAAGGTGGTGTTGACCTTGGTTCCTGAAGATGATGCTGAAGATCCAAAAACTGCGACCCAAGTTGCGCAAAAATTGGTTGATGCCAAAGTGGTTGGCGTGGTGGGGCACTTAAATTCTGGAACCAGTATTCCGGCTTCACGTATCTATAGTGACGCTGGCATTACCCAGGTATCTCCTTCCGCCACTAACCCTGACTACACCAAGCAGGGCTTCAAAACAACATATCGCTTAGTAGCTACCGATGCGCAGCAAGGCCCGGCATTGGCTAATTATGTTGCCAATACTTTGAAAGCGAAAACCGTTGCCATTATTGATGACTCAACTCAATACGGTAAAGGCTTAGCTGATGAGTTTGAAAAGACAGTGAAAGCTGCTGGCATGAAAGTGGTAACTCGTGAGGCTAGCAACAATAAAGCAACTGATTTCAAGGCCATCTTAACGAAGATTAAAGGCAGCAAACCTGACGTCATTATGTACGGCGGCATGGATGCGACTGGCGGCCCATTAACCAAGCAAGCTACTGAACTTGGTATCAAGGCAAAGATTGTGGGTGGCGATGGCATGTGCACAGAAAAGCTCGCTGAATTGGCTGGTGAAGCGGTTGTTAACGTGACATGTTCCGAAGCGGGTATGGCGTTATCTAAGATGGCGCAAGGTGCTGACTTCCAAAAGCGTTACAAAGAGCGCTTTAACACCGATGTTCAAATTTATGCGCCTTTTACCTATGATGCGGTTTATGTTTTGGTCGATTCTATGAAGCGCGCAAATTCAACTGATCCCTCTAAGATTTTGGCTGCAATGCCTGATACCAAAATGCAAGGTCTAGTTGGCAATATTGCTTTTGATAGCAAAGGCGATATGAAGGAAGGGGTGATTACTTTGTATGACTTCAAGGATAAAAAGAAGACTGTTCTTGATGTCATTAAGATGTAAAGATGCACTAAAAAGAAATGGCGCCGCTTCTGCGGTGCTATTTTTTTATCAAGCTAAATAATTACTCCCCAATGGATATTCTCCTTCAGCAAATCATCAACGGCTTGGTATTGGGGAGTATCTACGCCTTGATCGCCTTGGGTTACACCATGGTCTATGGGGTTCTCGGGATTATCAATTTTGCCCATGGCGAGGTGCTGATGATTGGCGCCATGGTTTCCTTATCGCTATTGCGTTTGATTCTTGGTTTAACCAGTGAATTGCCGGGTTGGTTGACTCTGTTGATTGTGTTGCCGGTCACGATGGCCGTTTGTGCGGGTTTGAGTTATTGGATAGAGCGTATTGCATATCGACCGCTTCGTAATGCACCGCGTTTGGCACCATTGATCTCCGCAATCGGCATGTCTATTTTGTTGCAAACGATTGCGATGATGATTTGGTCGCGCAATCCCATGACTTATCCGCAATTATTACCCTCTACCCCCATAGAATTACTTGGTAGTGGCGCGACGATTACTGGCAAAGAGATAGTGATCATAGTGCTAGCTCTAGCGGTCATGGCGGGCTTACTGTTTTTGGTGGAAAAAACAAAATTAGGCAGAGCAATGCGGGCTACTGCTGAACAAACTCAAATTGCCGCGCTTATGGGTGTTAATCCAAATCGCGTAATCTCCATTACGTTCATGTTAGGTGGTGCGTTGGCGGGTCTTGCAGGCGTCATGATTGCGAGCAATTACGGCAATGTGCATTTCTATATGGGCTTTATTCCTGGCCTTAAAGCATTTACCGCCGCCGTACTTGGGGGTATTGGCAATTTACAAGGCGCGATGTTGGGCGGCCTGCTCTTAGGTTTGATTGAATCTTTAGGTGCTGGATATATTGGTGAGATCACTGGCGGAGTTTTTGGCTCGAACTATCAAGATATTTTTGCGTTTTTAGTGTTGATTTTGGTCTTGGTCTTGCGCCCGACAGGTCTATTGGGTGAGAAGGTTTCAGATCGTGCTTAAAGCCACATTTTTCAATCGCTTCAATCGTGCTACCTACCTTTGGCTTGGTGTGATCGCTTTATTGCTCTTACCTTGGGTGACAGGTGCTACAGGCGGAAATTATTGGGTGCGAGTATTGGATTTCGCATTGCTCTATATCGTCCTGGCGCTGGGATTAAATGTGGTGGTGGGTTTTGCTGGCCTCTTGGATTTAGGGTATATCGCGTTTTACGCTCTAGGTGCTTATAGCTTTGCTCTTTTAGCTTCACCACACTTACCTACTCAGTTTGAAACGATTGCAGCGACTTTTCCTGAGGGGATGCATTTTTCTCCTTGGATGGTTGCGGTGTTCTCAATCATTTTGGCCGCTCTATTTGGAATTGTTTTGGGTTTGCCAACTCTGCAATTGCGTGGTGATTATTTGGCAATTGTGACTTTGGGTTTCGGCGAAATCATTCGCATCTTTATGAATAATTTAGATCGTCCGCTCAATCTTACTAATGGGCCTAAGGGAATTTCAGGGATCGATCCTCTTCAATTATTTGGGATCTCATTTGCCAAGCCATTCGATTTGGGTTTTATCCAAATTCCTGGTTTGTACTTGGTGTTTTATTTGTTTTTACTCTTGGCTATCGGCGTGGCAATTGTTTGCTTGCATTTGCAGAACTCTCGCATTGGCCGCGCTTGGATTGCTATTCGCGAAGATGAGATTGCCGCTAAAGCCATGGGCATTAACACGCGCAATATGAAACTCCTCGCTTTTGCTATTGGCGCTTCTTTTGCGGGTGTTGCCGGCGTATTGTTCTCGGCATTTCAAGGCTTTGTCTCACCAGAGTCTTTTACCCTTTGGGAGTCAATCGTAGTCTTAGCTATGGTGGTCCTGGGGGGTATTGGGCATATTCCGGGGGTGATCTTGGGCGCTATTTTGTTGGCGGTATTTCCAGAGATCTTGCGTGGAATTGCACAACCACTTCAGCAGTTTTTATTTGGTCATGTCGTGGTCGATGTTGAAATCATTCGTCAATTGATTTATGGATTAGCTTTGATTTTGATCATGCTCTATCGTCCAGGCGGCATTTGGCAAAAGCGCGGAGGTGGACAATGAGCGCCTCTTTACTATTGGATGTGACTGATGTATCAAAGCGTTTTGGTGGCGTGCAAGCGCTCGACTCTGTGGGGCTACAAGTGCCGCAAGGGACTATTGTTGGACTAATTGGCCCAAATGGAGCTGGCAAAACAACATTCTTTAATGTCATTACTGGCTTGTATCCAGCCGATTCGGGAATCTTTTTATTTGGCGGAAAATCTTATTTCCCAGAGTCAGTTTCTGAAGTGACTAAAGCGGGTTTAGCCAGAACCTTTCAGAACATTCGCTTGTTTGGAGAAATGTCTGTTCTTGAAAATGTGATGGTGGGTTGTCATTGCCGCACCAGCGCAGGTTTGCTAGGGGCGATTTTCCGCCTCCCTTCTGCCAAGCGCGAGGAAAGCGCTATACGCGAGAAAGCAGAACAACTTTTAGCTTATGTAGGTTTAACAGAGTATGCGCAGATGGTTGCGCGCAACCTTTCTTATGGGCATCAGCGCCGCCTAGAAATTGCAAGAGCTTTAGCTACCGAACCAAAATTATTGGCGCTGGACGAGCCAGCTGCCGGTATGAATGCCACCGAGAAGCTTGAGTTACGTGAGTTATTGCTGCGCATTCGTGCTGATGGCAAAACGATTCTTTTGATTGAGCACGATGTTAGTTTGGTTATGGGTATTTGTGACAGCCTGACGGTGCTTGATTACGGTAAGGTAATTGCTACTGGTAAGCCGGCAGATGTTCGTATGCACCCAGAAGTGATCAAGGCCTATCTTGGGCAAGGGGCAGTCTAATGAGCGCTTTGCTAAAAGTAAAAGATCTTCAGGTTTCTTATGGCGGCATCAACGCCGTCAAAGGCATTGACCTGCACGTCAATCAGGGCGAGTTGCTTGCTTTAATTGGCGCGAATGGCGCAGGAAAAAGCTCAAGCCTCAAAGCGATAGCTGGTTTGTTAACGCCTTCTGCCGGTGAAATTGCATTTGCAAACTGCGCAACTAAAAGGTTGCCCGCTTATGAGTTGGTTCGCCTGGGATTAGGCATGGTCCCAGAGGGGCGCGGCGTATTTAAGCGCATGACCATTTTAGAAAACTTACAAATGGGTGCCTATCTCAAATCCGATGCAAGGCAAATTGACTCCAAGTTGGAGGAGGTGTTCTCTTATTTTCCGAGATTGAAGGAGCGCTTATCCCAGTTGGCCGGAACGCTCTCGGGCGGCGAACAACAGATGGTGGCTATGGGTAGAGCCATGATGGCCGAGCCCAAGCTCTTGCTATTGGATGAGCCGTCTATGGGCCTATCCCCGATCATGGTGGAAACCATTTTTGATGTCGTTCGCAGTTTATCTGCCAGCGGTATGACTATTTTGCTTGTTGAGCAGAATGCGCGCTTGGCATTGCAGATGGCTGATCGCGCTTACGTAATGGAAAGCGGTTTAATTACGCTCAGTGGTTCTGGGAAAGAGTTGCTAGAGGATGCGCGAGTGCGCGCAGCCTACTTGGGTGAGTAGGCTGACTATTTAAGCTACTTCTTTGAGTAATTCTCGAAGTATGTTGCACATCTGACGAATCTCATCATCAGAGACATTTAAAGCAGGCATAAAACGCAACAAGTTTGGCCTTGGTGAGTTAATCAGCAATCCTTCTGGGCTGCGGTCACGAGCCAGCTCAACCAGTTTGGGGCCGATATCTTTTCCAAGCATTAGGGCGCGTAATAAGCCTTCGCCGCGCTCACCCTCGAGCTTGAACTCTGTTGCCAAATTGAGTAATTCAGATTTGAGTAATTCACCCTTGGCTTTGACGCTATCTAAAAATCCTGGGGCCAATAGTTGCTCAATAACGCTAATGCCTACTGCGGTCATCAGTGGGTTGCCGTTATAGGTGCCACCTTGATCCCCGGGAACAAAACAGGCAACCGCATCGGTCGCTAACAATGCTGCTAACGGAACACCGCCACCAATACCTTTGCCTAGGGTCATGATATCGGGCTCAATGCCGAAGTTTTGATAGGCAAATAGCGTGCCTGTGCGACCACAACCGGCTTGCACCTCGTCAACAATCAACAGAATATTATTTGCTTTGGTGAATTTACGCAGTTCTTGCATGAATTCTTTGGTCGCTGGAATGACGCCGCCTTCACCTTGAACTGGCTCCAACATCACTGCAACCGTTTTGTCTGTCACGAGTTTTTTAACAGACTCAAGATCATTGAGGTCGGCTTTTGGAAAGCCCGCCACTTGTGGGGCAAACATCGTATCCCATCCTGGTTTGCCAGAAGCGCTCATGGTGGCTAAGGTGCGACCATGAAAGCTATGATCAAAGGTGATAATTTCAAAGGCACCTGATTTATTGAGTTGCCCCCATTTGCGCGCAAGCTTAATGGCGCCTTCGTTTGCTTCCGCGCCACTGTTGGCAAAAAAGACTTTGTCAAAGCAACTATTCTCAGTGAGTAAATTGGATAGCCCAATCATCGGCTCGTTATAGAAAGCGGGACTTGGATTGATGAGTTTCTTTGCTTGTGCATTGAGTGCTTCAATCATTCCTTGATTGCCGTGACCTAAACAGTTAACCGCCCAGCCTTGCAAGAAGTCTAAATAGCGTTTGCCGTTGTTATCAGTTAGCCAAGATCCCTTGCCCTCTAACATGATCACCTCTGGACGAGGGGTGATAAACATGACTGAATGGGTATCAATAGTCTGGATCGGCTTATTCATGCTGGTCTGCTTGGCTGATTAATAAAAAGGTTTTTTGAAGTGAGGACTCTATTATCTAACTGAATGCGCTGGCAGTCTCTAGGATGTTGCTAAATCCGCTGCGCTGGTAAAAGAGTCAGCGAAGAATTCTTCTTCAGGCAGTTGGCATTTGCTGATGAAGTCGCTTCTGGCGGCATTCACCATCACTGGAGCGCCGCAGGCATAGACTTGAAAATCCTTCATGTTCGGATGGTCTTGCATCACTGCTTGATGCACAAAGCCTGTGCGACCTTGCCAGACATCTTCAGTCAAAGCATCTGAAATCACTGGAATATATTGAAAGCCCGGGGTCTCTTTTTCCCAGGATTTGCACAAATCATCCAAATACAAATCGCTCGGACGACGGCCACCCCAATAAAGATGAATTGACCTACTGATCTTTTTAGCTCGCATTTGCTCGATGATGGATTTAATCGGGGCAAAGCCAGTACCTGCTGCCACAAAGATGATGGGCTTCTTTGAGTCTTCCCTCAAAAAGAAGCTGCCCAGGGGGCCCTCAAAACGCAGAATATCTTTTTCTTTTAAAGCGGGCGTTGCTATGCCAAAAACAAAATCGGTGAACAAGCCGCCTGGTAAGTGACGGATATGTAATTCCAGTGGACCCTCTTGCTCTGGCGCATTGGCAATCGAATAGGCGCGACGTTGGCCATCCTTCAAAAGAAACTCTAAATATTGCCCGGCCAAGAATTGAAAGCGTTCGGCAGCTGGTAGTTGAAGTTTCAGAATGGCGACATCATCGCTGGGTTTGCTAATGCTGTTGACGCGACAAGGCACTTTGCGAATCGCAATATCATCAGCGCCCTGCACTTCACGCGCTTCGATTAAGAGGTTAGATTGTGGGTGGGAGCAGCAAAATAAGATGCCGCCAGCAGTTTCATCGGCTTTGCTAAGAGCGCTTTCGCTATGTTGCCCGTGGCTAACCTGGCCTTCCAGCACCTTGCCTTTGCAAGATCCGCAAGCTCCATTTTTGCATCCGTAAGGTAGGTTAATCCCCTGACGCAGAGCGGCCTCCAGGAGATTTTCATCTGGATTAACGGTAAATTGTTTGCCGCTCGTTTTGAGCGTGACCTGATAAGACACTCTCATTCCTTTCAATAAATCGTTACGATGTCACTTATGCAATCTTTTGGTAAACCCTCAATCCTGATTATTGGCTGCGGAGACATTGGTCTTCGGGTTGCCAAACAGTTGTCGCGAAGTCATCGAGTTTATGCGCTTACTTCGCAACAGAATCGCTTTCAGGAATTGAGGGGGGTTGGTGCAATCCCTATCTTGGGTAATCTGGATCATCCAGAGTCATTATGGCGCCTGAGTGGTTTGGCTCAAACCGTGATTCATTTGGCGCCACCTCAAAATAGTGGAAATCGCGATTACCGAACCCGTAACCTTATTCGGATTTTAGCCCAAGGATCCACTGCCGTCAGGCGCCTTATCTACATCAGCACTACAGGTGTTTATGGGGATCACAGGGGCGCCAAGGTAGACGAGATAACTCCAGTTAATCCTCAAAGTGATCGCGCTAAAAGAAGAGTAGATGCTGAAAAGACACTGCGTTTATGGGCACCGACCCATGGCGTCACTTTATCCATTCTTCGTGTGCCCGGCATCTACGCAGCTGATCGTTTGCCAATTGAGAGGCTGCAGGCAAAAACTCCAGCGTTACTTGCTGAGGAGGATGCTTATTCCAACCACATTCATAGTGATGATTTAGCTAGACTGGTTTGTGCGGCTGTTTATCACGGCAAACCTCAGCGCATCATTAATGCATGTGATGGTAGTGAAACTAAAATGGGTGATTACTTTGATCAGGTTGCTGATGCTTTTGAATTGGAGCGACCTAAGCGCTTGCCTGGTATTGAGTTGCAAAAAATTGTCAGTCCAATTCTTTGGTCTTTTATGCGTGAGTCACGCAGAGTGACCAATGCTCGTTTGCGTGAGCTTAAAACACCGCTACGCTATCAAAGCGTAGCGGATTTTTTGAAAACTATTTCCAAGAATCCTTAAGACCAACAGTACGGTTAAACACGGGTTTGCCTGGCTTGGAATCATTTTTATCGGCAACAAAGTAGCCGTGACGCTCAAACTGGAAGCGATCTTCGGCTTTCGCCTCTTTCATGCAGGGTTCTAAGTAAGCAGAAATCGTTTGCTTTGAGTTTGGATTAATAGCGTCTAAGAAATTCTTGTCGCCACTATCGGGGTGCGGATCAGTAAAGAGGTGATCATATAAACGCACTTCAGTCGGAATCGCTTCTGCGGCGCTGATCCAGTGGATGTTGCCTTTTACTTTGTAGTTATTGGATCCAGGCGTGCCGCTCTTACTATCTGGGAAGTGGGTCACATTAACTTGAGTCACATTACCTTGCGCATCGATTTCAAAACCAGTGCACTCCACCACAAAGCCGTGACGTAAACGTACGCGACTGCCGGGCTGATCGCCAATCGGTGGGTAAAGTCTGAAGAATCCTTTTACAGGTTCTTGCATGAAGTCATCAGCTTCAATCCAGAGTTCGCGGGTGAAATTAAATTCACGATTGCCCCATTCTGGATGATTGGGGTGACGTGGCGCGGAGCATGCCTCTTTTGCTGAAGCATCAAAATTTTCCACTACGAGTTTGAGTGGCTTGAGTACTGCGGTTGCGCGTGGCGCTCTTACCTCTAGATCATCTCTGAGGGCTTGATCTAAGGTGCTCATATCAATCCAGCTATCCGCCTTAGAGACACCGATACGCTCGCAGAACAAGCGAATGCTCTCTGGGGTATAGCCGCGACGACGTATACCAACAATGGTAGGCATGCGAGGATCGTCCCAACCTTCAACATATTTTTCTTCGACCAATTGCAGAAGTTTGCGTTTACTAGTGATGGTGTATGTGAGATTTAGGCGGGCAAATTCATATTGATGTGGGACAGGGTCTTTAAAAACACCCAATTCTTTTAATGAATTGACGATCCAGTCATACAAAGGGCGGTTATTTTCAAACTCTAGTGTGCAGATAGAGTGAGAGACATTTTCCAGGGCATCGGAAATGCAATGGGTGAAGTCATAAAGAGGGTAGATGCACCACTTGCTGCCAGTGCGATGATGATCGGTATGGCGGATACGGTAGACCACGGGGTCACGCATGACAATATTCGGATGAGCCATATCAATCTTGAGACGCAGAACATGTTCGCCGTCTTTGAATTTGCCGTCGCGCATCTCGCGAAAGAGGGTAAGGTTTTCTTCTGGACTGCGCTCACGATAAGGGCTGTTTTTTCCTGCTTGTCCAAAGTTGCCGCGGTTGGTGTGAATGTCGTCAGCACTTTGGCTATCAACGTACGCTTTGCCATTCTGGATCAAGATTTCCGCAAACTCATAAAGTTTGTCGAAATAGTCGCTGGCATGATAGAGATGGGTTCCCCAGTCAAAACCAAGCCACTTCACCGCATCCAAAATACTATCTGCATATTCCACATCTTCTTTGACTGGATTGGTGTCGTCTAAGCGCATATTGCAGCGCGCGCCGCCAACTTGATTGTTATAGTCGGCGGCCAAGCCAAAGTTTAGGCAAATACTTTTAGCATGACCAATGTGGAGATAGCCGTTTGGCTCCGGTGGAAAACGGGTGATGATTGATGGGATAGCCTCGCCCGCTAAATTGGTGCGTTGTGAAAAAGCGCCGCTCGCTAAATCATGGTCAATGATCTGGCGTAAGAAATTGGACGGTTCGGCTACAGCGCCGCTATTCGCTTTGGAGGGTTTGCTATCTTGGGACATGGGAGCATTGTAGAGAAAACCCGAAGACCCACAAAGAAAAAGCCCGCTAACTGCAGCGGGCTTGTTTCTGGGGGAGTGTAGGGATCAGTCCTCTACGAATGCCTCTTCGCGAGTCTTCTTCACCGCTGGCAAAGCCACAATTACGACCAAGAGGGCTGCAGCGATCAGCAAACCTAAGGAAAGTGGCCGAGTTACGAAGGTGGAGAAGTCACCGCGAGATAGCAATAACGCGCGGCGGAAATTTTCTTCCATCATTGGTCCGAGTACAAAGCCCAAAAGCAATGGAGGGGGTTCGCAACCTAGCTTGAAAAATAGATAGCCAATCAAGCCAAAGCCTGCGGTCACATACACATCAAATACGGTGTTATTAACGGTGTACACGCCAATACAGCAGAACACCAAGATCGCTGGGTAAAGGAAGCGATAAGGGATCTTCAAGAGCTTGACCCAAATGCCGATGAGTGGCAAGTTCAGGAGAATCAACATCACGTTACCGATCCACATGGAGGCAATCAGACCCCAGAACAAAGCGGGGTTGCTGGTCATCACTTGTGGGCCTGGTTGAATATTGTGAATAGTCATCGCGCCAACCATCAATGCCATCACAGCATTTGGCGGGATACCTAATGTCAATAGTGGAATGAATGATGTTTGAGCAGCGGCGTTATTAGCAGCTTCAGGGCCTGCTACACCTTCAACCGCGCCTTTACCAAATTCAGCGCTGTATTTGGATGATTTTTTCTCAACGGAGTAAGCGCCAAACGCTGCCAACGCTGCGCCGCCTCCAGGCAAGATGCCCAAAACTGAGCCAATTGTTGTGCCGCGCAAGATGGATGGAACCATGCGCTTCAAATCGCTCTTAGTAGGCATCATGCTGGTGAGCTTGTTGAGGAAGCCCTCATCATTGCCTTGCTTCTCGAGATTGCTCATGATTTCCGCAAAACCGAAGACGCCCATTGCCACAGAAACGAAACCGATGCCGTCACTTAGCTCAGGAATATCAAAAGCGTAGCGTGATACGCCAGAGTTTACGTCAGTGCCAATGAGGCCCATCAATAGACCCAGAATGATCATGCCAATCGCTTTGATCAAAGAGCCAGATGCCAGCACCACCGCACCAATTAAGCCCAAAACCATTAGAGAAAAGTATTCAGCAGGACCAAACTTAAATGCCAGCTCTGAGAGTGGGGCGGCAAAAGCAGCCAAAACCAAAGTGGCTACGCAACCCGCAAAGAAAGAGCCCATACCAGCAGTAAAGAGTGCAACACCAGCACGGCCATTGCGAGCCATTTGGTATCCGTCAATTGCAGTTACGACCGATGAGGTCTCTCCTGGAATATTGAGCAAAATCGCTGTCGTGGATCCGCCATACTGTGAGCCGTAGTAGATGCCGGCCAACATAATCAATGCGGCAATCGGAGGCAGGGCGTAAGTCGCAGGCAGCAACATCGCAATCGTTGCGATTGGGCCAAGGCCTGGCAACACGCCAATGAGAGTACCCAAAATACAGCCAACTAGGCAGTAGAGTAGGTTTTGTAATGTAAACGCAGTATCGAAACCGAGCGCTAAATTGGTAAATAAATCCATTTTTCAGAGTCCCGTTTCGTTATTGTTGTAGGAATGGAGGTAGTAGCGGGAACTGCAGTTTCAGACCCACTACGAATACTGAATAGGTAAATGTCACCAGGAATGCTGCGTTGATTGCCGTTCCCTTCCAGGTGAATTCTCTGCTGGCGCTAGCGGCAACAAACACCAAAACCACCACCGCGATTAAGAACCCCAAACGTGGAAGCAGGAGACCATAGAGCACTACTGAGCCAGTAATTTGGGCCATGATGCGCCAATTGAACTTCGGAATAGATTCGATAGCTGCTTTGGCGCCGAAAGCTTGAACTGCTACCAATGCACCCAGCAAGAACATCAAAATACCTAAATAGAAGGGGAAGTAGCCAGGGCCCATTTTGGCGGCTGTTCCCATTGAGTATTGGGTGGCCATGATGGCGAAGAAGGCGCCAATCACCATATACATGACTCCGGCTCCAAAATCCCGTTTATTCCGAATTTTCAAGTTGCTCTCCTTGTTTGTCGACTTTAGTGTCGATTTTTATTGATGTTGTGGGATTGTAAGTCAGGATTGGGCGGGTTTGCCTAGCGTTTGCCCTAGGCTAGTGCCAATGCGATAATTATCGCCATGAAAGTCTCTCAAATTCGCCAGGCTTACCTGGATTTCTTTGCCCAAAAGGGCCATCAAATCGTCCCATCCAGCCCAGTTGTGCCTGGAGATGACCCAACCCTACTATTTACCAATGCGGGCATGAATCAGTTCAAGGACGTATTTTTAGGCTTTGATAAGCGCCCCTATAACCGAGCGACAACGGCTCAAAAGTGCATCCGAGCCGGTGGAAAACACAATGACTTGGATAACGTGGGTTATACCGCTCGTCACCATACCTTTTTTGAGATGCTTGGAAATTTCTCATTTGGGGATTATTTCAAGAAAGATGCGATCCAGTTCGCATGGGATTTATTAACCCAAGTATTTAAGTT
>CAZHWF010000031.1:0-14588 GCA_964536365.1 uncultured Polynucleobacter sp.
CTTATCTTTAACTTTAGAAGCTTCACATGACTAAACGCGCACTTCGTAACATCGCTATCATCGCCCACGTTGACCACGGTAAAACTACTTTGGTTGATCAACTCTTGCGCCAGTCCGGCACATTCCGCTCCAATGAAAAGGTGGCGGAACGCGTGATGGACTCCAATGATCTTGAAAAAGAACGTGGCATTACTATTTTGTCCAAGAATTGCGCAGTTGAGTATGACGGCACACACATCAATATTGTGGATACCCCAGGACATGCTGACTTCGGCGGTGAAGTAGAGCGTGTTCTCTCTATGGTCGATGGTGTATTGATCTTGGTTGATGGGGTTGAGGGTCCAATGCCGCAAACCCGTTTCGTTACTAAGAAAGCTTTGGCTTTAGGATTGAAGCCAATCGTGGTAATTAATAAGGTTGACCGCCCAGGCGCACGCACGGATTACGTTATCAACGCCACCTTTGAATTGTTTGATAAATTAGGCGCCACTGAAGAGCAGTTGGATTTCCCGGTGGTATACGCATCTGGTTTGAATGGCTATGCAGGTCTAACCGATGACGTGCGTGGAGGCGATATGCGTCCATTATTCGACGCCGTGTTAAAGCATGTGCCAGTGCGTGACGACAATCCAGATGGTCCATTGCAATTGCAAATTACTTCTATCGAGTACAGCACCTATGTCGGCAAAATCGGTGTTGGCCGCGTAAACCGTGGAACTGTAAAGCCTGGCATGGATGTGGTCTTTATGGATGGCCCAGAGGGCGTGCAGCGCAAAGGCCGTATTAATCAAGTATTAAAGTTCCGTGGCTTAGAGCGTGAATTGGTAGATGAAGCGCAAGCAGGTGACATTGTCTTGGTAAACGGTATTGAAGATTTGGCAATTGGTACAACTATCTGCGCCCCAGATACTCCTGAAGCTTTGCCAATGCTCAAAATTGATGAGCCTACATTGACTATGAACTTCATGGTGAATACCAGCCCATTAGCTGGACGTGAGGGTAAGTTTGTTACTAGTCGTCAGATTCGTGAGCGTCTTGATCGCGAATTGAAGTCAAACATGGCTTTGCGTGTTAAAGATACTGACGATGACACTGTATTTGAAGTTTCTGGCCGCGGTGAATTGCATCTCACGATTTTGGTAGAGACGATGCGACGCGAAGGCTATGAGTTAGCGGTTTCTCGTCCACGCGTTGTTTTCCATGAAGAAAACGGTGTGAAGATGGAGCCATATGAGAACTTAACGGTCGATGTGGAAGACACCACTCAAGGCGCGGTAATGGAAGATTTAGGTAAGCGTAAGGGTGAGCTACTCGATATGGTGAGCGACGGAAAAGGTCGTACACGTCTTGAGTATCGTATACCAGCACGGGGTTTGATTGGCTTCCAAGGCGATTTCATGACCATGACTCGTGGCAACGGTTTAATGAGCCATACCTTTGATTCTTATGCGCCTGCCAAGGATGGCGTTTTGGGCGAGCGTCACAATGGTGTGTTAATTAGTCAAGACGATGGTGATGCGGTCGCCTACGCGCTATGGAAGCTGCAAGACCGTGGTCGCATGTTTGTAAGTCCTGGCGACCCTTTATATGAAGGTATGGTGATTGGCATTCATAGTCGTGACAATGACCTCGTTGTGAACCCAATTAAGGGTAAGCAATTAACCAACGTGCGTGCATCGGGTACCGATGAAGCGGTGCGCTTGGTTCCTCCCATCGCTTTAAATCTTGAATACGCTGTTGAATTTATTGATGATGATGAGTTGGTTGAAGTTACGCCAAAGAGTATTCGTATTCGTAAGCGCTACCTCAAGGAGCATGAGCGTAAAAAAGCATCACGCGAATAAGTCACATCAGTTGCACAACAAAAGTCACCTGCGGGTGGCTTTTGTTCTTCATTGAAATCAAAATTCCATAAAAATAATTAAGCTAAAGATACACATTCATGTTGCCATCGATTGAACAACGTCTTGCCCAAGAACTTTCCGCTAAACCCGCTCAAGTAGCAGCAGCTATCGCATTGTTGGACGAAGGTGCCACGGTGCCTTTTATTGCTCGTTATCGTAAAGAAGCTACTGGGGGATTGGATGATGCGCAGCTACGTTTGCTGGAGGAGCGATTAACGTATTTGCGTGAGCTTGAAGACAGGCGTAAAACAATTGTGGCCTCCATTGAAGAGCAGGGCAAAATGACCCCCGAGTTGCTCAAAGCAATTATGTTGGCTGAGGATAAGACCCGTCTAGAGGACCTCTATCTGCCGTATAAGCCCAAGAGAAGAACAAAAGCGCAAATTGCATTAGAGGCCGGCTTAGAGCCCTTGGCAAACGATTTACTTAATAATCCAAGCCTTGATCCAGAGCTAGAAGCAGTCAAATATATTAAAGAGGCTTTTCAGGTCGATGGAACTGACAATCCCGGCGTGCCCGATATTAAAGCGGCACTTGAGGGCGCTCGTCAGATATTAATGGAGCGCTTTGCTGAGGATGCGACTTTAGTTCAATCCTTACGTGCTTATATGCAGGATCATGGTGTTGTAGAGTCCAAGGTGGTTTCAGGCAAAGAGCAAGAAGGCGAAAAATTTGCCGACTACTTTGATTACTCCGAGCCTATTAAGGCAATTCCGTCCCATCGCGCGTTAGCTTTATTTAGAGGTCGTCGTGAGCAAATCCTGACCGTAACTTTGCGCCTGGATACCGAGGAAGAGAAGCCTAAATGGGATGCCCCTCACAATCCTTGTGAAAGTCGTATTGCCAATCATTTCAAAATCAAGAATGAGGGACGTCCAGCAGATGCTTGGTTGGCTGATACCGTTCGTTGGACTTGGCGTATTAAGTGCTCCCTCCATTTGGAGTCGGAATTAATGACGGCGCTACGTGAACGCTCGGAGACGGAAGCGATTCATGTTTTTGCGCGCAATCTCAAGGATCTATTATTGGCTGCGCCAGCAGGCCCGCGAGTTACTATCGGTTTAGATCCAGGTATGCGCACTGGTGTGAAGGTTGCGGTAGTAGATGCCACGGGTAAAGTGGTTGATACGGATGTGATTTATCCGCATCAACCCAAGAATGATTGGGCAGGTTCATTGCAAACCTTAGCTAGATTGGCTGAAAAGCATCATGCAAGCTTGATCTCTATTGGTAACGGCACCGCATCTCGTGAAACAGATAAGTTAGCGCAAGATCTTATTAAAGCAAGGCCAGAGCTGAAATTAACGAAGATTGTTGTGTCTGAAGCTGGCGCATCTGTTTACTCTGCTTCTGAGTATGCATCCAAAGAATTACCAGGCATGGACGTGTCGCTGCGTGGCGCCGTATCAATCGCAAGAAGACTGCAGGATCCATTGGCGGAGTTGGTAAAGATTGATCCTAAATCGATCGGCGTAGGTCAATATCAGCATGATGTGATGCAGACCCAGCTAGCTAAATCTTTGGTCGCAGTGGTGGAAGATTGCGTCAATGCGGTGGGTGTGGATGTGAATACCGCTTCCGCACCCTTGCTTGCTAGGGTTTCAGGGTTAAGTTCAACGGTTGCCGAGGGAATTGTGGCTTATCGTGATAGCAAGGGCGCATTTAAATCAAGGGCGGAGTTAAAAGGGGTGCCACGTCTTGGCGAGAAAACCTATGAGCAAGCTGCTGGTTTCTTACGTATTATGAATGGCGATGACCCTTTAGACGCATCAGCAGTCCATCCAGAGTCATATCCTTTGGTTGAAAAAATCTTAAAAGATATTAAGAAGGAGGTGAAAGAAGTGATTGGTGATACCAATCTACTGAAATCACTCTCTCCAGAAAAATATGCGGATGGTCAATTTGGTGTCCCAACAGTCACCGACATTATTAAAGAGCTAGAGAAGCCTGGTCGGGATCCGCGCCCTGAATTTACTACCGCGACTTTTAAAGATGGCGTAGAAAAAATCAGCGACCTGAAAACCGACATGATTCTGGAGGGTGTGGTAACGAACGTTGCCGCCTTTGGCGCCTTTGTGGATATCGGCGTGCATCAAGATGGCTTAGTGCATATATCAGCGCTCTCTAATACCTTTGTAAAGGATCCGCATAGCGTTGTCAAAGCAGGGCAAGTGGTTAAGGTTAAAGTCCTGGAGGTGGATGAGAAGCGTAAACGCATTGCCTTAACAATGCGATTAAGTGATGAGGCTCCTAGAGCATCTGCCAAAGATGAAGCTAAATCAGGACAAAGACCGCCAAATCGTTCGGGAGCCTCTGAACCAAGAAAGCCCCAGGAAGATAGGCGCGCGGCACCCCAAATGAATAATGCGATGGCAGCGGCGTTTAGTAAGTTAAAAAAATAATGGGTCATTTAAACTAGATCCATTAACTTATTTCGAGATGGGTAGAAATGAAGGTTAATTCAGAAGGGGTTTCAGCTTCGCAGGTTTATCTGCCGCTTAATCAAACGTATGCAAACCTTCTGCAGTTCTTTATAGCTCAATTTCCGCACATCTCACAGGAAGAGTGGGTCAGTCGGTTTAAGGATGGCCTTATTCTTGATCAAGAAGGTCATGCTCTAGCTGCCGATCACCCTTATCTGCCTAATGCTCACTTGTTGTACTTCAGGCGTCTTGCGCGAGAGCCTGAAATTCCCTTTGAAGAGCAGATTCTCTATCAAGACGAACATATTTTGGTGGCTGATAAACCCCATTTTTTACCAGTCACCCCAAGTGGCTTGTATTTGCATCAAACCTTATTGAATCGATTAAAGAAAAAAACCGGCATACAAACACTTAGCCCGATTCATCGCATTGATCGCGATACTGCTGGATTGGTGATTTTTTCAGTCCGACCTTCTGACCGCGCGATTTATCAGAATCTTTTTAGGGATAGAGCAGTTCAGAAAGTCTACGAAGCGATTGCCCCATATTCTGAGGTGCTTGCTAAGCGTTTACCAATTACCTATCAAAGTCGACTGGAGGAGTCTGAGCATTTCTTGCAAATGCAGGAAGTCTTAGGCGAGCCTAATGCGGATACCTTCATTGAGATCATTGAAGATAAAGCTCCTTGGGCCAAGTATCGCTTAAAACCCGGTAGCGGGAAAAAGCATCAATTGCGTTGTCACTTAAATGCTTTGGGTATTCCTATTCGGAACGATCAAATTTACCCGATTCTTACACCATATCAAGAATACGAGCTCGATTTTTCTAAGCCACTGCAGTTACTTGCCAAAGAAATCTCTTTTGTTGATCCATTGACTGGCGAAGAAAGGGATTTTAGAAGTCTACAAGAGTTAATCTTCTAGTAAAAATAAAGACTAATAGAAAAGCAAATATCAAACCAAGAACAAAAACGAATTGTCATCATTTGATGTATATCAAGCTATTTAAAGGTTCTCCTGGTATTAAAGGTGTATCCTTGAACAGTAGTCAATACTATTAATAGGAAAAATATGTCATCAAATCACGCTGTTATTTGGATTGATCATGAGCAAGCTCACGTTATGTTTTTAAGTGAGTCCGCTAGCGAAGCGGAAGTGATTAGAAGTAAGTCTAGTCATCAGCATTTGCATCACAAGGGTGGTGCGGTAGGAAGCGGCAAGTTGGCTCTCGATTCAAAATACCTACATTCTGTAATTAATGCGGTTAATGAATCCAAAGAAATCTTGATTATTGGACCCGGTTCAGCAAAATTAGAGTTAATTAAGCATGCCCACCATCATGACCCTAAGATTGCGGAAAAGATTGTTGGCGTAGAAACGGTTGATCATCCTACCGATAAAGAAATTCTTGCATATGCGCGCAAGTTTTTCTATAAAGTAGATCAAATGCTATAACAAGAATTTATTTGATCGAGTAAAGCAAATGACTAAAGAAGCTTTGGGACCAGATGGCCTTCCTGGACATGATTATTTCTTGGATGCGGTAAAGCACATTGATGAGGCGGTAGCTAGCAACACCATCGCTATAAGCGCAGCTAAGGGAATTGTCTTTAGCTTGGTAGAGACTCTCGGTGCAATGGTTGGAGATCCCGATTTACCAAATCATTTGAAGTCTGGCTATATGGGTGCCTTAGATTTAGCTGTAGAGCTGGAAGCGAAGTTGCACAAGTAATTTCTAGTCTGACAGTATTGGTGGGGGCAACTTCGGTTGCCCTTATCCATTTAAAATGATGGCTAAAATGCCATTTAATCGAAGTTTATGACTATCCCCCAAAAGAAACGTTTAGCAGTCGCCCCTATGATGGAGTGGACTGACCGTCATTGCCGCTCTTTTCATCGCACTCTGACTAAAGAGGCGGTTCTGTATACCGAGATGGTAACCACAGGCGCGCTAATTCATGGGGATGTACCAAGACATTTGGATTATTCCCAAGATCAGCACCCAGTGGTTTTGCAGTTGGGTGGATCCGAACCATCTGATTTGGCCAAGGCAGCGGAATTAGCTCAGCAGTGGGGCTACGATGAGATTGATCTTAATTGTGGCTGCCCATCTGAGCGAGTGCAGCGGGGCGCATTTGGCGCTTGTTTAATGGCGGAGCCGCAATTGGTGGCTGAGTGCGTGCGCTCCATGAAAGGAGTGGTGGATATCCCCATCTCTGTGAAGCATCGCTTGGGATTGGATTCCATGGATGCATCTAGTTCAAAAACTGATTACCAGTTTGCATTGAGCTTTATTCTTGCGGTAGCGGATGCTGGCGCAAGCCAAGTAACAATCCATGCTCGCAATGCAGTGTTAAAGGGTCTGTCTCCAAAGGAGAATCGTAGCAAACCTCCGCTGCACTATGACGTAGCCGCAAAACTCAGGCTTGATGCCCAAAAACAATTTCCCAGGCTACAGGTTTTGCTCAATGGTGGTCTAGAAACCAATGAGCAAATTGCTGGTCATTGGGATGATTTTGATGGCTTTATGGTCGGTAGGGCAGCCTATCATTTTCCGGCTCTGCTCTTGGGCTGGGACGACATGATTAACACTAATGGCGATGCCGCCGGTTATCTTTTTAGTGAAACAGAATGGCACCGCATTCAGATTGCCTTGGTAAAACAGGTCTGGGCTTGGTTTGATGAGTGCCAGGCAAAAGGTAAACCTTTTTACATTGGCGCATTCACGCGTCATATATTGGGGCTTGCTCATGGAAGGGCAGGCTCTCGTTATTGGCGCCAACGCCTTTCCGATCACCATGCTTTGGCTAAAGTGCAGAGTAAAGCGGCGATTGCCGACTTTTTCATCGATGCCAGTCTATGCCTTGGGGACTGGGCTGCTTTTGAGGTGGAAACGGCAGAATAAGGCTGTTTTGGCAGGTTTTTGCCCAAAAAGGCTATAATCTTGTCTTCTACAACGGCGGACGTAGCTCAGTTGGTAGAGTCCCAGATTGTGATTCTGGTTGTCGCGGGTTCGAGCCCCGTCGTTCGCCCCAAAATTAACAAAAGGCTCCTTTGAGGAGCTTTTTTATTGAGGTGATCAAATTGAAAAAGTTCGACATCTATCAAATTATTTTTGGCTTAGTGCTAAGCCTCGTGGCTTTGTATTTCATGTTGAGATCCGCTCCGACACAAGCTGCTCCCAAATCATCTATTCCCACCATTCAAGTGAATGATCTACTGTGGGATCAAACTGAAATGACTATTGCTGATGTCAAAGCCTTCGCATCATCGACTGGTTTTGTTAGTGCAGCTGAAAAGAAGGGTGGCGGTCTGTCTTATGAGAGTGGATTTGTGCAAAAGCCTGGCTGGACTTGGAAAACGCCTTATGGAGTTGCCGCAAAAGATTCTGAGCCGGTAGTGCATTTAAATCAAAAAGAGGCAGAGTCAATTTGCCGCTATTACGGTAAACGTTTGCCAACAGATTCTGAATGGACAAATGCCGCATTCCTAGAACAAAGAAATAATCCTCCAGTGGGATATACAAAAGGCCAGCGCTATCCCTATCCAGGCGGCTCCAATCCTTTACCATCACATTGTCTCAGTGGGTGTGGCGATTACAAAGGCTTGGCGCCAGCCGGTGCGCTCAATCGTGGCACGGGCCATGTAATTGCAGGCAGTACAAAACCTGGAGTCAATGGTTTATATGATATGGGCGGTAATGTATGGGAGTGGACTGCTACTGAACGCAATGGCGGATACATCACTCGTGGCGCTTCTTGGTGGTACGGCCCCGAGAGGCAGCAGGAGGCTGATGTAGAGTCAAAACCCGGTGATATTGCGGTGGTTTATATCGGTTTTCGATGCGTCGCTGATGCCATGAAACAATAAGGGATGGCTAGCTCTGCTACAGACGCATCCGATATAGAAATTACCCCAGATTATCTGGCGGTAATTGGAGCTATCGAGAGACATGATCCTTACATATTTGTTAGCGGCAAAGCGGGTACGGGTAAAACAACACTAATTGGATACCTACGAGAGGTCATTCCAGGAAATGTGGTGGTGGTTGCGCCAACCGGAGTGGCTGCATTGCAAGTAAAGGGGGTGACCATTCATTCCTTTTTTCGCTTACCTCCACGCTTAATCTTTCCCGAGGAGGATATCAAGCCACTTCGAGATAAGCGCCTCTATAAAGATATACGTCTACTCATCATCGATGAAATCTCGATGGTGCGCGCCGATGTAGTGGATGCGATAGATTTATTCCTGCGTGAGAATGGCCCACAAAAGGGCAAGCCCTTTGGCGGTATTCAAGTGATGTTTGTTGGTGATTTATTTCAGCTTCCACCAGTGGTCTCAAACGCAGATATGCAGGTTCTATCTGATAGGGGTTATGAGGGCCCGTATTTCTTTTGTGCAATGGCACTGCATCGCAAAGACGTCACGATGGTGGAGCTGTCTAAAATTTTCCGTCAAAAAGATGAGAATTTTGCTAGCTTGCTCAATCGGATTCGGATCAATCAAGATGTTGATAAGGCTATCGAGGTGCTGAACGCTCAGTGCTATAAAAAGGATCTTGAGGTTGATGAGCAAACCATCACCTTAACAACAACAAACGCGCGAGCTGATCAAATTAACGGTGCTGGACTGCGCGCTATTGCCTCTGAAGGTAAGGTGTATGCCGGTAAGTCCACTGGAAAATTCAATGTTGATGAGCGTAATTTGCCATCGCCCAATAATTTAGTACTTAAGGTTGGTGCCAAAGTCATGTTCACGGCAACGGATCCGGGATTTCCAAAACGTTGGGTCAACGGAACGATTGGAGTAGTGCGTGAGATGTTGTCAGATAAGGTCAAGGTGATGGTGCAAAACGGTCCTTACTCAAATACGGTCGAGGTTGCTGGCCATCAATGGGAATCTTATCGTTACGACCACGACATGATGTCGGGCAAGATATCACCCAGCATTATTGGGACATATGTGCAGATTCCGCTCATGCTTGCATGGGCAGTCACGATTCACAAAAGTCAGGGAAAGACTTTGGATAAGGTAAAAGTAGATCTGTCTTCAGGTGCTTTTGCATCTGGACAGGTTTATGTTGCCCTGAGTCGCTGCAAAACCATTGAGGGCATTTCATTACAGCGTCCAATTGAGCCTAGGGACGTGAGCTGCGATCAAGAAATTAAGCGCTTCTATCTCAAGTGCTTGCCTTCAAATTAGGTTTGCTCATTTGAGTTTGACAGTGCTCAATTGGCATAGAGGATTTGGTTAAAATATCGGTAGACGGAGAAAAATTTATTTTGAATAAACCCAAAAACACTGTCAGAGAACATTGGGCTCAAGATGCTCAAGCCCTTACTGAGTCTAGCGAGGATAATTTGGTGCTTGGAGATTTTGAAAATGAAGTTGATGGAGATTGGGTTTGGTAAGAAGCATTGTTTCTCATAGAGAAATTTGGCTCATTAATCCGACTCCACTATTGGGTGTGAAATTAAAAATCACAACTTTTGCTTTATAAACCCTTATTAAAACCCCGCAGCCAATCCATCTCTGCGATGATCACTGCCGGCAATATAAGCAGCATCAGCGTCTTCACTTAATTTAGCGATCGCTTGCGCGCTGCCAAAGTCCAAACTATTTGCTGGCTGCACAGCCACTTCGTGACCTAGTGCTTTTAAGCCTTCTACAACGCTACTTGGCATGGATGCTTCAACGGTCAATTTTCCTAGATCATCAATACGCCAGCGTGGTGCATCTGAGCAGGCTTGTGGATTGAGGTATTCATCGATAAAGCGCATGACAAACTGAATGTGACCCTGTGGTTGCATATTCCCACCCATGACACCAAAGGCCATCACTGGCTTGCCATCTTTTGTTAAAAACGCAGGAAGAATGGTATGGAAAGGACGCTTGCCGGGAGCAACTTGATTTGGATGTCCATCTTCTAATCGGAAGCTCATGCCCCGGTTATGAAAGGCAATGCCTCCAGGCGCAACCACTCCAGAACCAAATCCTTTGAAATTGGATTGAATATACGAAATCATCATGCCGGATTCATCGGCGGCGCACAGATAGACCGTTCCACCCGAGTGAGGATCCCCAGGGCCATGGACACCTGCTTTGTGATGATCAATCTGAGCGGCGCGTTTAGCTAGGTACTCACGGTCTAATAGCGAGCTTGGTGCTACCCGCATGGAGCGAGCGTCTGAGAGATGGGCATACACATCAGCAAATGCCATTCGCATCGCTTCAATCTGTAGATGTATACGCTGCGCTGAGTTGGCTGGATATTGCTTTACATTGGCGGCTTGCAAAATGCCTAAGGCAATCTGTGCCGCAATCCCTGAGCCATTTGGCGGGATTTCATGAAGGGTAAATTCGCCGTAGTCAAAAGCAAGCGGTTCGACCCAGTCAGGGTGATTGTCTGCGAAGTCTTGCATGGTAAAGCTGCCGCCGGAAGCCTTGGCAAAGTCCACCATACTTTGCGCAAGAGGGCCTTTGTAAAAAGATTCGCCCTCAGTGGCAGCAATTTCTTTTAAGGTTTTTGCTTGCGCGGGATATTTCCAAATTTGCCCAGCTTGCGGCGCTTTGCCATCGATTAAGAATGATTGCGCAAATCCTGGTTGATTTTTCAGAATGGGGATCGCTTCACGCCACTGCCGTGCAATGACTGGCGAAACTGGAAATCCATTTTCCGCATAATCAATCGCGCGTTTAAATAATTGCGCAAAGGGTAGCTTGCCAAATTTTCTGGATAACTCGATCCAGCCACCCACCATACCCGGTACCGTAACAGTATTCCAGCCAATTAAATCCATTGCGCTTTTACCGGCGAAATAATCTGGAGTCCACGCTGCAGGTGCGCGACCAGACGCATTGAGACCGTGAAGTTTTTTGCCATCCCAAAGAATGGCAAAACCATCTCCACCTAGGCCATTCATGGTGGGCTCAACTACGGTAAGGGTAATTGCAGTCGCTAGAGCGGCATCGACTGCATTACCGCCATTTTGCAAAACTTCTATGCCGGCTTGAGTGGCAAGAGGTTGTGAGCTTGCAACTGTATTTTTAGCTAGAACGGGAGCGCGACCGCCACCAAAGGGAGGAGATATCAGCATATAAATAATGTTCAGTATTTAATAAATTAGTCAACTTTAATATTCGCTGACTTTACTACCTTATCCCATTTCTTGGCTTCACTGGCGGTAATCTCAGAGAGCTGTTCTGAGTTTGCAAATTGAGGATGAATGCCTTGTGTGGCCATGCGGGCTTTAAAGTCAGGGTTTGTCAAAATCTTCCGGATTTCTCTCTCAAGTTTCGCGATGATTGCAGGCGATGTTCCTTTTGGTACGTAGACGGCATAAAAGTTTTCCACATCAAATTGCTTCATGCCATCTTGACCTAGTGTTGGTACATTTGGCATGAGTGGAGAGCGCTCAGCGGCCGCAATCGCGATCGGACGTAGCTTGCCACTCTGAATATGTGGCAATGACGCGGTCACACTATCAAACATCATCAAAGTGTTGCCAGCAATTAAATCAGGCAAAGCAAAACTACTGCCTTTATAAGGGATGTGCGTTCCGGTTGCGCCAATCCGTTGCATAAATAGGGTGGATTCTAGGTGCGAGAGGCTGCCATTACCCTGGGATGCGTAATTAAAGTCACCCTTTTTGGATTTAATGAATGCAACCAATTCTGGAAGATTTTTCGCAGGCACATTTGGGTTGATGACAATAAGGTGGGGGACGGTTCCGATTAGGGCAACCGGTGCAAAATCTTTTTGTAAATCTGCGGGAGGATTTTTAAATAAGGCAGAAGAAATCGATTGATTGGTCATCGCGCTAATATGGATGGTGTAACCATCGGGTGCGGCTTTAGCCGCAGCACCTAAGCCAATCATCCCACCAGCGCCTGGTTTATTTTCTACGACGATAGATTGGCCCAAGGCTTCTGCCAAGGGAGCGGTGACGCTCCGGGCAAAAATATCGGTTGATCCTCCAGCGGGGAATGAGACGATGGCAACAATGGATTTTTTGGGCCAATCGGTATCGGGCGCCCCAATAGCGGTATTGCTAATCGCTAAAAGTCCAAGAGTGCCAATAATGAGGGATTTGAAAGAGTTCATTTGATCATCCAATAGTGTGATGGGTACTATAGTATTAGAAGTTGAGAATCTAGCTAGAAAATACAATAAATAAAAGACTAAAGACTAAAGACTAAAGATAAAAGATTAATTCAGGGGACCCATGACAACACCTCATAAAACCAGCAACGGAATCGATATGTCGGCTTATTGGCTGCCATTTACCCCCAATCGCTACTTTCAGCATCATCCCAAAATTATGCAGTCGGCTAAGGGTGCCTACTACTATGATGACCAAGGGCGCAAGCTATTCGATGGTTTATCTGGTCTTTGGTGCTCACCTTTGGGGCATGCGGAACCCCGTATCGGCGCGGCTATTCAAAAGCAGTTTGAGACCATGGATTATTGCCCTGCGTTTCAGATGGCCAGTGAAACGACGTTTAGCCTAGCCCGCAGAATAGCCAATATGGCTCCCCAGGGTTTAGATAAAGTTTTCTTTACTAATTCCGGGTCAGAGGCGGTTGATACCGCCTTGAAAATAGCCATCGGTTACCACCGCGTGATGGGTAACGCGTCACGTACTCGCTTAATTGGTCGGGATCGTGCTTATCACGGCGTTGGAATAGCTGGTATTTCTGTTGGTGGCATGGTTGCCAATCGCAAAATGTTTGCGAGCATGATGGTGCCTGGAGTGGATCATTTGCCACACACTTTAAATCTTTCCCAAATGGCATTCTCAAAGGGTCAACCCAAATGGGGGGCGCACTTGGCAGAGGAGCTAGAGAGAATCGTGGCATTGCATGATGCCAATACGATCGCCGCGGTGATCCTGGAGCCAGTACAGGGCTCTACCGGAGTCATTGTGCCGCCTGATGGCTACTTACAAAAGATTCGTGAGATATGCACTAAGCATGGCATTTTGCTGATTTTTGATGAAGTCATCACTGGTTTTGGACGCCTTGGCGCTAACTTTGGCGCCGATCGATTTGGTGTTACGCCTGACATGATTACGTTTGCTAAAGGAATTACCAATGGCGTAATTCCAATGGGTGGTGTGATTGTGCGCGGTGACATTTACGACAGCATCATTAGTAATGGCGGTCAAGAGCAGTTGATTGAATTCTTCCACGGTTATACCTACTCAGGCCATCCAATACCTGCAGCAGCCGGCCATGCAGTGCTTGACATTTTTGAATCCGACGACATCGTTAATCGCGCGCGTGCGCTCGAGCCTGTGCTTGAGGATGGATTACATGCATTAAAAGGTAAATCCGGCATTTTAGACATCCGAAATTTTGGTTTGTCAGGCGCTGTGGAGCTAGATCCTGTTCCGGGCAAACCAGGTCTGCGTTCTATGAAAGTCTTAGAGGTATGTATCGAAAAGGGCGCGCTCGTTCGTGTAGCCGGTGATGCGATTGCAGTAGGCCCTCCATTCATATCGACCCCAGAAGAGGTGCAATTTCTCTGCAACGTTCTAGGCGAAGCGATTGATGTAGCAATGAATGTCAATTAACCAGGCATAAATTAAGCTTTAAATTGACTTGAAATATTGTATAGCTATGCTATACAATATGGTATGATCAAATCGTTCCGGCATAAAGGATTGCAATTATTTTTTGAAACTGGAAGTCGTGCTGGCATTCAAGACAAGCATGCTCCTCGCCTTTCTCGTCAGTTGTCTAGATTAAATGAAGCTCGCAATTGGGAAGATGTAAATATTCCCGGTTGGAAATTGCACTCATTGAGCGGAAAACTTGTCGGCCACTATTCAATTTGCGTTAGTGGTAATTGGAGGATGACTTTTAGATTTGAGGGTGAAGATGTAGTATTGGTTAATTATCAGGATTACCACTAATGATAAAAATGAGAAAAATGCATAACCCCTCGCATCCAGGGCTCACATTGCGTGATGATGTTTTACCTGCCTTGGGAATTACTGTTACTGCCGCTGCAGAGCAGCTTGGGGTAACAAGAGCAGCCTTATCCCGAGTGTTAAATGCTAAGGCCGCAATTTCACCAGAAATGGCTTTGAGAATTGAGGCTTGGTTGGGTGTTGAAAACGGTGGTAATGCAAGTATTTGGTTAGCCGAACAATCTGCATATGATTTGTGGAAGGCTAGAAAGACTATTAAGCCTAAAGTGAAACATGCTCAGATCCCAGATTTAATGGCGGCTTAATCCTCACTTATTAAATAAGTGA
>CAZHWF010000032.1:0-2288 GCA_964536365.1 uncultured Polynucleobacter sp.
ATATTGTTTTTGTTGTCTCTGACGGCACTTGCATTACTGCCGACAACTTTAGCCAGTCGATTTTGGCCTAATTTGACGCCACTTTTAAGCATATGCGCATTCCTTTTGTGGATAGCGTCGATAAAGCCCATGATGCCGTTAGCAGCATCAACCAAGCGGCAAGCAAATACGGGGTGCAACCTATCGTTTTCACCACTTTGGTGAACTCTGAGCTAAATGCCATTGTTGGCAAAGCAAATGGTCTCATTCTGGATATGTTCCAAACCTTCGTAGCCCCATTAGAGGCAGCTTTAGGCATGAAATCCACCCATGCCATGAACCGACTGCACCACAATGCGGATACAGAGGCCTATAAAAACCGTATTGAGGCTATCAACTATTCATTAGCGCACGATGATGGCCAGTCAAACCAAAATCTGGCTGAAGCGGATGTCATTCTGATCGGCATCTCTCGGGTTGGAAAAACACCAACCAGCCTATATCTGGCAATGCAATATGGTTTGAAGGCGGCAAATTACCCGCTCATCCCGGAGGACTTTGAGCGGGGTCAACTTCCCAAGGACTTAGTCCCTTATCGCCAAAAGATTTTCGGTCTCATGATTGACGCCGAGCGTTTATCAGAGATTCGCAATGAACGTAGGCCTGGTAGCAATTACGCCAAATTAGAAAACTGCCGTTATGAGATCAACGAAGCAACGGCCATGATGAAAAAGCAATCTATTCCCTGGGTCCTCACGACTAGCAAATCGATTGAAGAAATCGCCACGACCGTATTGCAAGCAATCAAGTCCGATAAAACAATTCTGGGTTAGATCTTAAGAGTAGAGATTATGTGCGCCGCACGCGCATAGTCTCAAACAGGCATACTGCGGCTGCAGTTGAAACATTCAGAGACTCAACCCTTGGGTCAATCGGAATAGCAACGCCCTTAGCTTGAGCCAGCAAGTCTTCAGAAACACCTTGACCCTCACTACCCATCACCCAAGCTACTGGATGAAGCAATTCTTTCTTTAAAGAGTAGATGTCCTGCTCTGCATCAGCAGTAGCCGCCAATAGAGGCGCTGTAATAGCGCTCAATACTTGCTGATTGGACCAGCCCTCATACAGATCCAAAATCCGATGCGCGCCCATGCCGGCTCGGAGTACTTTGGTGGACCAGAGATGAGCACATCCAGATAAGGCAATTACCTGGGTAAAGCCCGCGGCTGCGGCGGTGCGCAAAATAGAGCCAACATTACCCGCATCTTGCACCCTGTCCAAAATGACCACATCACCTTCTAAAGTGGCAATCGACTTCGATGGAGCAAGTATTGTTTTGGGTAGGTCAAGCAAGCCAGCAATATGCGGCGCATTTACTAAATCTGACAACAAATCCCAAAGTGCGCTATCCAGTTTTATTACTCTGACCTCCGGACAAATCTCGAGATGCTCATAAACAGCTTGAGAAATTTCTGGGTTCTGTAGACCCAGGTCAGAGGTAAGCAGCGTTTTTAAAGCGGGGTCCCCGAGCCAAGTTTGCACTAGATGAATGCCTTCCAATAAGGCATGCCCGCTAGTTAATCTAGCTTTTTGCCCCTTTGAACCAGTAGCCTGCAGATTGCGAATCTCCTTAAATAAAGGATTTTCCTTGGAGGTGATCAGATCAAATTGCATAACTTAGTTTGCCATCGATTCCAACACTTTACGTACAGGTGAAAAACTACGGCGATGCTGATCGCAAGCGCCATGCTGTTTGAGTGCAGCAAAATGCGCTTCAGTTGGGTAGCCCATATGTTGAGCAAAACCATATTCAGGATGGCGCTCATGCAACACCATCATTTGACGATCACGCGTAACCTTGGCCACAATCGACGCCGCAGAAATTGCAGGCTCCTTTGCGTCCCCTTTTACAATGGCTTGCGCAGCAATTGGCAACTCGGGGCAACGATTACCGTCAACCAAAGCTTTATCTGGCCATGCCCCTAAACGAGTTGATAAGTCCTCAATCGCTCTACGCATTGCGAGCATAGTAGCTTGCAATATATTGATTTCATCAATCTCCGCCGGGCTTGCCTCACCCACACCCCAGGCCTTCGCGTTTTCCATGATTTGCTCATAGAGATATTCACGGCGAGCAGCGGTTAACTTCTTAGAGTCTTTAAGCCCCTCAATTGGATTTTTTGGGTCAAGAACCACGGCACCAGCTACAACAGAGCCCACTAAAGGACCTCGTCCTGCCTCATCAACACCACAGACCCAAATTACACTCATGAAATAACTCTTTTATTGCGGCTATTGGCAATAGTCTG
>CAZHWF010000032.1:2388-13946 GCA_964536365.1 uncultured Polynucleobacter sp.
ACCTTATAAGAAATCACCATGGGCTTTTTCCACAAGGCCGCCTGCAGCGTTGCGGTACCGCTAGCAATCAACACCACATCAGAGGCCTCAAGGACCTCATCAGCCATGCCGTCCAATAAATAAATATTGATGTCTGGATTGCTTTTTTTCGTCTTCAGCAATAACTGCTCAAGCGGCTCACGCAATCTTGGCGTTGCCACCGGAATTAAGAAGTTGACTTTTTGCCCCTTTAATCGAGCGCTCAATAACTCCATGGTTTCAAAAAAGACTGGGGCAATCAGCTCGATTTCTGAACTACGACTACCAGGAAGAACCGCTAACAGCAACCCATCTAGCGATGCAGATGATATTTTCAGGTATTGACTTAATACTTCTCGAGCTTGATGAATGTTTGGCTCTAAGGGAATCTCACTGGCTAATGGATGCCCCACGTAAGTAGAGGCAACCCCAGCTTTATCGTAAATCTCCGTTTCAAATGGAAAGATACAAAGCATCCGATCCACTGCTTGGGCAATCTTCTTAATGCGCCCGGCCCGCCATGCCCAAATTGAAGGAGAAACCAAATGCAGGGTTGGAATACCGGCTTTACGCAGCTGTAACTCAACACCTAAATTGAAATCAGGCGCGTCAATTCCTAAATAGACATCTGGACGACCTTCGCCCAAGAGATTTTGAATGAGCTCCTTACGCAGTCTCAAAATAGCAGGAAGTTGTTTAATCGCCTCAACGTAACCTCTCACACTCAAAGTTTCCATTGGCCAATCGGAACGCATGCCTTCTGCCTGCATGCGAGGACCACCAATTCCATAAACCTCGAGACCAGACATATCTGGTATTTGATTTAGCGCACTAAGTACTGGCGCAGCTAATAGATCGCCAGAAGGTTCGCCAGCTACACAAGCTAACTTTGGCAAAGTGATCCCGTTATCGAATAATGCCGCGCGTTGAAGCAGCTATAAAGTCATGAAACTGAGCAAGCTTTTCGGCAGTTTGAGTATCCGCGGAATTTGCAGCGACCATCTTCTGAATTTCTGCCTTAGCATCTTCAAAGCTCAGACCATCTTTATATAGGACTTTATATGCTTGACGTAAAGCGGAGATGGTCTCACTAGAAAAACCACGGCGCTTCAAACCCTCAACGTTAATACCATGAGGAGAAGCTTTATCTCCCGCAGCGATCACAAAAGGTGGAATGTCCTGAACTAAAGCAGATGCACCACCCAACATAGCATGCTGGCCAATACGAACAAACTGATGAACTCCGGACATGCCGCCCATAATGGCCCAGTCATCCACTTTGACGTGACCGGCAATTTGCGCATTGCTTGAAAAAATGGTGTGATTACCAACCTGACAGTCATGGGCAATATGAACATAGGCCATGATCCAGTTATCGTTTCCGATGCGGGTGATACCCTCATCCTGGGATGTTCCGGTATGGATAGTTGTAAATTCACGGATGGTATTGCGATCACCAATAATTAATTGGGTGGGTTCACCGCGGTACTTCATATCCTGAGGGGGGCCACCAATAGCGGCAAAGTGAGCAAAGGTGTTTTCTTTACCAATAGTTGTGTAACCTTCTATCACCGTATGTGAGCCAATTTTGGTTCCAGAGCCAATTTTGACGTTAGGGCCCACAACGGAATATGGCCCAACCTCAACATCACTGGCCAACTCAGCTTTGCTGTCAACTACAGCGCTTGCATGAATCCGAGTCATTACGCGCCTTTCGTACGCACTGCGCAGGTGATATTTGCCTCAGCAGCAATTTCACCGTCAACAGTGGCCTGCACTGAAAATTTATAGATCCCGGCGCGACCACGCTCTAACTGTGCAGTCATAATCAGTTGATCGCCAGGCAAAACCGGCTTTTTAAAACGCGCGCCATCAATTCCAGCAAAATAGTAGATTGCATTTTCAGCGCGTTCTTCAGAGAAAGTGAGCAATGCGGCTGTCTGAGCTAGGGCCTCAATAATGAGCACGCCTGGCATCACTGGAAAATCTGGGAAATGCCCCTGAAAGAATGGCTCATTCATGGTGACATTCTTTAGCGCAGTAATACTTTCTCGAGGTGTAATTTCAAGCACACGATCCACCAGCAAAAATGGATAGCGATGCGGTAGCAATTGAAGAATTTTATTGATATCGATTGCGATTGGTGTGCTCATAAGTAACTCGCCGAAAATGAAAAATTATTTTAAAGAATTAGTCTTGGATTGCAGAATCTTACGACTCTATCGATTTATTTTTATCTAGCAAACGTAAGCGTTGGCGTATTTTATCGAGTCCACGCAAAATGGCTGCGTTTTTTTCCCATGCGCTATGAAGCATCGAAGGATATACGCCGGTGAAATGCTGTCCTGGCTCCGTAATAGAGCGAATAATGGAGGTATTGCCAGAAACTGTAGTTCTATCGGCAATTGTTAAATGGCCCGCAAAGTTTGCCGCGCCACCGATGATGCAGAAGTTACCTATCTTGGTGCTGCCTGATATGGCGGCGCATCCCGCTACAACACAGCAATTGCCAATCACAACGTTATGCGCAATTTGCACTTGATTATCAATCTTAGTTCCCGCACCGATGACTGTGTCACTCATAGCGCCACGATCGATGGTCGTGGAAGCGCCAATTTCAACATCGTTACCAATAATCACTCCACCAGTTTGCGGGATCTTGACCCACTCTCCACCCGTAGCTGAAAAATCAGGAGCAAAACCAAAACCATCAGCTCCAATCACTGCGCCACTATGAATGATGCAGCGCTCACCAATTTGAGTGTTGTAATAAATTGAAACCGATGGGTAAATAATTGAGTCACTTCCAATAACGCTGCCTCTAGCAATGCTGGTATTACCCAAAATGGAAACGCGCTCCCCCAACTTTACGCCGGCACCAATTTGCGCAAATGGTCCAATATGACAGGAACTAGGCACGATTGCAGTAGAGTCTATTACCGCATTTGGATGAATGCCAGGAGCATAAATTGGCGCGCTTGTTTTAGCAAAATGTTGCGCCACTCTCGCAAAGGTGGCGTAAGGATTTTGCGAAACAAAATAAACCCGCTTAGCGGAATTTGCACCAGGATTAGTCTGCAAAAACTCCAAATCGGATTTACTAACAATTAACCCGCCTGCAGAACTGTCACTCGCTTGCTGTCTGTAAAGTGGATTAGATAAGAAAGATATTTGATCTGGACGCGCGCGCTCTAAGGGGGCGAGCCCAGTAAATTCGAGGGAAGCCTCCCCCACTAAGCTTGCTTGAAACTGTTTGGCCAGCTCAATGGCGGTAGGCATAAAGCTTACTTTTGACTATTCAAAGCCTTGATCACATCATCGGTTACGTCAGCCTTAGGGCTAGCATAAGCAGCTTCTTGAACGATGAGGTCAATTTTGCGTTGTTCTGCAATTTGCTTGAGTACTATGTTTGCCTTTTCCGCAATCTTTGCGCGCTCTTCAAATGTACGTTGGTTTAAATCCTCGGTAAATTCACGTTGCTTGCGTTGCAGCTCACGGTCTTGATCAGCCAATTCGCGCTGACGGCGAACACGCTCCGCTTCGCTCATTACCGCGGCATCACGGTCAAGCTTCTCAGCTGCTGATTTAATCTTTTGAGCGCTATCACGCAAATCATTTTGACGCTTGGTAAATTCATTTTGCAAACGGGTTTGCATGGCCTTGGCTAAGTTGGACTCATTAAATACCTTCTCAGAGTTCACAACCGCAACTCGCGTACCGGAATCTTGAGCAAAAGCCTGTGGCATAACAATTGCCACTACAGCAGAGAAAATGCCGACCTGAATCCATTTAGCAGATTGATAGAGCTTCATAAAACTTTCCTTAAACAATTAAAACGCAGTACCGACTTGGAACTGTAAACGCTGGATATTGTCCGTTGGTTGCGACTTATACGGAATACCGTAGCTGAATTTCAGAGGGCCTAGCGGTGATATCCATGATAAACCCAATCCATATGAATACCTTAGAACTAGGTTGATATTTTCCCCGAACGCATTACCGCCATCAACGAAGGTAAATAAGCGCAGTGTTTTATCAACACCAGAACCAGGGACTGGGAAGGTGTACTCCAAATTCGACACGATTTTCGACTGACCACCGGTTGGTTGCCATGCGCCAATAACCGTGTTGTAGTACTGAGGGCCCAAGGATCCTGGGGCATATCCACGTACAGAGCCTATGCCACCAACATAGTAGTTTTTAGTGATTGGGAATGGCTTATTACCATAAGCCTCGCCGTAACCAACCTCACCATTAAAGGACAAGATATTGCCTTTGGAGAAGGAGTGATACTTTTGATACTGACCGAAGAGTCGATAGAAAGTCATATTCCCGATAGGCGTACCAACCTCTGCCGATAATTGCTCCAGCGAGCCGGACGATGGAATAAGAGCGCTATCGCGACCATCCCTAGACCATCCTACAGTCAAGGGCACATTGTAAGTGGTTAAAGTGCCCGGATACCCTGGCGAAGCGATGCCATAACTTTGCGCGTAATTTAAGTAGGGTATCGGCGTGTTGGATGTTGTCTGAATTTGGAATGCTTCAATACCAGTACCAAAAAACACTCTATCCACTTCAGTGTATGGAACACCGAATTTAATATTCGAGCCCACCGATTTAATTTGGTAATCAGGATCACCAACGTAATAAAGAGGTTTTGATGAGCGATAGAAAAGGTCTGTATAACGACTGATACCATCTTCCGTAAAGTATGGATCGTAATTAGAGAGCGCTAAATTCTGATTAATCTTACCCAATGAGAAATTTAAACCAACCGACGTACCAGTACCAAATGCGTTGTCTTGATTAATACCAGCTGACAAAATTAATTTTTCAGTTGAAGAGAAACCAGCACCAAGGGTAATTGCACCCGTTGGCTTTTCTGTCACCTTGACGTTGACATCCACTTGATCGGGTGAACCTGGAACATCTTCCGTGGTGATATCTGTTTCAGTAAAGTAGCCCAAGCGACCCAAGCGTTTCTTAGATAAATCAATCTTTTCACTATCAAACCAGGAGCTCTCAAACTGGCGCATTTCTCGACGAATCACCACGTCGCGAGTTTTGGCATTGCCAGAAATAGCAACCTGACGGACATAAATGCGGCGGCCAGGATCAACAACTAGAGTTAGGTCTACCTCAGCCACATCGCGACGAATATCAGGCTGTGGATTAATGGTTGCAAATGCATAGCCATAGGAGCCTAGAATCTCCGCAATTGCTTTAGTACTCTCAGTCAAGCGTGCTGATGAAAAGGTGTCGCCTGGTTTTAGCACAACCAGCTGCATCAGCTCCGCTTCCTTACCCAAGGTTTCACCAGCTAAACGCACATCCTTAACGGTAAACTTTTTACCTTCACGAATACTGATGGTGAGGTATATGCCTTTTTTATCTGGGGTGATAGAAACCTGAGTAGATTCAATAACAAACTCGAGATATCCACGATTCAAATAATAGGAACGAATAGACTCTAAGTCCGCAGTGAGTTTCTGTTTGGAATAAAGATTGTCTTTGCTATACCAAGACAACCATCCGCCAGTCTTTAGCTGCATCTCGCTTTTGAGAGTGCCTTCGCTAAACGCTTCATTGCCAATAAAATTAATCTCTTGAATCTTGGCAACTGGTCCTTCATCAATATTAAAGTACACAGCTACTTGATTACGCTCAACTGGAGTAACTGTCGCAACTACTTCGGCAGCGTACATGCCCTTTCCAACATACTGGCGCTTTAATTCTTGTTCGGCCTTATCAATTAAGGCTTTATCGTAAAACCGCGCTTCGGCTACACCCACTGTCTTTAGGGATTTACGGACAACCTCAGGATCAAACTCTTTCATCCCCGTAAATTCAATACGAGAAATTGTGGGGCGCTCTTCAACGATCACAATCAGCACGTTGCCTTGCGCTTGAATTTGAACGTCTCTGAAAAATCCGGTGCCATATAAAGCCTTAATTGCCTCGGCACCCTTCTCTTCAGTAAAAGTCTCGCCCACCTGAACAGGCAGATAACTAAAAACTGTTCCAGGCTCAACACGCTGCAAACCTTCAACGCGAATATCTTTCACTACAAAAGAATCGGCTGCTGAAGTATTCAAGCTAAATCCAAGCAGACATAGCGCGAAGATTAATGAAATGCAGCGGGCAACAATACGAAAAGAATATGTCAAAGAATTCAAGGCGAAATATAGCGTTGTAAATCGTTAAACAGGGCTAGCAATGACATAGAAATCAGCAAAATAAAGCCCACTTTTTGGAGCTGTTCTTGCATTGAAGTCGAAATCCGCTTGCCAGCGACTAACTCCCATGCATCATACAGTAGCTGACCCCCATCAAGCATCGGGAAAGGTAGTAAATTGAGCAAACCAATACTAATACTCATAAGTGCCAAAAACGCTAAAAAAGGTTGCCAGCCCACCTGGGCCGACTTGCCTGCCATATCAGCAATACTGATGGGTCCTCCCAGCTGTTTTAGGGAGGTATTTCCGGTAAATAAGCCCAGCATCAATCTTGCGGAGACCTTAGTAATGACCCACACCCGTTGGGATGCAAATAAGAGCGCATCTAGTGGGCCCAGCCTTAGATCTTGCCACTGGGCTGCAGGCTTTAAAACCGGCAATACACCTAAGGCAAGCATTGGGTCCCGATCTGGGCTAATTTTCGGTAAATCCTGGGGGTAAAAAGCCTTTACAGAAACAGATCCAGAGAGGGTTTGCAATTCCAAGGCAAATCCGTCGCCCCCAGTTAGAGCATCCATCAAATTCCAGCGCAAAGCATTCCAACTTGGAATAGGGTCAAAATCACTCAAAAGTGGAGCTCCCGCCCCACCTGAAGGCAAATTTTGCCAACCAATCACGCGATCGCCTTCCATAAGCCCAAGCCTGGCTGCCACGGACTGCTCAGGAGGGGCTTGTAAAACTGCCGGCAACTGAGGGGCACCTGATACGTAAATCCAGGCAAAAAAGATTATTGCCAGAAAAAAGTTGGCGAATGGCCCCGCTGCCACAATCAAAGATCTCTGCCACAACGGCTTTCGATCAAATGCATACTGCTGATTATCTGAGTCAATAGATTGCTCAGGGTCTCGACCATTTAGCAATTTGACATAACCACCCAATGGAATGCTAGCTAACACCCACTCAGTTTTGTTTTTTGCATGATAGGTATAAAGAGGTTTACCAAATCCAACCGCAAAACGGAGTACCCGCACCCCACAACAACGAGCCGCCAAAAAATGGCCGAATTCATGAAAACTAACCAATACTCCTAGGGTTAGTAAAAAGGCTACTAGAGTAATTAATGCCTGCAAAGAATATCCTTCACCACTTTTTGCGCTGCTTGGCGAGCACGCGCATCAACATCCAAAATTAACTCGAGAGAATCTGCATTGACCGCTTCAATAGCGCTTAATACTTTTTCCACCACAACAGGAATTTGTAAATAAGGCAGGCCATTCTCTAAAAAAGCAGATACAGCGACTTCGTTTGCGGCATTCAGAACTGCTGGCGCAGTGCCCCCAAGCTTGGCTGCAGCAAATGCAAGCGAAAGACAGGGGAAACGTTTTATGTCGGGCTCCGCAAAACTAAGAGATGCCAACTGAGTCAAGCTCAAAGGCGCTACGCCCGCATCAATACGGTCGGGCCATGCAAGACCATATGCGATCGGCGTACGCATGTCAGGCTGACCCAATTGCGCCAATACAGAACCATCACGATAACGCACCATTGAATGAACTACGCTTTGTGAATGAATCAATACTTTGATTTTTTCTAGAGGCAAACCGAACAACCAAAACGCCTCGATGACTTCGAGACCCTTGTTCATCATTGTTGCGGAATCTACTGAAATTTTTCTACCCATTACCCAATTCGGATGGGCGCATGCTTGCTCTGGAGTGATGGTGGCTAATTGATCTAGCGGCGTATTTCTGAATGGACCACCGGAAGCAGTAAGCCATAACTCCTCAACACCTAAGCTTGGGTTTGGGTTTTTAGAAAACTGACTCGGCAAACATTGGAAAATTGCATTGTGTTCGCTATCAATCGGAAGCAACTCTCCCCCACCCTGCTTCATAGCCTGCATAAATAAATCACCAGACATCACCAGCGCTTCTTTATTGGCCAGCAAGACTCTTTTGCCCGCTTTTGCCGCAGCTAAAGCAGGAACCAAACCCGCAGCACCAACAATGGCCGCCATCACAGTGTCGCATTGAGATTCAGTAACCGCGCTGACGAGAGCCTGGGGGCCATAGAGAACCTGAGTTTTGAGCCCTTTCTCTTGCAACAACTTACTCAAGCGCTTAGCACCATCAGCATCCGCCACAACTGCTATAGCAGGTTTAAATTCAACACACTGTTTAGCTAACAAGTCCACTTGTTTTGCAGCTGTAAGTGCAACTACCTGAAAGCGATCCGGATGCGCTCGAACTACATCTAAAGTGTTAACTCCTATAGATCCAGTCGAGCCTAGGATTGTGAGCTGCTTTACCGCCATCACACCAATCCCGCCAGTAAAGCCGCAATCGGCATTGTTGGAATCAACGCATCCACACGATCTAAAACCCCGCCATGACCTGGCAATAGATGGCTTGAATCTTTAACCCCAGCTAAGCGCTTTAACTGAGATTCAAACAAGTCTCCAAAAATACTAAAGGCGGTTAATACAGTAACCATTAAAAACATCGGAACCCAACCAAAACGAATTGCCCATGCGCCAAATAAGGTGGATTCAAATGATAAATAGTAGACGCATAAGAACGCGTAAACATAACAAAGTATTAGACCGCCGATCGCTCCTTCGATAGATTTTCCAGGACTAATTTGCACCGCAAGCTTATGCTTACCAAATGCTTTACCAACAAAGTAAGCGCCGATGTCTGCAACCCAAACAAAAGCCATGCTTGTCAGCAAGAAAATGAGGCCAAGCTCACGCAAGAATACCAGCGCAAACCAAGTTGCCGGGAGCACAATCAATCCCAGCACGACATAAAAAGGCCGCAACTTTTCAAGCGAAAGATTCATGCCTTTAGCCAGCAGAAATGGCGCTACAAAAAACCAAAAGATGACCGCTAACAGTAATAAGGCAAACTGCCAAGAGACATTCTGCATGCCTAGCAAAAACAAAATAATCACCAGGCAAAATAAAGCATAAATCCATGCGGCGGCTCTTGCTTGCGGCGTAAGCAAGCGACTCCACTCCCAAGCGGCGGCAAGTAAAGCCACTAAAAAGAAGACGCCGATATAAATTGGTGGCAGCAAAAACAAAATAGGCAGCAACACCGCCAACAGAACAAGGGCGGTAATGACTCTGGTTTTTAACATGGGAGAATGAGGTTAAATATGACGTGAGGAAGTGCGGAAGTACGGAAGTTCGTCAAACAGCATCGCTCATTGCTGGCGAAGCAAGCTGAGCGCTAGTGCGGCCAAAACGGCGCTCACGCTGACTAAACCAGTTAAATGCTTTATGCAACTCTTTCTCATCAAAATCCGGCCACAGAATGTCTGTGAAATAAAGCTCTGTATAAGCCAATTGCCATAGCAAGAAATTACTTACGCGTTGCTCACCACCGGTACGAATAAATAGATCAGGCTCAGGGGCATAAGCCATCGACAGATGAGGTTGAAGCAATTCCTCGGTTACCTGATCTGGCTGCAAATTGGGGTTAGCAGCAAGGCACTTGCGCATGGCTTGCAAAATATCCCAGCGGCCGCCGTAATTGGCGGCAATGGTAAAGGTCAGGCTTTTGCAGCCAGCAGTCTTCTTCTCAGAAAACTCGACCATCTCTTGAATCGCCAAATCAAATCGACTAAGGTCGCCAATCAAGCGTAAGGCGATGTCATTTTCAGCAAGACGTGACACCTCACCTTTGAGCGACTTCAGAAATAATTTCATTAAGAAGCCCACCTCTTCTGGAGGGCGGCGCCAATTCTCGGAACTAAATGCGAATACGGTTAAATATTCAACGCCCAGTTTGCGACATTCTTGAACAATCTTACGTACCGCGCTTAAACCTTCTGAGTGCCCCGCGACGCGAGGCATCATGCGCTTACTAGCCCAGCGCCCGTTACCATCCATAATAATCGCAACATGACGAGGTACAGCACTGACCTCCGGAATGGCCAAGGTTGAGCTGGTATGTTGAGTCATGAGAAGTTAAGCATTCAATCGGGCATAAATCCGAGGATTAAACCGTCATGATTTCTTTTTCTTTTTCAGCGATGATCTTATCGATTTCAACCACTGCTTTGTCAGTCATCTTCTGAATATCATCAGTTGCTCGACGCTCATCGTCCTCAGAAATTTCTTTATCTTTTGTTAAGCGCTTGAGGTGTTCATTGGCATCGCGACGCAAATTACGCACGGCAATCTTGGCATCTTCGCCTTCGCTCTTAACCACTTTAGTCAACTCACGACGACGCTCCTCAGTCAATGCTGGCATTGGCACGCGAATCACGGTGCCTTGAGACGCTGGATTCAAACCCAAATCGGAATCACGAATTGCTTTCTCAACCACTGCAACCATTGTCTTTTCAAACGGCTGAACATTAATCGTGCGCGCATCAGCAAGGCCTAAGCTAGCCACCTGACTTAACGGCGTTGGATTGCCGTAGTAATCCACATGGATGTGCTCCAAAATTCCGGGGTTTGCGCGACCAGAGCGAATCTTAGCCAAATTGGTTTTCAAAGCCTCGAGAGACTTTTGCATCTTTTGATCGGTAGTAGTTTTAATTGCTGCTGCGGACATCAGATCTCCTATTAAACGTGCACCAAAGTACCTTCAGGTTCACCTTGCACGACACGCATTAATGCGCCCGGCTTGAGAATTGAAAATACTTTGATTGGTAATTTGCGATCACGACACAATGCAAATGCGGTTGCATCCATGACTTGTAAATTTTTGATTAACGCCTCATCAAACGTAATCGTTTTATATAGAGTCGCTGTTGGATCCTTTACAGGATCAGCACTATAAATACCATCTACTTTGGTAGCCTTCAGCATCACCTCTACACCCATCTCGGCTCCACGTAGCGCCGCCGCAGTGTCGGTGGTAAAAAATGGATTGCCAGTACCGGCAGCAAAGATGACTACCTTACCTTCACTCATCGCACGAATTGCGCGAGGACGAATGTAGGGTTCGACAACTTGATCCATGCGAAGAGCAGATTGCACGCGCGCCTCAACACCTTTTTGACGAAGCGCATCCTGTAACGCTAAAGAATTCATCATGGTGGCCAACATACCCATATAGTCAGCTGTTGCACGATCCATACCTGCGGCGCCACCTGCAACACCGCGGAAAATATTCCCACCACCAATCACAATCGCTAGCTCCACACCACTATTCACTACATCGGCGATTTCTTTAACCATGGCATCAATGGTGACTGGATTGATACCAAAAGCATCGTCACCCATAAGGGCTTCACCAGATAGTTTTAGGAGGACTCGTTTGTAGGCTGGCATGTTTTTTATTTTCCGTAATTTGCCAAGTAATTAACTTACTTAGCTTATTGATCTTTAAGCACTTTTTAATATCT
>CAZHWF010000033.1:0-12321 GCA_964536365.1 uncultured Polynucleobacter sp.
CCTAGGGAATAAGCCACCAAAGAACCTGCGCCCGATCCACGTCCTGGACCGACTGGCACACCATTATTTTTTGCCCAGTTAATAAAGTCCGCCACGATTAAGAAGTAGCCTGGGAAGCCCATCTGTGAAATCGTCTTCACTTCAAAAACCAAGCGCTCTTGATAGCGCGGCATTTGTTTTGCGCGCTCCTCAGGGTCTGGGAAATTGCGCTCCATGTGGCGCTCTAAACCTACTTGAGACTGCGCAAGCAAGTATTCATCCAAAGTAATGCCGGGCGGCGTTGGAAAATCTGGCAATCGTGGCTGACCCAATACAAGAGAAAGATTGCAACGCTTGGCGATTTCAACCGAGTTTGCCAATGCGACCGGCAGGTCAGCAAAACGCTTCTCCATCTCCTCTTGGGTAAGGAAATACTGCTCTTCATTAAATTTTTTAACGCGACGTGGGTTACCCAGCAACTCTCCCTCAGCGATACAAACACGAGCCTCATGCGCCGTGAAATCGCTCTTTTGCATAAACTGCACAGGATGCGTAGCAACAACTGGTAGATCTAATTCGCTAGCCAGATGACATGCGAGCTGCAATTGTTTTTCATCTTGTGGATTGCCGCCACGCTGAACCTCAATGTAAAAAGAGTTCGGAAATATCTTTTCGTAACGCCGCGCAATAATCTTAGCTTGATCTTCTTGACCAGCCAATAGAGCAGCCCCAACTTCTCCCATGCGGGCGCCCGATAGCGCAATCAATCCATAAGCTAAGGTGCGTTTTGCAGTCTTATCTTCGGCCTTAGCGGCGGGCTCGCTAAACCAAGCAGAATCGATCTCAGCGCGCCCACGTGACTGATTATCAAGAGAAGCTCTACTGAGCAACTCGCAAAGGTTGAGGTATCCAGAGTGGTTTTGCACCAAGAGCAATAAACGATGGGGCTGATCAGGATCCTGAGGATTGCTGATCCAGACATCCGCGCCAGCAATCGGTTTAATGCCTGCTGAACGGGCGGCAGTGTAAAACCGTACTAAGCCAAAAAGATTACTTAAATCCGTAATGGCCAAAGCGCCCATTTCGTCTTTGACAGCCGCCTCAACCGCATCATCAATGCGCACGACTCCATCCGTAATCGAAAACTCGGAATGAATGCGAAGATGTACAAAACGGGGTGAAGCCATGAGATGATTTTAGCTGTGTCTAAACTCAAAACTACCCCATCCCCAGCCGGCGGCTATCGCGGGCGATTTGCCCCCTCACCTACCGGCCCGCTTCATGCTGGATCCTTAGTTGCAGCCCTAGGAAGCTGGTTAGATGCCCGTAAAAATGGGGGTAAATGGCTGCTCCGAATCGAGGATTTAGACATCCCCCGCTGCGTGCCCAGGGCAAGCGAGTTGATTCAGTCCCAACTGAGCGCCTGCGGCCTTTTCTGGGACGACAAGATTATTTATCAATCCCAGCGCCAAGAGGCTTATCAGAGCGCTTTAGAGCGCTTAAATAAGCATGGGCAGATCTATGCCTGCACCTGCTCCAGGCAAACCATTGCCAATACTCTGGCGGATCTCGGTATTCAGACGCCACGCAATCAAGAAATGGTCTACCCAGGTACCTGCCGACCGGCCAATTTAAGTATCAACCCCTCAGATTCCTTTTTGGACGACAAAAAGGCTTGGCGCTTAGCCCTTCCTCAAGATTGCCAAATTGAATTTAAAGATTTAGCCTTGGGATCACAAAAGCAAAACCTCAAGACCGAAGTGGGTGATTTTGTTCTTCGTCGCAGCGATGGTTTATTTACTTACCAGTTAGCCGTTGTTGTGGATGATGCGGCACAAGGTATTACGCATGTTGTGAGGGGCCAGGATTTATTAAGCAATACCGCCAGACAAATTTACTTACAAGATAAGCTTGGGTATTCCAGACCGATATATTTACATCTGCCTTTGGTATTAGATGAACACGGGGAAAAACTGAGCAAGCAAACTCAAGCGACCCAAATTCATACGCAAGATGAAAAACAAGCGCTTCTTGAATTACGGAAGGCGGCAAAACACCTAGGATTAAATCACTTGCCTGATGGCGAAAATGTGACTATTGCAGAGTGGCTATTATCAGCCACTCGTGCATGGTGAAATTCATTACAGCTTTGATTATTACCTTAATTACCGCTTGTTTTTTGCTGAGATTATTTCTTCTTAAAACCGCCTAGCAGGGCGCCAACTGCGGGCTTGGCCGGAGTAATGCCCACTTTTCTCTCTTCAGGCTTTTGAGCTTGCGCAGGAGCTGCTGGAGCAGCGCTAGGCTCATAAGGCTTGTAGAAGAAAGGATCTATTGCTTTTGTGGGCGTACCACTAGGTCCACCAGGTGATGGGCGATTATAAGAAGGCGCACCGTCTGGCAGAGGCTTGATATCGAGCTTGCGCTTCATTAGCTTTTCAATCTCGTCAAGCAAACGCTTTTCACTTGGATCGACCAATGCAATGGCATCACCTTTGCTGCCTGCGCGACCAGTTCTTCCAATGCGATGAATGAAATCCTCGGCATTAAATGGTAATTCGTGATTAATGACGCATGGCATATCAGGAATATCCAAACCGCGAGCAGCGACATCGGTTGCCACCAAGGCTTCGATTGCGCCAGATTTAAAGGCATCCAAAGTTAAAGTGCGTTCACCTTGACTCTTATCACCATGAATCGCACCAGCTTTGATGCCATCACGCTCAAGCGCTCTTGCTAATTTTGCACACCCCATACGGCTATTGGTAAAGATGATGCATTGGCGCGATAAACCTTGACGCGTGCGGTTTTCAAGGACATTGACAATTGCGCGCTGCTTATCCGCCGCAGCAACCATGTGCACCACTTGTTTTACGGTATCGGCCGCGGCATTTTGACGAGCAACCTCAACGGTTACAGGTGTTCGCAAATAGCTTTGTGCCAGCTTTTTGATTTCTGGTGAAAAAGTAGCGGAGAACAATAAAGTCTGCCTTTGCGCTGGAATTAAATTAATGATGCGTTGCAAGTCCGGCAGAAAGCCCATATCGAGCATGCGATCGGCCTCATCTAATACCAAAATCTCGACTTGCGATAAGTTGGCGACTTTAGAACCAATGTGATCGAGCAAGCGACCTGGGGTAGCAATCAAAATCTCGACGCCGTTACGTAAAGTAGCAACCTGCTCTTTCATATCCACGCCTCCATAAACAACGGCGGCACGTAGATCAGTGTATTTGGAATAGCTAGCGGCGTTATCGGCCACCTGCACCGCCAACTCACGCGTTGGCGTGAGCACTAAAGCGCGAATTGGATGGCGCGCTGGAGAGGCACTATTACTTGCATGACGCAAAATCTTTTGAATAATAGGCAACACAAAAGCAGCTGTCTTGCCGGTACCTGTTTGCGCCGCGCCCATCAAGTCGCTACCCGCTAATACATGCGGTATTGATTGCGCTTGAATGGGAGTTGGTGTCGTGTAACCCTGTTCAAGAACCGCTTTTTGAATTTGCGGGTCTAAACCAAAGTCAGCAAAAGTCATTGTTGCTGGAGGGGTGGCAGTTTCGCCAACCCCTAATGATGAATGTATTTCAGTAGCAGTATTTGTCAAGGTAACTTACAGAATGGCGGCGATGCCAGCTTTAGCGGTCTCAGCATCCTCGCTCGATTTAACGCCGGAAACGCCGACTGCGCCGATGGTAAACCCATTTACCTCGATATTGACCCCACCTTCCAACATACCCGATATGTGTGGGGCAGATAAAAAGGATGTACGGCCGTTATTAATAATTTCTTCATATACACGGCTTTCGCGTTTACCCATTGCGGCAGTGCGCGCTTTTTCCTGTGCAATATATGCAGACACAGGAGCGCAACCATCACGACGGGTTAAACCCAAAACATGACCACCATCATCACAAACGGCGATAGTCACTGCCCAATTATTCGCTGCAGCATGCTTGTTGGCCGCGTCTAAAATCTTTTGAACATCAGCTTGAGTTAAGTAAGGTTTAGTAGCTAACATGTTTAATCTTTCTGTCTCGAATTTGTTTTATATGTTTAAAGTGCTATCAATCTGAGCAAATACAATTACTTAAATTATAAGGGGCGCAGTCAGACCCAACCTTCTAAGTCCAACCACACCCCCGTCTCCACCCAATTTATTGATTATTTGAGGATTTATTTAAGATATTCCTGTGCGGCAACAACTCCACTGGCCTTCGGCTTGAATCCCATAGAACCGAGACTCATCTCTACGCCACTTAAGGCGGCCATCAAACTCAGTTCATTACAGTCGCCTAAATGGCCGATACGAAATGCCTTACCTTTAATCTTGCCCAAACCCGTTCCTAGCGAGAGATTGAATTTCTCCAAAGCATGTTTACGCAAAACATCCGCGTCCATTCCTTCTGGAGTCGCAATACAGGTAAGTACCGGTGAATGGCAATTCTCATCCTGACACTGGATTTCTAAACCCCATGCTTTCACTGCTTCGCGACATGCGGCAGCTAAACGTTGGTGACGCGCAAAGATCGCATCTAAACCTTCAGCCATCATCATGTCCATAGATTCATGCAAACCATACATTAGGTTAGTGCTTGGAGTTGTGGGCCAGTAACCTGTTTTATTGGATTCCAAAATCTCATCCCAAGCCCAATATGCTTTGGGCATTTTGTTATTTTTACTGGCTTCAATTGCGCGTGCAGATAGAGCATTAAATCCAATGCCTGGAGGCAACATCAAGCCTTTTTGAGAACCGGAAATCGTGACGTCCGCACCCCACTTATCATGCTCGTAATCGGCTGAACCCAAGCCAGATACGCTATCTACGAGCAATAAGGCTGGATGCTTTAGAGAGTCGATGGCTTTACGAACCGCGGCAATATTAGATGTCACCCCAGTAGATGTTTCATTATGAACAACACATACCGCTTTAATTTGATGCTGAGTATCTTGACGTAAACGCTCTTCAATAACGGAAGCATCTACACCCCAACGCCAAGTATCTTGACCTGGTTTACCAACCACCTCCACATCTAAACCCAAACGCTTTGCAAGCGCGCGCCACAAGTTCGCAAACTGGCCTGTTTCATAAAACAACACCTTATCGCCAGGGCTGAGGACATTTACTAACGCACCTTCCCACGAACCCGTTCCAGAAGCGGAATAAATAATGACCGGCTGCTCAGTTTTAAAAATCTTTTTAATGCCATCCAACACTTTGAGACCAAAAGCACCAAACTCCGGACCACGATGGTCAATAGTCTGATAGCTAATAGCGCGCAGTACGCGGGATGGCACGGGGCTAGGCCCAGGGATATGTAAAAAATGGCGTCCTGATGCGTGGTTATCAAGCTTCAACATGTTTTGTCTCACCTTATATGTGTGTTTATGGGTATTTATTGCTGTTTATTGGTACTGATTGGCAATTCTTAAGTAACTCTGTTTGTAGCTAGTGTATGCCAATTTTAGAAAAATTTCCATTTTGTATACAAAATATTAAATATTTATTGGAAAATATAGTTTAAATAAGGCTTTAAAAGCCTATATTTATGATTTAAGATGGTTTATTCTTATTTTTGTATACAAATTAATCAGCCTACAAGGTAAAAGGCTGTCGCAGAGGTCAAACAAGGGTTAGCGCATGACGGTCATAGAACAAGCAAGCTCACAGAATTTGCATGAAGCCACATTCGAGAGACTTAGATCGCTTTTGGTGGAGGGCAAGATTGCTCCTGGCAGCAAACTGAACGAGCGGGAATTAGCCGAGAGTTTGAGCGTATCGCGCACCCCCATTCGTGAAGCGATTCGTAGGCTGGCCGCTGAAGGCTTAGTTGAACTGATTGCCAATCGCGGCGCTATCGCTGTGCAACTGAGTTTGGATGATGTCTTAAACACGTTTGATGTGATCGCCGATCTTGAAGGGTTTTCAGGTGAATTAGCCGCCAAAAACATTAGCGATGCCACTCTCTCCGAATTAGAAGCTCTTCAATATGAAATGATGGCTTCGTACGCGCGCCGTGATTTATCAAGTTATTACAAACTGAATCTGCGCATTCATCACCTGATTAACCAGGCCGCAAACAATCCCGTACTTTCCAAACTCTTTACGCAAGTTAATGCGCGCATTGAAGCCCTACGCTTTCGCTCGAACCAGGATGGCATAAAGTGGGAGAAGGCGGTAGAAGAGCATCAAGAAATGCTGGATGCACTCAAGGCTCGTGATAGTGCCCGCATGCGCAAAATCATGGTGTTGCATGTAAAAAATAAGAGAGATGTTGTTGCGCAATTGCTCAAAGCAGAAATGAATACCCAATCATGAATAAACCACTAGAAATTAAAGAATTCAAAGACCTGATGCTTGATCAAGCAGCTCTTGCTGAACGCTTACGTAAGGAGACTTCTGGCGAGGTCATGACCGATAGCGCGAGCCGTGGGCGTTATGCAACCGATGCATCGATTTATCAAGCCATGCCAGTCGCCGTCTTTGTACCAAAAACTGCGCAAGATATCGCGAGCGCGATTCAGATTGCAGCGGATTTAGGCATTCCTGTTCTGCCACGTGGTGGTGGCACGAGTCAATGCGGACAAACTACTGGGGCCGCATTGGTAATAGATAACACCAAATATTTCAGAAATGTTTTAGATCTCAATTTGGACAAAGGCTACGTTGAAGTCGAGCCCGGCATTGTGCTTGATCACCTCAACGGCTCCCTGAAGCAACATGGCCTCTGGTATCCAGTAGATGTATCGACCGCGGCGCAAGCAACCATTGGCGGCATGGCAGGTAATAACTCCTGCGGCAGCCGCTCGATTGCTTACGGCAATATGGTGCATAACGTATTGGGAATTGATGCTTGGTTAGCCAATGGTCAAGTAGCGCAATTTGGTAATTACGCCAACAGTTCTGGTATTGCTAAAGAGCTTGGTGATTTTGTAAAGAACTTAGCTCATACACTCCAACCAGAAATCGAGACCCACTTCCCTAAAGTGCTCAGACGTGTTGCGGGCTACAACCTAGACATCTTTCATCCACAAAGTGAATTGCCTTACACCCAAGATGGCAGCGTGAATCTCGCACACCTATTGGTTGGTAGTGAAGGTACTCTGGGATATTACAAATCATTAAAACTAAAGCTTGCCCCGCTACCCCAACACAAGGTACTGGGTATCGTGAACTTTGGCAGCTTTTATAAGGCAATGGATAGCGCGCAGCACATCGTGAAACTTGGCCCCACCGCGGTAGAGTTAGTTGATCGCACCATGATCGATCTGGCGCGCAGTAATCCTAGCTTTAAGAAAGTAATTGAAACGGCTCTGATAGATCACACAGCAAAAACTCCAGAAGCCATCTTACTAGTGGAATTCTCGGGTGAAGCGCATGCACCACTCTTAGAAAAACTCAAAGCATTACAAGAACTCATGAGCGACTTAGGTTTACCAGGCTCAGTAGTGGCAATGCCTGATGCAAGCTTGCAAAAGAATTTATGGGAAGTACGCAAGGCCGGTCTCAATATTATGATGAGCCTCAAAGGCGATGGCAAACCAGTTAGCTTTATTGAAGACTGCGCAGTGCCCCTCGAAAGTTTGGCAGACTACACGCAAGCCCTAACTGAAGTGTTTGCCAAATACGGTTCACGCGGTACTTGGTATGCCCACGCCTCTGTAGGCACATTACACGTGCGCCCTATTTTGGATATGCGCCGGGATGGCGCTCAAAAAATGCGGGCTGTTGCAGAGGAGGCATCCGCTTTGGTACGCAAATATAAGGGCGCCTACAGTGGTGAGCATGGCGATGGCCTCTGTCGTGGTGAGTGGATCTCTTGGCAGTTTGGCCCAAAAATTACCGAGGCTCTCGCTGAAATTAAAAACGCTTTTGACCCCAAGGGACTATTTAATCCCGGCAAGATCATCGATCCACCCAAGATGGATGATGCAAGCAACTTTAGATTTCCACCAAGTTATAAAGTAATTCCATTGCAACCAGCCCTCGATTGGTCAGCCTGGAACGTGCAAAACAATCCTGTCACCGAAGAAACGACTGCGCCTGGCACGGGTGGCGACCCCGCTTTAGGTTTAGCCAAAGCGGTAGAAATGTGCAATAACAACGGTCACTGCCGTAAGTTTGACGCTGAGGTCATGTGTCCAAGTTATCGCGTAACCCGTGATGAAAAACACCTGACACGTGGCAGAGCCAATACCTTACGCCTTGCTCTATCAAACCAATTAGGCCTGAATAGTGGCAACACGACAGATTCCTCACCCTTAGCAAGTGATGCGATTAAAGAGGTCATGGAGTTATGCGTTAGCTGCAAAGCCTGCCGTCGCGAATGTCCAACTGGCGTAGATATGGCCAAGATGAAGATTGAGTTCTTATCCGCCTATAAAAAGCGCGTGGGTCATTCAATGCGAGATTTAGCGGTTGCTTATCTACCGAAGTACGCAAGCATCATTAGTAACACCCCACTTTTGCCCGCCTTACTTAATTTGCGTAATCAAATTAAACCGATTGCCATGCTGCAGGAGTGGATCATGGGAATTTCCGCACAAAGAAGCCTGCCGATATGGAAAAGCAAGAACTTCTGGAACCAAAAAGAAGTGGGTTCTTATCAATTTACACCAGATCAATTGGCGAATAATGATGACGGCAAAGGAGTGGTGCTATTAGCGGATACTTTTAATGCTTACTTTGAGGATGAGAATCTTCAGGCGGCACTGAAAGTATTAAAGGCGGCAGGCTATCGCGTCCACATACCGCACAAGAACAAAAGTCGCTCAACTCAACAAGAAAATAAAACAGAAAATACATGCTCTAAAGAGTTTTGCTGCGGCAGAACTTATCTAGCCGCAGGCATGGTTGACCAAGCAAAAGCCACCCTTGGTGAATTAGTGGATCACTTAGCGCCTTATGCGCAAAGGAACATCCCCATTATTGGTCTAGAGCCCTCCTGCTTATTTACCCTCAAAGACGAAGCTTTAGTGATGGGCTTTGGTGAACGCGCTGTTGTTGTTTCCAAACAAGCGCAGTTATTGGAAGAGTTTTTAGCTAGCGAAGCAAAAGCAGCCAGACTCACGCTCAATCTAAAGCCCGCTAATAAAGCCGTACTCTTTCATGGTCACTGTCACCAGAAATCTTTTGCCGCCGTCACTCCCGCTATGGAGTTACTCAAACTTATTCCAAATGCACAGCCCAAATTGATTGAATCGTCTTGCTGCGGAATGGCGGGTAGCTTTGGTTATGAAGCCGAGCACATTGACGTATCCAAGAAGATGGCGGAGGCAAGCTTATTGCCAAGTATTCGCAAAGCGCCTGATAGCTGGGTTGTAGCCGATGGTACGAGCTGTCGCCACCAGATTGCCGATGGAACACAAAGAGAGGCTGTGCATATCGCCAGAATCTTGGCGGCACATCTGTAAACACAAGAATAGATACGAATAGGATTTCTAGGATTGGCTCTTTAACGAATCACGCCATAGCCCACCATCAGCAAGGTGCCTGTCAATAATGCGGGCACCAAACGTTTGGTAGGTCTAGAAATCATGACGCCAATGGCTAAGGCGCAAATCAGAATGCGTATCCATAGTGGCACGGTTGCCATGAGGCCGAGCGGCATCACTATTAAGCGCACGGTGAGGGCTGCAACCATGGCGTAGGTTACAGCTGCTAGCCAGCGGAAGATCTCACTATCCTGATTAATACTTTGAGAGAGCAAGACGCCGATAGCACGACAGAAGTATGTCCCAAGACAAGCGCCTACGAGCGCAATCCATAACCCCCACCCAGTCAGCGCATCGCTCATATGACTCAAGGTGTCTATTGTTCCGCTCATCCAAACACCCCAGCTTTTTTGCGCAAAAACTTGCGATCGATATAGTAGGCTAAGGTGCCCGCAACTAAGCCTGCTGTTAACAAGCTGGTATCGCGATCAATAATAAAAAAGATCGGACCAAAGATACATCCTAGTAAAAGCGCAATACGATTGATCCAAGGCTTTACTTCTGTAAACGTTAGCAAGAAAAATAGCGGGTTAATAAATACCAAGCCCAAGGTAACTGGAACTGGCACCATACCGGCTAAGTAGTAGCCCAAAATAGTTCCCGGAATAGAGATCAACCAGCATAACAAGCCAAGACCTACAAAGTAACTTAAGCGATGTCTGACTTCAATTGCATGAAACTCGCGCATCGAGATGGCCCAAGCAGTCATTGCGAGCAAGTGCACCGAAGCGTAAAGACTACGATTGCGATCTTTTTGATGAAACTGCGGGAAGAGTGTCACCGTCATCGTAATAAAACGGGTTGAAGTCAAAGTGACTGCCAGAGCAATCGCAAATACCGATGAACCAGTGATTGCCATCTCGAGCAAGACAACCTGCCCTGGTAATGCAAACATGAAAAAAGAAGTGAAGGTTGTAAACCAAACATCAAACCCATTGGTTTTACCCATCGCTCCAAAGCCCACCATGCCGGCAAAAAGCACCATGGCAGGCGCGCCCGCCGCATCACGAATACCGCACCAAAAGGCATCGCTGGGGTTCTTAAAGCGTTGTACCTCACCCTCTTCTAGCGTGATTTCACTAGGATCAATATAGGGCTGGCCAGAGGATGACATATTTAGATTGTATGAGTTTACGTCGGCCTTGCCTAGACAGAACCAGCCAAGGCCCATTGAATGTGTTCGGCTACTAAATCATTGGCACCATCTAGCGCAAGTATTAAGGCGGATCTCATTGCCTCTTTATCGGCATCTTCAACATTAGGACTTGCAAGCGCATTACCCATTGCTACCGCCAGGTTACGACGCCAACGGCTATAACCAATTCTGCGAATCGCGCTACCTTCATGCCGCTGCTCAAACTCTGATTCAGTCCAATCCCATAGCTGCAATAAAGATGCCTGGCCTAAACCATGACGTCTTGCAAAATCAGGTAACTGCGTGCGTTTAGCAAATTTATTCCACGGGCAAATCAGTTGGCAATCATCACAGCCATACACACGATTACCCATGGCTTTTCTGAACTCTACTGGAATAGATTCAGGATTTTCAATCGTTAGATAAGAAATACAACGTCTTGCGTCTAATTGATAAGGCGCAGTAATGGCTTTCGTAGGACAAACATCCATACAAGATGTACAGGTGCCGCAATGCTCTTCAATCTCTTGATCAACAGGCAATGGAACATCCACCAAAATTTCACCCAAGAAAAAAGTAGAGCCAGATTCTCGATTGAGCAAAAGCGTGTGTTTACCACGCCAACCCAAGCCCGCTTTACGCGCCAACTCCACTTCCATGATTGGCGCGGAATCCGTAAATACACGATAACCAAATGCGCCAATTTTTTCTTCAATTAACTTCGCAAACTCTTGCAAACGATTGCGCAATACTTTGTGATAGTCACGCCCACGAGCATACATAGAGACTACCGCTTGGTTGGGATCTTCTAGTCGTTGCCACTCAGCGTCAAAATTGGTATCTGGCGGCAAGTAATTTAATGAAACGCAAATGACACGCACAGTTCCAGGAACCAAAAGTTCAGGTTTAGCGCGCAAGTCCGCATGACGTTGCATATATTCCATGTGACCATGGCGACCCTCGGCCAGCCATTGATTAAGGCGTGCGCTAGCGGGGCCTAAATGGGTATCTGTAATCCGCATACCATCGAACCCCAAGCCAATCGCTTGAGCCTCAAGCCAATCCCGAAGGCTGGACTGATCCATGGATTGGATCTGGGAACTGAGCTCAGGATTATTGGATATAGACATGGAATACAGAATGTAGCGCAATAATTGAATAAACTAGGGCAATGACCAGAAATCAGGCGCCTTTGGCATTAAAAGCATCTTTAAAGCAATATTGTAGGCAGGAAGCGGAAACCGCCAATCTTGCCCAAGACCTTGCCGCCGCCCTTGGACGCTTTCTGGTTGGTCACCCATCAGGCCACCTCAATATCTCCCTTGAGGGTGATTTGGGAGCAGGAAAGACTACTTTTGCCCGATACCTCATTCAGAGCCTTGGCCATGATGGCAAGGTAAAAAGTCCTACCTACACCTTGTGTGAACCCTACGTCATCTCTCAGAATAATCAGTCATTTACAGTGCATCACTTTGATCTCTATCGTATGCGCGATCCACTAGAGTGGCAGGAGGCTGGTTTTGCTGAACACTTTGATGCACCTGGACTATGCGTCATTGAGTGGGCTGAAAAAGCTGAAGGCACTCTCCCTGCCTTTGACATTCAATTGCAATTAGCGCCTGGCACAAATGAAGATGAACGATCGATTACTCTCAATGCACTTACTGAGCAAGGCAAAGTTGTTCTTGATAGTACTCACGCAAACTAGTCAT
>CAZHWF010000033.1:12421-13926 GCA_964536365.1 uncultured Polynucleobacter sp.
CAGAAAAAAATGAATCTCTCTAGAAGGCAGCATCTCAAGACTTCAGCAAAGTTATTCAGCTTTGCACTCCTACTAACGGAAGTCGATATTGCATGGGGCGCCAAGATCATGGGAGTCCGCGTCTGGCCATCTGAGGATTACACCCGCGTCACCCTTGAATCTGACACTCCACTACCCATCACTCAGCAGATTTTGACCAACCCTGATCGCTTAGTCGTCGATGTTCAAGGTCTAGAACTCAATCCAACACTCAAAGATTTAGTTGCCAAAGTTAAACCAAACGATCCCTACATCTCTCAAGTAAGGGTTGGGCAATTTCAGCCGGGGGTCGTGCGCTTGGTATTTGACTTAAAAGAGCCCATCAAGCCACAGCTATTTACGCTCGATCCTGTTGGTGAATATAAATACCGTATGGTATTTGATCTCTATCCAACCACTCCACCCGATCCTTTAATGGCTTTAGTAAGAAGTAGCGCGAAAAAAGAAAGTGCTCTTGAGAAGTCCAATGAAGAAGTAGATCTGATTGCGCAGTTCGCCGCCAAGCAAGAAAAGGAATTAGCTAAAACTCCCGCAGCACCAGTTGCGCAAGCTATTCCGGAGCAAAAAGAATTGCCAGCGCCAGCCAAGTACAAGCGCTTGATTACTATCGCGATCGATCCAGGTCATGGTGGCGAAGACCCTGGAGCAATCGGTGCTGCAGGCTCAAGAGAAAAGAATGTGGTACTTGCGATTGCCAAAAGATTGAAGGATAAGATTGAGGGCGAAGCCTATATGCGCCCCTTCTTAACTAGAGATGGCGATTACTTTGTGCCGCTTCACGTCAGAGTGCAAAAAGCACGTCGTGTGGAAGCTGATTTATTTGTTTCAATTCATGCGGATGCATTTATAGAACCCAGAGCCAAAGGCGCATCCGTATTCGCGCTTTCGCAAATGGGCGCAAGTAGTACAACCGCACGCTGGATGGCCAACAAAGAGAATGCCTCGGACCTGATTGGTGGAATCAACATTAAGACACAAGATCGTCAGGTCGCCAACCTTCTACTAGATATGTCGACCACAGCGCAAATTAAAGACTCGCTACAGGTCGGCAATTCTATTCTGAAGCAAATCGGTGGATTTGCTCCGCTTCACAAGCCCAAAGTTGAGCAGGCCAGTTTTGCAGTACTCAAAGCTCCAGATATCCCTTCCATCCTCGTAGAGACTGCTTTTATTAGCAATCCCCAGGAAGAAGCCCGCTTAAATGATGATAAATATCAAGACCGAATTGCCGAGGCTATTTTGCGGGGAATCAAGGAGTATTTTTCCAAAAATCCACCTGTAGCCAGACGAATCAACTCCTAAGATCTTGTAACTACAAGGGCTAACGGGCAGACCCCGCAAACCGAGGGAAGGCCTACAAACTTCTTGCTATAATTTATGGCTTAACTGGGTCGGTAGCTCAGTCGGTAGAGCAGCGGACTTTTAATCCGTTGGTCGCGAGTTCGAATCTCGCCCGACCCACCAGT
>CAZHWF010000034.1:0-269 GCA_964536365.1 uncultured Polynucleobacter sp.
AAAGCGCTTTTTTGCTCATATACATGCTGTCGATAATTTCGCCAGCCAACAAAGAGACCTTTGGTTTAAGAACAATAGTCTTGCCGCTCTTCGTTACCAAGTCCATCTTCACATCACAAGCCTTAGTCATGGTCATCGACTTCTCGCTAGAGTAGAAGTCGCCGCCATGCATATGGGATACGTGTGTACGCGATGCTTGGCTCCACTCGCCCATGGAGTGTGGGTTTTTACGAGCATAGCGTTTTACAGCGGGAGGAGCGCGACGGTCA
>CAZHWF010000034.1:289-13918 GCA_964536365.1 uncultured Polynucleobacter sp.
GCCCAAGCATTTGGAATAACGTGTGCGAATTGCTTTTTCTTCATCAGTTTTTGGATCTTCTGGGAAGTTCGGGATCTTGTAACCCTTAGATTGCAATTCTTTAATGGCTGCGAGCAACTGAGGAACAGAGGCACTAATATTTGGCAGCTTAATAATGTTGGTCTCGGGTAATAAAGTCATCTTGCCCAGCGCTGCCAAGTTATCAGGAACTTGTTGTTCTGGGGTTAGGCAATCAGAAAACTCAGCCAAGATACGTGCGGCAACAGAAATGTCGCTCTTCACAATCTCTACGCCAGCAGGTGCCGTAAAAGTACGAATGATTGGCAGAAATGCACAAGTCGCCAAAAGTGGCGCTTCATCTGTCAGCGTATAAATAATCTTTGATTTCTCTGAAGCCATGAATGTTTCCTCAATATTGAAAAAATTACAGAGTCAGGTTTTTACCCTGTCGCTCTCAACTCCCCATTTTGCAAGCCGCTTTTAGCGCACTGTTTGCCCGTGGGGCGAGTCTTTCATTTTAAATCATCAGATATAGTAAAAATGGTGGTTTTGAGCCTCAAAACCGCCCCTGGGGCACAATTTAAGGGAATTTACCAAGAAAGGGCGGGGCGCAAATTCCTCGTAAACTGCAGGCCATGCCCAGCAAACACCCTCTACTTAATAAAAACCTCACACTCCTGATTATTTGCCAGGGTTTATTTCTGACCAATAACGTTACGTTTATTGCGATCAATGGATTGGTGGGCCTCAGTTTGGCCCCAATAAGCTGGATGGCCACCTTACCCGTCATGGGGTATGTTGTTGGGGGTGCGGTTTCCACCTCCATCGTCGCTAAATCGCAAAACCGTTTTGGGCGCAAGATTTCCTTTCAATTGGGCCTATTGGTTGCAATGCTCTCTGCCCTTTTGTGCGCCTATGCCGCAATCAGTAAAAACTTCTGGTTATTGGTATTGGGGACTTTTATTGCAGGCTACTACAGCGCCAATGGACAGCTCTACCGATTTGCCGCCGCGGAGCTGACCGATGCCAGTCAACGCGATAAGGCGGTTTCTTGGGTATTGGCTGGCGGCATTCTTGGCGCAGTGATTGGACCAAATCTAGCCTCCTGGACGAGGAACTTATTTGATACAGCTTTTCTAGGGGCTTATCTGACCTTATCGATTGCTGGATTGATTGGCATTGTGGTGATGCAAAACATTCATTTCCCACCAGAATTTAAAACTCAGCACTCACTTACCGATGGACGACCACTAAAAGTCATTCTTCAACAACCAGCCTTCATGGTGGCAATCATTGGCGCAGCATTCGGCTATGGGGTGATGAACCTACTCATGGCCGCCACACCATTGGCAATGCAAATCTGTGGGCTGCCATTTTCCGATACCGCCTTAGTGCTCGAGTGGCACGTGATTGGCATGTTTGCACCAGGATTTTTTACAGGTTCTCTTATCCAAAGATTTGGAGTACTCAAAATTATGGGCGTGGGAGTAATCTTGAATTTTATTTGCATTGCGATTGCTCTAACTGGCACTGACCTGCATCAGTTCTTTATTGCTTTATTTTTGCTTGGGGTCGGCTGGAACTTTTTATTCACTGGCGCAACTTCTCTAGCGATGACTGCTTACCAACCCAATGAACGAGACAAAGCGCAAGCAGCTATAAACTTCTTCGTGTTTGGAACCATGGCTTTTACCTCTTTTGGCTCGGGCGCCCTAGTCACCTCTCATGGCTGGAATATTCTGAATTGGGGATCTCTTGCTCCAGTAGCAATTACCGGTCTAGCCATTTTTTACCTTGCCAAGCAACACAAAAATTAAATTCTTAAACAAATCTCAATCTTGATCCCGGCCCAATTCTAAGAGGCTTTTGCGAGCGGCAAATTAAACAAGAGGTTCTGCGGCTTTAGCTTTAATTGCTGTTGATCATTTATGGCAATCGCCATATAGACCGGCTTACCAGACTGACTTTGGGTGACAGCAGCGGCATCAATAAAGTCCAAGCGAAGCAAGCAAATTACCTTTTGCAACTCATCGGTTTCAACCACCTCTTTGTTGTAGAGCTTGTTCAGGATTTCGGTTGCCGCCGCATCAAGACCTAAGTGCCAAGACCATTTGGGATCAGTGATTTGCTGCATCGGTGTGATACGCACAGCGACCCCTAAAAAATGTTGAATCCATTTTTCCAGGACGCGGCAAAAATGATTAATGGGTTCGTGCCCAAAATTTAATTGCACCGCAAAATCAAAGTCCTCATCTCTCAGCCAGTATTGGTCTGCATTACCTTCGTAAAGCACATCTAAATCTGCCGAGCGCATAGCCATGGTCTTACCCTTGAGCAAATCCATAATGTTGCCTGTCTCGCCAGCCTGAGCATTCTTGGCAACCGTTTCCTCATCAGCCCCCATTACAATGCCATCGTCAATGACGGAGATTTTCTGGGTTCTAAAAAAGAGCTCTCCCATTCTCACTTCTAATGGATGAGCCTCCTTGCCCAAAATATGCTTAATAAAAATTTGGGTCAATAGAGAAATAAATAAAGGAGGGACGTCCACACCACCCCCTTTAAATAAACTCATATAAAAACCCTCTAGAGAGTTGGCAGCTAGGAGCTTTGCGCGGTAACGCAGCCATACTCGGTAGTTTTCCTGAATATCTTGATCAGCCATCAGGGCAATTTCTTCATCGCCAACCTCAAGACGGGGATTATCGGTTAGCCGCTGATGCAGGGTGCGCTCATGGGAGCAAGATTCAGGAACCAGCTTAAGCTCGGGTCTTTCTAAATAGGTACGTAAAAAATCGTCTGTCACGAGTAGCTGGTGATCAGCGCTAATTTTTAGGGTGCTGTAGGCACAATTTGCCCAGTAATTTGTCATGCGCTCAAGCCAATATCAATCTATTCAGAAAATGCATAAGGGTGCGTAAGGTGTATAAGGTAGGCAAGGTTTATAAGGCTCAGAATATACTAGTCAATCAATTTGCGTGAAACAGGAAAACATCATGAGTGAACTTAAAAAAATCGACACTGTTGTAGGCGAAGGTAAAGAAGCCACTGCAGGCAATCATGTAGACGTACATTACACCGGCTGGCTCTTTGACGAAAAAGCTGCCGATCACAAAGGTCAGAAATTTGACAGCTCTTTAGATCGCGGACAATTGTTTAGCTTTCCTCTGGGAGCCGGGCATGTCATTAAGGGTTGGGATGAAGGCGTAGCTGGCATGAATATCGGCGGCAAACGTACGCTCATTATTCCACCAGAAATGGGCTATGGAGCACGCGGTGCAGGTGGGGTTATTCCTCCAAATGCGACGCTCGTATTTGATGTGGAACTACACGGCGTTAACTAAGAAAAATAATCGTGCTGTAAAAACAAAATCACCTTCTGTGTCAGAAGGTGATTTTTTATTTGGCTAGCTCATTTGATGCGAGCTTATGAACGCAAATCTTTGCCATTCAACGTCAAGCGATTGGACGAACGGTTCTGACACAAACTAATCAGACGATTACGCTCTGCAATTACCTTGTCAGCATAGCCACCATCATCTTCCGCATTCGCCGCGCCAACATAGTACTTAAGGCCGTTACGTAAGGATCCAGTAGTTGCGATGAGGTATTTCAGAATATAAGCGCCAACACGAATATTGACTTCAGGCTTAGAGGCAGTTGAAGTACCGCCAAAGATTGCATACTTATCTTTATGCACTGAAGTCATCACTTGCATCAAACCTTCTGCACCTGCATGGCTCTTTATATTTGGATTGAAATTCGATTCAATTGAAATCACTGACAATAACAATACTGGATCAATATTGACTTCTTTAGCGATCAAGATGGTATTGGAAACATACTCTTCAATCTTGGCGCGATCTAAGCTGTACTTCTTTTCAAAGAAATCAGCCACAGCGCGTTGATTCTGAATCGACGCCATTAAGTTGCTATCCAAAGCTTGCGGATCTATCTTCGAGGTTGGAATGCGATCAGATAAATGTGAGATTGACTTCACCTGCATTTGTGCTACGGACGGCATTAATAGCGCTACGGTTTGTTGTTTGGCACTCGCCAAACCAGTAGCGGCTGGCAACTTGGACTTGTTATAGATTACAGCAGCAATATCAGTGTCCGATGCAGGTGCAGCCGCCACCTCGTTTGCATCTTTATATTGATTGAGCATGCTAAAACCATTGCTCCAAACAATATTGCGCGCCTCATCCGGGACCAGGACGCGGGCCAAGTCGAAGGCTCCAGCGTTCGTACCGTTGCCCGAGAGCCAGAGACCGACAACCATGAAAACAGTAACAACGAGTAAGCCATTGATGACTCTATAGACTGGAGCCATGGCATGGGCTAGCAGCTCTTTAGCAGTCAACATGGTTGGCTGCGCATTCTGCATATCGCTCAAATTATTTGAAAAACATTTACTCATTCATTGTTTGCAAGACCTCAAAAACTAAACTGCGGTTTTATGCTGCGTTGCAATATTTAAAAAACATGGGTCATCCTAAGAAGATTCTTATATCAAGTCAAGAATAAAGAAACTTAATTCAATAACTTATTGATCTAGAAATTCGGGTGATCCCGTATACGCCCTCAAAAAATCATATATTTATCATTTAAATCAATGACTTATATAAGTTAGGAAACACTAATTTCATCCTATAAAAAATTGAGTCAAACCACATTTTTTTGTGACTTTGCAGTAAAAATTTTCCTAAAAAAATCGTATATCTAGTGTTTTACTTGGGCAAATTTTCTAGGGGTAGTGCCCACCACCCTTTTGCTGCAAGGCGTGATTTCTTAATGTGCAGGGCAAACAATCGCCTTAGCGGCAACCAGATCGAACGGGTTTAAACCTTATTTTGATTAGCCCTAGGGCTAGCTTTCTATCTTTAACTCAAGGGCGTAGGGACTGCTAATCCATAGGCCCACCCCTCCGCCCTTACTTAAGTAACGGATATTGGGATGAGGCTAAAGACTGTTGTTTACCAGCTTTTTGGCTTAGTAATTTCTGTATTTGGGATGGCTTTTGGTAGAAGGCTTTGTTCTAGAGCCCACTGACGAATTGGTATAAAGAAATCAGCGTTCTTTTTTAGCTGCCATGATGGCTTACGCTTAGGAGCACCAGGAGTAACCAAGCCAATGACTTTTTTATGCTGCTCTTTTACCAACTGCAAGGCCATTGCTAAGTCAGAGTCATTTGAAACAATTACAGCGCAATCATAAACATTGGTCCAAGCATCATTCAGAATATGCAAAGCAAAATTAACATCGGAGCCTTTTTCTTCAGTCTTAAAAATTTCAACTTTATTTGGTGGTGGGTTCGCATTCTCAGCAAATATCTTATGGCGTAAGAAGTGCCCAAAATGTGTTTCAACTTCTGGACAATATGCCTCTAATGCTCGAAAGTAAGTATCCTGACGAATATTCACTTGCGGATCACGCTCCGTCGGCTGCACCCGAGCTGTGAAATATTTAATCTTTACAAGTTCATTTTCCTCGCCTAGGACTGTCTTAAAAAGTTTGGATAGATCCAGCCATTTATGAAGGCTATCTTTGAGCTGCCCATAATAGAAATTAAATCCATCGATATAGACAATGGTTCTTAGCTTGGGTTTAGACACAAGATACCTTTGTATAAAAAGCAAGGGCCTCCAAAGAGGCCCTGCACCTGACAGTCGAAACCATCAGGGTAGTAGTCATTGAATAATAGTACCAATTGGCGCCCAAAACAATACCCCCGCAAGCTATTTAACCCTACATATAACAAAATTTACGGATCCATTTCAAACGCACACTCAATCGCACAGCGGTTTTAGCCACCCGATAAGCAAATAGATAACATAGACAAAAGAAGAGCGGCAACTTCTAAACCACTCTTCACTTCAACTCTTGCCCTTCAAGCTCTACACTTAAGCCATAAACATCCTACACATGAAATTCATTCGCAACTTAATAGCGCTCATAGCGCTTACCGCCTCCTTAAATGCGTTCGCGCTATTTGAGGACTGCAAAGATCTCTTCCCAAACCAGCAAATCCCAACTAGCTCACAGGCTGGTCGAGACCTTTGCTTTGATGGCTTTGCAATCTACTACTCACCAAAGGACAAAAAGCCGATCTATGCAGTTGAAAAACTCAACCAAGATCATTTCTCCACCCCTCGCCCCCGCAGAAGCAATCAATTCTATGAAGAGGCAAGACTTCCATTTGCTGAGCGGTCTTTACTTTCCGATTACCGTGGCAGCGGTTATGACCGCGGTCATAACGCTCCTGCTGGAGATATGAATAACGAGCGCTCCATGGCCCAATCATTCTCCCTGGCCAATATGATGCCTCAGGCTCGGCAGAATAATCAGGGCATATGGGCTAAGAATGTAGAGGAGCCCACAAGAGCGTATGTCAAAAGATCCGTGGGCAATATCTATGTCTTTACAGGGTCAACTGGCAGCATTGGCAGTATTGGCAAAAGCAAAGTGACCATTCCAAGCAATCTATTTAAGCTTGTTTATGACTCGAATAAAAATGTAGCCTGGGCTTATTGGATTGAAAATTCTAATGAGGCGCGTATGACTCCGCCAATCACCTATCAAGAGCTAATGGAAAAAACTGGGATTGATTTTCATTTGCCTATTAACAAAGATACCAATCAGCAACATGCCCATCAAACCCCCCGTCAAAATCCTCATCCACAACCTCTAGAAGCCAAGCAGAATAAGGATAAAGCGGCCTTGGTAGGCGGTTGGTACCCGGTATTTTTTGATGAGTATTCAGCAAACAAGCTCAATAACATCATTGCCAATATTAAGGCGGGGAAAGTGGCAAGTATTCAGATTCAGTATGACCACAATGTGGATTTAGCTAAACAACTTGCCACAGAAATTGAGGTTCAAACCAATCTTCACCCCAGTCTTTTACAAAGTAGTCCGCCAGAATCGCCAACCGTCACTTATGAGCGTAATCGGGTTACCTTAATCATTCGTTCAAAGTAATCTTGATTTAACCTCAAGACCATGAGCGCGCTGTATTGGCGCCAACAATCCTCGTAACCCATTGTGATCGAGCGTATGCATCAACTCTAATAGCTGCCCCAGCTCACCCTCAGGAAATCCTTCGCGGGCAAACCAAGCTAAATAATTTCCCGGCAACTCAGACAATGCCCGCCCTGCGTATTTACCAAAGGGCATCTTCATTAAAACTAGCTTTTCCAAAGACTTTGCGTTCATTAGAGAAATCTTACAAGTAAACAAATGGGAACTTATAAATTTCACCACTTTTAAGGCAATGGTTATTTTATCAAATGAGAATTATTCTCATTTAGTGTATTATTGAGAACTATTCTCAATTAGATTTTTAACCATCAACCATAAAAGGACATGAAATTGACCGTTAATAGACTCCTGGCATTTAGCCTTTTTCTGATTGCTACCCTGCACTTTTCTTTTGCCCACGCTGGGGAAGGCGCATTTGGCTGGATCTATACCCTTGATCTGCAGCCCAAAGGCAAATTGGAGTTTGAACAGAGACTACAACTGAATCAACGACAGGCCTCGGGAAGCTACAACGCCTGGACATCCAGAACCGAGCTTGAATACGGCTTAACCAACGACCTTCAAATCGCTGGGTATATCAACTCGTATTACACAAGCGCTAATCAGAACTACACCAACCCCGAAGCATGCGGAGATTCTCCAACTTGTACTGGTGGTTATGGAGTGCCGTCCTCACATGATCCCGCAACCGCCTACAGAAGAGGCGGAATAGAAGGTGGATCCCTAGAGGCGATTTATCGCATTACTAACCCAGTAACTTCGCCAGTAGGTGTTGGTCTTTATTTGGAGCCGACATGGGGTCGCAATAAAGATGAGTTAGAGGCAAGACTTTTATTGCAATCAAATTTTATTGATGATCGTCTCGTTCTAGCGGGCAACGTTGTGGTTGCAAATGAGCGTTTGAAGTTTATTGAAAATGGCAATGTACCTGAGTCGATGTTAGATTTTTTAGTAGGCGCTAGCTATCGCTTCGCTCCAAAATGGTCTGCCGGTGTCGAGGCTAGATTTCATAACGACTATTCAGAACTCAATTTACGCAATCAAGTGCAAAGAGCCACCTTTGTTGGACCAAACTTGCACTATGCGGCAAAAGACTGGTGGATTACTGGTGCATGGCGCTACCAATTAGCAGGTGGTACTTGCATGGGTGGTGGTGAAGCTGAGTGCTCAAACGCCAGAGTCTGGGATAGCCACTCAGTCAATGAATTCATCGTCAAAGTTGGCTTCCCTTTAAATTAAATTGAGCATGAACATGGAGATTCAGAAATTATTGGTTGCCGCCCTTGCCCATTTAGTGCGGTTTCAGTCGACTCAATGCCCCACAGCCAGAAGAAGAGCTTTATTGATGTTTGAAACTCTATCAAAACATCAAGGCATTGATAAAGATATAGAGCAGCTTTGTTATGAAGCAAATGAACTACTAACGGCATAAAGCGACATCATGAATTGGAAACCAAACCCGCTAGCTTTCATTGGGATAGCAATGATGAGCGCACCTATCATTGCTCACGCAAAAATATATGTTTCAGTGGAGCAAGCACAAAAGATTCTTTTCCCCAATAAGGCACTTGTTAAAAACCCCATCATCATTACCGATGACTTACAAGAAAAGATGCGTTCTGCGTCTAGTATTCGCCATCCATTTCAAGGTGACCGAATTTGGAGATCTGCAGATGGCAGCTGGCTAGTCATTGATGAAGTCGTTGGCAAACATGAGATGATCACTTATGCAGTCGCCATCAGCCCCACCGGCAGCGTTCTTGGTATCGAGATATTGGAATATGTTGAGTCTTATGGATACGAGGTTGCAGAACCCGGATGGCGTAAGCAGTTTGTTGGCAAGACGGCTCATGACCCCATCAAACTGAACCAAGACATCCAGAATATTGGTGGCGCCACACTTTCTTGCAAACATATTACCGATGGGGTGAAACGCGTAACGGTCTTATATGATTTGGCGCTAAAAAATACACTCGCCAAGACTGCATCGGGGAAATAAATTTGCCATGATGCGCTGTAAGCCACTGCTAGGCACTTTCGTCGAGATTAATATCGATCAAGACCATTCTGAAATGTCTCAAACGGCTCAAATGGCTATCGATAATGCTTTTGTGGCCGTTCAGACCGTTCAAGACTTGATGGGATTTCATAATCCCGAAAGTCAACTTAGCCAAATTAATAAATGCGCCCACATAGAGGCGATTGAAATTCATCCATGGACTGCGCAAGTCATTCGTATTGCCAAAGAAGTCCACCGAGAATCTAATGGCTTATTTAATTGTGGGATTGGACACCGTCTAGTAGCATCCGGCCTACTACCGCGTCACATCGCTTATACCAACCATGATCTAGGCGGCATTGAAGATATTGAATTTTTAGCGCCCGATTTAATTCGATCCTCTCGTCCAGTCTGTTTGGATCTAGGGGGTATTGCAAAAGGTTTTGCCGTAGATATGGCAGTCAGAGTATTACTATCAGAAGGGGTGGGCACTGGTGTCGTCAATGCTGGTGGAGATTTACGGGTTTTTGGTAATACGTCTCAAGCAATTCAAATTCGCGATCCCGAGGCTCCAGAACAACTTATTCAGATTGGTTCGCTAGAGAATGGTGCGATTGCAACAAGTGCACTCTATTTTGCCAATAGAGATAAACAGCTCAGTCACATCATCAATCCGTTTGCGCCTGATGCCACTGAAATCCATGCTCAGGTTTTAGGATCCTTTTCTATTCTTGCAAAAGAATGTGTTTATGCGGATGCACTAACTAAAGTATTGGCCCTGTCAAATAATGAATATCACCCTTGCTTTGAGAGATTCTCAGCCAAGGCGCTGAGGATTGCAGCATGAGCCGTCTTGGAAAAATGCCGAGCTGGCAAAGGTCTTTTGTCATTTTCGCAATCATGGCATGCTCGATCACAGGCTTGATGTACTTGATGGGACATCAATTTCAGGTACAAAGATCGATTTTGGGCACACACAGTATTCTCGTGATCCATGGCATTGCCGCAATGCTAGCTTCATTGGCTTTTGGTTCGATACTGCCATTTCACATTAAGGCAGGTTATAAGTCTAAACGGCAATGGTGGAGCGGTTTTAGCCAACTGGGCTTTCTTGCAGCATTGCTGATAACAGGCGCCCTACTCTATTATGGCTCCGAAGAAATTCGTGACGATGTCATTGCTACGCACTGGATAGTTGGCTTACTCTTCTTCGGAACTTTTTTACTGCACGCATTTACAAGAATACGAAACTGTAAATCCATGCACTAGCAACATTTACGGATTTTATCGTCTACTATTTTTTGCAGTAATGCTTATAAAGCAAACCCATTACGGCTACAGCTATGTCACTGGACAGAGTGTAGTAAATTTGCTTGCCCTCGCGGCGCGTTTTTACCAACTTCTCTTTGCGCAATACTGTCAATTGCTGAGATAGCGTGGGTTGATGCAGATCCAATGCTGCTTCAAGCTCGCTAACGCATTTTTCGCCTTGACCGATTTCACATAAGAGCATCATGCGATCGCTATTAGATAGCACTTTCATGAGCTTGCAAGCATCCTCAGCAGATGCCTGCATTTTTTTAAGTTCTGATTTAGAAATAGCCATTTCAGAGAGCATTCAAAGGAATTTTTAAATATGACTGGCCATTAGATTCTGGCTCCGGCATATGGCCGGCACGGATATTTACTTGAATGGAGGGCAATATCAGATTGGGCATATCCAAGGTAGCATCGCGCGTAGTGCGCATTTTCACAAACTGCTCCTCGCTAACACCTTCATGCACATGGATATTTTCCCGCTTCTGTGCGCCAACTGTAGTGCAGTGCGCTACTGGACGCTCATTTGGTGGGTAGTCATGGCACATGTATAACTTCGTTTCATCAGGGTATGCCAATACTTTCTGAATGGATCGATACAAGGTCTTAGCATCTCCCCCCGGGAAATCGCAACGCGCTGTCCCCACATCAGGCATAAATAAAGTATCCCCCACAAACAATGCATCGCCGATTTCATATGCCATACATGCTGGCGTATGCCCAGGAACATAAAGCGCTTTTAGAGAGAGATTTCCAAATGACAGTGATTCACCGTCTTTTAACAAATAATCGAATTGAGAGCCGTCAACCACAAATTGCTCATTGAGATTAAAAATTCCCTTAAATACACTTTGCACATTGGTAATGTGATCACCAATGACGATCTTGCCACCTTGCTTACTTTGGATATACGGTGCTGCGGTCAAATGATCGGCATGCGCATGCGTCTCTAAAATCCACGTGAGCTGTAGTTGCTCATTTTGGATAAATTGAACCACTTCATCGGCGGATTTTGTGGAGGTTCTACCCGACTTAGGATCGTAATTGAGCACTGAATCAATCACGACGCACGGGCTAGCTTTGCCCGCAAAGACAACATATGTAAATGTCCAAGTTTCTGGATCAAAAAACGCCCTAACATCAGCTTGAGTGTGTTGACTCACGATTACCCCTCTAAAACGGCATATTGACCATCAAATTATATAAATAATATATTTATTTATATAATAACCTTAATATAAAATTATTTTCAATGGACTACTCAATCCTCATCAGCCCAGCTCTCGGAGTCCTTGTAGGCCTATTAATGGGTCTCACTGGCGCCGGGGGCGGAATCCTGTCCGTTCCATTGCTTGTGTTCGGATTGCATCTTTCAGTGGCTGAGGCGGCGCCCATCTCTCTATCGGCTATCGCGCTATCTGCTGGTGTTGGCGCCCTTTTAGGGCTCAAAAATAAAATTTTGCGCTATAAAGCTGCGAGCTTCATGGCGATATTTGGCCTCCTACTATCTCCTGTCGGCATTTGGGTTGCCCAGCGGGTTCCCAACGCCCCTTTGTTGATTCTATTTAGCTGCACACTATTTTTTGTATCCACCAATCTCTGGTGGCAAGCCAGAAGAGATATTCTCAACTTGCCCCAACCCATACGCAAACCACCGCCTTGCCTTCTCAATCCGGAGATCGGCAAATTGCACTGGAATATCCCCTGCGCGAGGTCTTTAATGTTTTCAGGGGCTTGGGCAGGCTTTTTATCAGGATTGCTAGGTGTTGGGGGAGGTTTTGTTATTGTTCCTGCTTTAAAACGCTACACCGATTTGCCAGTGCAATCCATTGTGGCGACTTCATTAGGGGTTCTTGCCATTATTTCCACCGGTGGAGTAGCGTTTTCCGCCATCACAGGCAATCTAGATCCACTCATTGCTGCGCCGTTTGCATTAGGGGCATTAAGCGGTCTATTGATTGGTAGGGCGATAGGAGGCAAACTTAGCGGGCCTAGGCTACAGCAAATCTTTGCCTTACTTACATTTGCTGTGGCAATCAGCCTCATCATCAAAGGCATTAACGCCCTATGAAGAGACCATTTTTATCTCTTGTATTTGTATCTACATTTATCTTCTTAGGAGGTTTACTGATGTCCGCCACTAAACCTAACTCTTTTTTGCCTAGCTCTTTTTTACCCAACTCAATTAGCGCTATCTCTGGTACCGTGAGCAACTTCAACAATGAATTGCTCGAATACGTAAACCCCGAGAAACCCACTCATGATGATTCGCCGGTATATTACAAACGCTTTTATATTTCCAAGTTTAATTTGGGAGATAAGGCCATTGAGGCCAAATTTTCAGCACCGATGAAAATATCTGATGGTGACCAGATTACCGTGTCAGGCTACCCAAAAGACAATAGCTTCCAGGTGCTTGCGTACAACAATGCAACCCAACAAATCTCTAACCATGAAAACTGGCTCATCCTGGGTCTTGGTGCTTTGTTTTTCTTTGCCGTAGCAATCGGTTTACTTAATAGCGAACTTGTTGTTGAAGGTGCGCTGGTTCCGAAGTTATTTTTATTTGGATTTACTTTAGTAGCTATTTACATGAGTTACCGCGCGCTGCTAATTCGGGAAGCGGTCAAACTCATCTCAAGCTAGACCATCATTCTGGTTGCGTAACCAGTCTTCCTGGCGATGCAAAAGATAAAGCCCTTATTACTAAGGGCTTTACTATGCTTACTGCCTAGATAGATTCCCGCTTAGTGTCCGCCTGCACCACCCAAATAGGCCGCTTTCACAGCAGGATCGTCTTTGAGTTTGGCTGCTGGACCATGAGTCGCAATCTTGCCGTTTTCAAGAACATAACCATAATCCGCCACGTTCAAAGCTGCCGCAGCAAACTGCTCAACCAACAACATAGTTACGCCTTGCGACTTGAGATTAGAGATGATCTTAAATACCTCTTCAACCAAGATTGGCGCCAGACCCATTGATGGCTCATCGAGAAGAATAATCTCTGGATTGAGCATCACAGCGCGAGCCATCGCCAACATTTGTTGCTCACCACCCGATAAAGTACCGGCCAATTGATTGCGGCGCTCTTTTAAGCGCGGGAACATTTCCAAGGCTTTTTCCAGGTCGTTCTTAATGTCACCTTTTGGACGGCTTCCAGTAAAACGTGGGAACGCGCCTAACAATAAATTGTCAGTTACAGACATGGTCGTAAATACGCGACGACCTTCAGGGCTATGTGCCAAGCCTAGGCGGGCGATTTTATGAGAGTC
>CAZHWF010000035.1:0-13554 GCA_964536365.1 uncultured Polynucleobacter sp.
TCTCTTTTGATGACAAGACTTATCAGGCAACAGTAGTCATGACGATTGAAGATTCCTATAAATTCCCCAAGGATTCATCTGCGAAGATTTTGACCTCGGGCTTGTTAGGCGAGCAGTACATTGGTCTAGAAGCTGGTGGGTCTGATGATATGTTGGCCAATGGCGAGAAGATTACTCAGACCCAGTCGGCGATTGTTTTAGAAAGCTTGATTAGTCAATTTCTCTACAACAAAGCAGCTGATAGCGGGCAAGACAAGGGCGCTGCCAAATAATGAAGGTTGCGGGGAAATTCGCCAGCAGAATCAAGAAATGCATCCTGCTTTGTATGGCAACTGCATTAGTTGGTTGCGCATCTATTCCTGCTGGAGTTCCACCTTCCCCTCAAGATCCATGGGAGTCATTCAATCGTTCAGTATTTGAATTTAATGAAGGGCTAGATACTTATCTCTTGAAGCCTGTAGTTGCAGGCTATCGTTTTGTTCTGCCTGAATTCGTGCGAGACGGGATTTACAACTTCTTTAGCAACTACAACGATATCTATACGGCGCTCTATAACTTATTACAAGGCAAACCAGGTTATGCCTTCAATGACTTGATGCGAGTAGTGGTAAATACAACTATGGGTCTAGGCGGGCTTATTGATCTTGCAACCCCAGGCGGTCTTGAAAAGCATAAACAGGATTGGGGTCAAACGCTGGGAGTTTGGGGTGTTCCCTCAGGCCCATATGTAGTGCTACCTTTCTTTGGCCCCAGTAATGTCCGAGATACTTTTGGTACTGTGGCTGACTTAGAGTCTGATTACTTGTTTAGGCTATTGCCAGATGTTGCTTTGAGAAATAGTCTCACTGGTTTGCGCGTAGTAAATGCCCGTAACACCTACTACGAGGCAGGCGACTTATTGGATGGCGCCGCAATCGATAAATATAGCTTTATGCGTGACGCGTATATTCAAAGACGAGCATATCAAATTAACGAGGGTCGCGATGATGAAGAGCCCTTGATGCCGGTTTATCAAAATCCATATGAATAAGTAATTTTGTCTTAAGTGACTAAAATAGACTGCAATTTTAAAAAGATACTGGGCGAAATATGAAGAGCTTTAAAGCAATCTATCGTTTCATTTTGGCAACCTTACTGCTTGTATCTAGTGCTGCCTTTGCTCAAACACCAGATCAATCTACACCTCCAGACGCTCTCATTAAGATGGTTGTTACTGATGTGATGGCAACAGTAAAAGCTGACCCGGATATTCAAAAGGGCAATATTCCCAAGATTGTGGATTTGGTGGAGAAGAAAATTGTCCCCTATACCGATATGCGTCGCACCACTGAAATGGCAATGGGCCCTAATTGGAAAAAGGCTACGCCTGAGCAACAAGCCCAATTAACCTCCGAATTTAAAAATTTACTGATTCGCACTTATTCAGGCGCATTGAGTCAATTGCGCGATCAGACTGTGCAATTTAAAACCTTGCGCGCGGCGCCAGACGATAAAGAAGTGGTTGTCAAAACCGTCGTGCTTGGACGTGGCGACCCTGTGCCCTTAGATTACCGTTTAGAGAAGACGGCCAATGGCTGGAAGGTTTATGACATGAACATTATGGGTGTTTGGTTGGTTGAGGCTTATCGTAATCAGTTCTCCAATCAGATTAGTCAAAATGGCATTGAGGGCCTTGTGAAGTTTTTGCAAGACCGCAATAAGCAATTGGCTAGCGCTAAGCCGACAAATTAATTTTTTGTATCGATACCATGCCTTTTCTTTTACCTAAAAAAATAACGCAAGCAAATGCTTCGCAGTTGGAAAAAGAGGGCTTGTTAAATATTCCAAGCTTACGCTCAATCGATTGTTCCGAATTAAAAGATTTTGACTCCACCGTGTTGGCTGTATTGTTGGCGTGGCAAAAAAAGCTCACTTCAGATGGTCACTCTATGTCCGTTGACAATGCGCCAGATAAATTGAAGGTTCTTGCTGGCGTATATGGTGTCGATGTATTGCTGGGCTTGTAATGGCAATGCATTCCGCTATATCCATTCAAAATATATCTAAGCAGTATGGAGTCCTCCAAGCATTGGATGGTGTGTCTCTGTCGATTGAGCCCGGTGAATTTTTTGGTTTGTTGGGGCCCAATGGTGCTGGTAAAACGACTTTGATCTCTATATTGGCGGGCTTAGTAAAGCCTAGCCATGGTCATGCGGCCATCATGGGCGCGGATGTGCAAAAAGCATTTCGCGACGCACGACGTATGCTCGGCGTTGTTCCGCAAGAGCTGGTCTTTGACCCATTTTTCACGGTACGTGAAACTTTGCGTTTCCAATCTGGGTACTTTGGCATACGCAATAACGACGCTTGGATTGATGAAATCATGGCCAATCTTGATCTCACCTCCAAGGCAGATAGCAATATGCGCTCATTATCTGGTGGCATGAAACGTCGGGTGCTAGTTGCCCAAGCATTAGTGCATAGGCCTCCAGTCATTATTTTGGATGAGCCCACTGCTGGAGTTGATGTGGAGTTGCGTCAATCACTTTGGCAATTTATCAGCCGTCTTAATCAAGACGGGCACACCATTGTTTTGACGACGCATTACCTAGAAGAGGCCGAGGCTTTGTGCCAACGTATCGCCATGCTTAAGCAGGGCAAGATTGTGGCGTTAGATACTACGGCCAATTTATTAAGTCGTTACGGATCGGTTAAAAAAGATGGCGAAGGCAAAACAGATTTAGAGGAAGTCTTCGTCAACATCATGTCGGGAGGTGCGCGATGAAACATGGCCTCAATCGCCCCGCCTTGGTGTATGGCAGCGGCTTCCCAACCTTATTACTCAAAGAGGTAAAGCGTTTTTACAAGGTTGCTTTTCAGACGATTGCTGCGCCAGTTCTCACTGCCGTGTTGTATTTGATGATTTTTGGCCACGTACTGGAAGGCAGGGAAGTGTATGGCCGCTTAAGCTATACCGCTTTTTTAATTCCAGGCTTAGTGATGATGAGTGTTTTGCAAAATGCTTTCGCAAATACTTCTTCTTCGTTAATTCAATCGAAGGTCACTGGTAACTTGGTTTTTGTCTTATTGGCACCCTTAAGTCACTTTGAGTTTTATGCGGCGTACATTTTGGCCGCGGTATTTCGTGGCATTGTGGTTGGTATGGGTGTTTTAATCATTACCGCTTACTTTGCATTCCCTGCGCTGGAATATCCATTGTGGATTTTGGTATTTGCATTTTTAGGTGCAGCAATATTAGGAAGTCTCGGCCTAATCGCTGGTATCTGGGCTGACAAGTACGACCAGTTGGCTGCTTTTCAGAATTTCATCATCATGCCAGCTACGATGCTCTCGGGTGTTTTTTACTCTATTCATTCCTTGCCTTCAGCATGGCAGGTGGTATCCCACTTCAATCCTTTCTTTTATATGATTGATGGTTTTCGTTACGGCTTCTTCGGGGTTTCAGATAACTCCCCTTGGAGTAGCTTGGTAATTGTGGCTTGCTTTTTTGTAGTGGTATCGGCGATCGCCTTACGTCTGCTGCAAAAAGGCTACAAGCTCCGTTATTAATTTATTACACCTGTTTTAGGAGAGCAGATGCTACCGACCCCAGAACAAATTGAGGGCTATATCAAGCAAGGTATTGAATGTACCCATATTCAGGTAGAGGGTGATGGCCAGCATTTTTTCGCAACGATTGTGAGCCCCCAGTTTGAAGGTAAGCGTTTGGTACAACGTCACCAACTAGTTTATGGCGCTATGGGCGATCGTATGAAAGCGGAAGTGCATGCTTTATCGATTAAAGCTTTTACTCCCGAAGAGTTTGCGCAAGGCTCGGCAGCCTAAAAAATCACCATTTTCATTATTGTTATCAATTACTGAGTTTTCATTGGAATCGCTTCATGGATAAATTACGGATGGTTGGCGGAACCCCTCTTAAGGGCGAGGTGGTTATTGCTGGCGCTAAGAATGCTGCGTTGCCGATCTTATGCGCTTGTCTTTTGACCGATCAACCAGTGGTGTTGCGCAATGTTCCTGATCTACAGGATGTACGCACGATGCTCAAACTTTTGCAAGAGATTGGCGTGACGGTAGATTTTCCGAGTGCGGGTGATCGTAGTCATATGGTGCTCAATGCAGCGGTGATTAAAAGCTCTGAAGCAACTTATGAAATGGTGAAAACCATGCGCGCTTCGATCTTGGTCCTTGGCCCATTGTTAGCCAGAATGCATAGCGCTAAAGTTTCTCTGCCAGGCGGTTGCGCTATCGGTGCACGCCCAGTAGATCAGCACATCAAAGGCCTCAAGGCGATGGGCGCAAGCATCAAGATTAAGAGTGGTTACATACAAGCAGAAACAAAGCCCCAGTCAGATCGCTTAAAGGGCGCATCCATTTTGACTGACATGATCACGGTTACTGGTACTGAGAATTTATTGATGGCTGCCACCTTGGCTTCTGGCACAACGATTTTAGAGAACGCAGCGCGTGAACCAGAGGTTGGCGATTTGGCTGAGTTGTTGGTGAAGATGGGCGCGAAGATTTCTGGAATTGGCAGTGATCGGTTGGTGATTGAAGGAGTTGAAAAACTTCATGGCGCCGAGCACTCTGTTATTCCGGATCGCATTGAGGCTGGAACATTCTTGTGTGCGGTAGCGGCAACGGGTGGTGAGATTACAGTGAAACACTGTCGCCCAGATACACTGGATGCTGTGATTGTGAAATTAAAAGAGGTAGGCCTCAATATGAAGGTTGGTCCAGATTGGATTAAAGCGTCTATGCAGGGACGCCCCAAGGCTGTGAGTTTTCGCACATCCGAGTACCCTGCATTTCCAACAGATATGCAGGCGCAATTGATGACGGTTAATGCTATTGCCTCTGGCAGTTCAATGATTACCGAAACGATTTTTGAGAATCGTTTTATGCACGTTCAAGAGCTCAATCGTTTGGGCGCCGACATTGCTATTGAAGGCAATACCGCCATTTCTCAAGGGGTAGAGAAACTCTCGGGCGCCATTGTGATGGCCACCGATCTTCGCGCTTCGGCTAGTTTGGTAATTGCAGGATTGGCCGCCCAAGGTGAAACTCAAGTAGACCGGATTTACCATTTGGATCGTGGCTATGACCGTATGGAGCACAAGTTAACCCTGCTTGGTGCCAATATTGAGCGCGTAAAGTAAGGCTGATGGATAATTAGTCCATGAAATTGACTTTAGCCCTCTCTAAGGGTCGCATCTTCGAAGAAACCGCAGAGATCTTATCCAAGGTCGGTATTGTGCCGCTGGAAGATCCTGAGAAGTCTCGCAAACTCATTATTGAGACTACGAATCCAGATGTGCGCTTAATTATTGTGCGCGCCTCGGATGTACCAACCTATGTCCAATTTGGCGGCGCTGATTTTGGTGTTGCTGGTTTAGATGTATTAATGGAAAAGGGCGCTGATGGCTTGTATGTGCCATATGACCTTGATATTGCCAAGTGCCGCATGTCGGTGGCTGTGCGCGATGGCTTTGATTATGCCGCAGCAGTTAAGCAGGGCTCCCGCCTAAAGGTGGCGACAAAGTACGTCAATTGCGCACGCGAACACTTTGCCAACAAGGGCGTGCATATCGATACGATTCACCTTTATGGCTCGATGGAGTTGGCGCCTTTGGTTGGTCTGGCGGATGCGATTGTGGATTTAGTTTCTACTGGCAATACCCTGAAAGCCAATGGCTTAGTTGAGGTTGAGTCTATTGCTAATATCAGTGCGCGTTTGGTTGTGAATCAAGCTTCGTATAAACGTAAGCGTGCTCAGCTACAGCCTATTTTTGAGTTGCTAAAGTAATTAGCGGCCAGCAAGAAGTCTCATCCATGTCTTCAAATATCAAAGTCAAGCGCCTTAATAGTAAAGACGTCTCCTTCAGAGAGACTCTATTGTCTAGCCTTTCTTTGCCGATGGCGGATGATGAAGCCATTGATGCTGCTGTGCTCAAAATTTTGTCAGCGGTAAAAGACAAAGGTGACGAAGCAGTATTGGAATTTACAAAGCAATTCGATCGTTTGAATGTCGAGAGTGTTTCTAATCTAGAAATTCCCAAAAAAGATTTAGAGTTAGCCTACAACTCTTTGTCTGCAGAACAAAAAAATGCGTTAGATATTGCCGCTCAAAGAGTGCGCGCTTATCACGAGAAGCAAAAGGTCGAGGCGGGGTGCCACTCTTGGGAATACGAAGAGAAAGATGGCACACGTTTAGGTCAAAAAGTGACTCCATTAGATCGCGTTGGCATTTATGTTCCTGGTGGCAAAGCCGCATACCCATCTTCTGTATTGATGAATGCGATTCCCGCCAAAGTGGCTGGTGTTTCTGAAGTGATTATGGTGGTGCCCACGCCAGATGGTGCGCGCAACCCATTGGTTTTAGCTGCTGCTCATCTGGCTGGTGTTGATCGCGTCTTCACGATTGGCGGCGCTCAGGCGGTGGGTGCTCTGGCCTATGGAACAAAAACCATTCCCTCGGTCGATAAAATTGTTGGACCTGGTAACGCATATGTTGCCGCTGCCAAACGCAGGGTGTTTGGCTTTGTTGGCATTGATATGATTGCCGGCCCGTCAGAAATTTTGGTTCTTTGTGATGGCTCTAGCAATCCCGATTGGATTGCAATGGATTTATTTTCACAGGCTGAACATGATGAGCAAGCGCAATCTATTTTGCTTTGTCCAGATGCGGCATTTATTGAGAAGGTTCAAGAAAGCATTAATCAATTGCTGCCGCAAATGCCTAGAGCAAAAGTAATTGAAGCTTCACTCACCAATCGCGCCTTATTGATTCAGGTAAAAGATATGACTGAGGCATGTGAGATTGCCAACGCCATTGCTGCTGAGCACTTGGAGATTTGTGCTGTAGATCCTCGTAAGTGGGCGGAGCAAATTCGTCATGCGGGTGCGATCTTTATGGGTAACTACACCAGCGAGTCTCTTGGCGATTATTGCGCCGGGCCAAATCATGTTTTACCTACCGCTCGTACCGCGCGTTTTTCATCCCCATTGGGTGTCTATGACTTCATCAAACGCTCTAGCATGATTGAAGTAAGCGAGGCTGGCGCACAAACCTTAGGCACAGTAGCTAGCACCTTGGCTCACGGCGAAGGCTTGCAAGCTCATGCCCGCGCAGCCGAGATGCGCTTGAAAAAGTAAGCGCGCAATTAACCCGCATTTACTTTTTAAAAACTTAATTCAGGATTTTTTTCAAAGCAGCGACGAGTTCATTGCTTTGTTCGTCTGTGCCAATCGTGATGCGCAAGAACTCTTCAATGCGCGGTGATTTAAAGTGGCGCACGATGATGCCGCGATCTCTTAAGGCTTGATAAAGCTTGGCCCCAGCATGCTTAGGGTGACGAGTAAAAATGAAGTTTGCAGTTGAAGGCAGCGTTTCAAATCCCAAGGCATTGAGTTGCTCGACTAACTTAGTACGTGTTTGAATGACCTTGGCCGAGGTTTCTTCAAGATGGGCTTGATCTTCAATGGCGGCAATAGCGCCAGCCTGTGCAAGACGTCCAAGAGGGTAAGAGTTAAAGCTATTTTTTACCCGCTCCAATCCTTCAATTAGGTCTGGATGACCAACTGCAAACCCAACACGCAAGCCCGCGAGGGCACGTGATTTAGAGAGTGTGTGCACAACCAAAAGATTTTCTGGACAACTGCTACCTTGCAATAAAGGAATACAAGATTCTGTGCCGTAATCAACGTATGCCTCATCAATAACCACAACAGAATCTTTGTTATGTGAAAGTAGGCTCTCTATCTCAGAGCGCGGAATTGATCGCCCAGTTGGCGCATTCGGATTCGGGAAGATAATTCCCCCATTAGGGGTCTTGTAGTCGCCAAGATTAATCTCAAAATCTTTACCAAGCGCAATTGTTTTGTATTCAATGCCAAAAAGTTTGCAGTAAACGGGATAGAAGCTGTAGGTGATGTCTGGAAAATGAACGGGCTTACTTTGTTTGAGCAGTCCTGCAAAAACATGGGCCAAAACTTCATCTGAGCCATTGCCTAAAAAGACCTGGTTTGGAGTTAGGCCATGTAATTTGGCAATTGCTTGCTTGAGCGCGACCCCTTCTGGGTCGGGATAAAGGCGTAAATCAGCGTTATTTTGACTTTCAATGGCCGCTAGCGCTTTTGGCGAGGGGCCGTAAGGGCTTTCATTGGTATTGAGTTTGACTAGCCGCTGCATTTGCGGTTGCTCCCCAGGAACATAAGGGGTCAAGGTATGAACAACAGGGCTCCAAAAACGGCTCATGAGGGTTCTCAGGTCAAAAATCAGGATGAAAGTGCTGCGCTATCAGTATTTAAATCTCTTCTAGGAATGATATTATGAGGCTTCAATCAACACTTCGCCTCGCGGCGCAATGAAGCATGCGGCAAGCCGACGTTACCCGAAACACTTCGGAAACCAAAATTCAGATTTCCATCAATTTGGATGGTACCGGTAAGGCTGAGCTAGCCTCCGGCGTTCCATTTCTTGATCACATGCTCGATCAGGCGTTCGATCAGATTGCCCGTCACGGCATGATTGATTTGAAAGTGGTCGCCAAAGGAGATACCCATATCGATGATCACCATACTGTAGAGGATGTGGGCATCACGCTTGGCCAGGCATTTGCCAAGGCGGTTGGCGATAAAGCCGGCATCACGCGTTATGGCCATTCTTATGTTCCATTAGATGAAACCCTTTCACGTGTTGTGATTGATTTCTCTGGTCGTCCAGGTTTGGAATTTAACGTCCCATTTACCCGTGCTCGTGTGGGTGATTTTGATGTGGATCTAAGTATTGAATTCTTCCGTGGTTTCGTGAATCACGCCGGAGTGACTTTGCATATCGATAACTTGCGTGGCATAAACGCGCATCACCAGATCGAAACGGTGTTCAAGGCTTTTGGCCGTGCTTTACGTATGGCATTAGCAGTCGATCCACGTGCCTCTGGCGCTATTCCTTCAACCAAAGGAAGTCTTTAATCTAGGCTTCCAACGGTTGCCTTGAGGGCAATAGCGGGCACAGCAAACCACAGCAAACAACACAAGATAACAGGTAAATTTTGGCGCAAACCATTGCGATCGTTGATTATGGAATGGGCAATCTCCGTTCTGTATATCAAGCATTTCATCATGTCGCACCGAGTGACAATGTATTGATTGCGCATCAACCAGAGGAGATTCGTTCGGCCGACCGTGTGGTGTTGCCTGGCCAAGGCGCTATGCCAGATTGTATGAAGCATCTTCAAGAATCTGGCTTGCTAGAAGCCTTGCTAGAGGCATCTAAGACAAAACCTCTTTTGGGGGTTTGCGTAGGTGAGCAAATGCTATTTGATAAAAGTGCCGAAGTACGTGCAAATGACAACGATCAATGGACATCTTGTTTGGGTTTAATTCCTGGTGAAGTGCGTCGTTTTGATTTACTTGGCAAGAAGCAGTCCGATGGTTCTGCCTATAAGGTTCCCCACATGGGTTGGAATCAAGTGCGCCAGGATCAACCGCACCCAATGTGGAATGGTATTCCCGATTTAACCAGTTTTTATTTTGTGCGCAGTTACTTTGTTGTGCCGCAGCGCAATGAAGACATTGCAGGCTCAACCGAATATGGCGACTGGTTTACATCCGCTGTGGCGCGAGATAATATTTTTGCTACACAATTTCATCCAGAAAAAAGTGCAGAATACGGATTAAAGCTCTATCAAAATTTTGTTTCTTGGAAACCTTAATTACCCTTTGCTATGCTGCTGATTCCCGCAATTGATCTTAAAGACGGCCACTGTGTTCGACTTGAACAAGGTGATATGGATAAAGCCACGGTTTTTTCCGAAGACCCTGGGGCGATGGCCGCGCACTGGATTAGCAAAGGCGCACGCCGTTTGCATTTGGTTGATTTGAATGGTGCATTTGCCGGTAAGCTCAAAAATGAGTCAGCAATCAAGTCGATTCTCAAGGCCGTTGGCGATGAAATTCCTGTTCAATTGGGTGGCGGCATTCGCGACTTAGAAACGATTGAGCGTTTATTGGATGACGGTATTAGCACGGTCATTATTGGCACAGCGGCAGTTAAGAATCCTGGTTTTGTGCAAGATGCTTGTACTGCATTCCCGGGTCATGTGATGGTGGGTTTAGATGCACGCGATGGCAAAGTGGCTACTGATGGTTGGAGCAAAATTACTGGCCATGAAGTGATTGATCTGGCTAAAAAGTTTGAAGACTGGGGTGTAGAAGCAATCATCTACACCGATATTGGTCGTGATGGCATGCTCAAGGGTGTAAATATTGATGCTACGGTTAAGTTGGCCCAAGCCATTCGCATTCCAGTAATCGCTAGTGGCGGCTTATCGAATAATCAAGATATTGATGCGCTTTGCAAGGCGGAAGAAGAGGGGGTCATGGGTGTGATTGCTGGCCGCTCCATTTATGCGGGTGATCTTGATCTTGCTGCGGCTCAAAAATACGCCGATGAATTGACGCTTAAATACAAAAAGAAAATTGTCTAGTGTTAACCAAGAGAATCATTCCTTGTCTTGATGTTACTGCAGGGCGCGTAGTAAAAGGTGTGAACTTCGTAGGTCTGCGTGATGCCGGCGATCCTGTTGAAATCGCAAAACGATATGACACCCAAGGCGCCGATGAATTAACTTTCTTAGACATTACTGCCACTTCTGACGGCCGTGATTTGATTTTGCACATCATTGAAGATGTCGCCTCGCAAGTATTTATTCCTTTGACGGTCGGTGGCGGCGTGCGCGCAGTAGCTGATGTGCGACGTTTGCTCAATGCTGGTGCCGACAAAGTGAGTATGAATTCTTCCGCGGTTGCCAATCCTGATTTGGTTTCGGATGCTGCGGCCTATTACGGTTCTCAATGTATTGTTGTGGCGATTGACGCCAAACAAACGGAGTCTGGTAATTGGGAAGTATTTACGCATGGCGGTAGAACTGCCACCAGTATGGATGTGGTTGAGTGGGCCAAGGAAGTTGCAAAGCGCGGTGCCGGTGAAATTTTATTAACCAGCATGAATCGCGATGGCAGCAAAGATGGTTTTGATTTGGCGCTCACCGCCGCAGTCAGTGATGCGGTTTCTGTGCCGGTAATTGCTTCTGGCGGAGTTGGTAATTTGCAGCATTTGGTTGATGGCATTACTAAAGGCCATGCAGACGCAGTTCTAGCTGCCAGCATTTTTCACTATGGCGAATACACTGTTGGACAGGCGAAAGAATATATGGCCGCCCAAGGAATTCCGGTGCGGATTTAATTGAAGCCTTTAGGCACTGATCGCCATATGAGCGATAAATGCAGAGCGGTTCTCGCCGGCTGATTTAGCTTTAGCATCTAATCTTGCCAATATTCTTTTTGGCAAAGTGATGTTTACCCTTTCAATTTCATCTGACAGCAGAGCTGGATCAATTTCAGCAATTGCCCAGATATACCCTTTGAATTCTTTTCTCTTTTGCAGATCCGTAATTGGACTCGGTTTAGGTATATCTTTTCCAGCATCAATTGCCGTTTCTATCCAAAGTTCAATCGCCTCTTTTGCATTTTCAATGGCTTCATCAATACCGCTATCTGCTGCAGAGAAGCATCCCGGCAAATCGGGAACAATTACACCCCACGCCAACTTATCGCCGCCCGGTTCAATCGCAATTGGATATTTCATGAAATTCTCGAATCATATATATTTATACACATCATACACACGAATAGGGTTATTGCCCAGGACTTGATGCAAACGATTGCATACGGTTAAGCGATTGCTTATTTGGTTGCCCTGAATAATTCTGTCAAAATTGAGCAAATGGCAGACACAAATCAAAAATCTCAAGAACAATCATTCTTGGAGGCGGTAACTTGGAATGACCAGGGTTTGGTTCCGGTTATTGCTCAAGAGGTCGATAGTGGTGATGTGCTAATGATGGCTTGGATGAATCGTGATGCGCTTTTAGAGACAATCCGTTTAGGAGAGGCGGTCTATTGGACTCGCTCTAGACAAAAGCTGTGGCGCAAAGGTGAAGAGTCTGGCCATACCCAAAAGGTAAAAGAAATTCGCTTGGATTGTGACGGCGATACTATTTTGCTAAAGGTTGAGCAAAAAGATCGCATTGCTTGTCACACCGGAGAGCATAGTTGCTTCTTTTTGCTGCTGGATGAAGAGAAAAATATTTGGCTTGATGAATCCAAGACCAAGAAGTAATGGCAATGCCCTACTTGCAAAAGACATAAAATGACTAAATGACTAGTTCTGCCAATAACTCTACTAATAAATCCTCTAATTTAGATTCTGCGTTAGCCCATTTGGCCGATGTAGTTGATCAACGTCGCGATGCATTTAAGGCGGGTCAGGCAGATCCTAAAACTTCTTACACCGCTTTACTCTTTTCGAGGGGTGATGACGGAATCCTGAAAAAGATTGGTGAAGAGGCCACAGAGGCCGTGATGGCTGCAAAAGACGTACGCAATGCCAATTTGGCTACTGAACAGCAAAAGCTGCTAGTTGGTGAAATGGCTGATTTATGGTTTCACTGCTTAATAGCCCTTTCTCAATTTAATTTGCGCCCTGAAGATGTGATTGCTGAACTTGATCGTCGATTAGGCACTTCAGGCATTGAAGAGAAGGCTGCTCGCAAAGCGGCTGGCAAAGATTAAGCTAGATAAATACGAAAACACGGAATAAGTATGTCACACGACCCTAATTGCCTGTTTTGCAAGATTTCTCAAGGATTGATTCCTTCGCAGAAGGTGTACGAAGATGAAGAAATCTTCGCGTTTAAGGATATCAATCCTGCGGCACCGATCCACTTTTTGATGATTCCAAAAAAGCATATACCGATGTTGGAGTCAGCTGAAAGCGTAGATGCGCCTTTGCTGGGTAGAATGATGGAGTTAGCGCCTCGTCTTGCCAAAGAGCAAGGCTGCCGTCCAGGCAAGGATGGTGGCTTTAGACTGATGGTGAATAATGGTGCGGATGGTGGGCAGGAGGTTTATCACCTGCACTTGCATGTGATGGGCGGACCCCGCCCCTGGAAAAAGTAATCCAAGGAGATTAAAGATGGGTTCATTTAGCATTTGGCATTGGTTAATCGTTTTGGTCATCGTGATGTTGGTATTTGGCACCAAAAAATTGCGCAACATTGGCCAAGACTTGGGTGGCGCTGTAAAGGGTTTTAAAGATGGCATGAAAACTGGCGAAGAGCCTAAAGAGCAAATTCAACAAAGCTCTACAACAGCAGAAAAGACTGTTGATGTTCAGGCTAAAGACGTAAACAAGTAAGCAAGACTCAATCGAGACGAATTAGAAACCCATGCAATTTTTAAACGACTGGTTTAAATGATTGATCTCGGAGTTTCAAAACTTGCGTTAATTGCTGTAGTTGCTCTGGTGGTTGTAGGACCAGAGCGCCTGCCAAAAGTTGCTCGCATGGCTGGAAATTTATTTGGTCGTGCCCAGCGTTATATGGCTGAAGTGAAATCCGAAGTTAATCGTCAGATGGAAGTTGAGGAATTTAAAAAATTCCGTGAAGAAACGGCTGCCACTCTTAAAGAGGTTGAGAATAGCGTAGGTTCAGC
>CAZHWF010000036.1:0-13497 GCA_964536365.1 uncultured Polynucleobacter sp.
CATCAGTCCAAATAGAGGCGTCGTGTTCGGACATCGACATTTTTTCTACCCTTGTGTCTGTTAAGTATTTGTAAAGCGGTTTTGCTAGGTGTTAGGCTGGCATTTAGCCCTCCCGATCCAAAGCGCAATTTAACCCTTATTGTAGAGCAGGCCAGCCCGTCTGTCGGCACCGATCCTAGGGGGTCGGAAGACTAGAGCATTTAGAATAGAGCATTCCCCATAAACCCTCAAATTTGCCCAAACTCATGCCGGAATCCCTATTTAAAGTTAAGCGTTTAAGTGAATTAGCCCAGTCAGGCCAGTTAAAAGGTAAGCGAGTACTGATTCGTGCTGATTTGAATGTGCCGCAAGATGAAGCTGGAAATATTACGGAAGACACCCGCATTCGCGCATCTATGCCAGCCGTACAAATGTGTTTGGATGCTGGCGCTGCTGTGATGGTGACTTCGCATTTGGGACGTCCAACAGAAGGTGAATTTAAGCCCGAAGATAGTTTGGCTCCAGTTGCCGATCGCATTGCTAGCCTACTGAATCGAAAAGTTCCTCTCATTAGTGATTGGGTAAATGGTGCCTTTGAAGTTAATCCTGGTGAATTGGTTCTCCTTGAAAATTGCCGCCTAAATATTGGCGAAAAAAAGAACAATGATGACTTGGCAAAAAAGATTGCCGCTTTGTGCGATGTTTATGTAAATGATGCTTTTGGAACTGCGCATCGTGCAGAGGCAACTACTAATGGAGTAGCAAAGTTCGCGCCAGTCGCTTGTGCCGGTCCCTTGATGGCTGCTGAACTAGACGCCTTAAGTCGTGCGTTAGCAAGCCCCAAGCGACCATTGGTAGCGATCGTAGCGGGATCTAAAGTCTCTTCTAAGCTCACTATTTTGAAAGCGCTGTCCGAAAAAGTGGATGAACTTATTGTGGGCGGTGGGATTGCAAACACATTCATGCTGGCTAAAGGTTTGCCAATTGGTAAGTCATTAGCAGAACCGGATTTGGTGAATGAAGCCAAAGAAATTATGGAGATTATGGAAAAGCGTGGCGCCCATGTTCCGATTCCAGAAGATGTGGTGGTTGCGAATGAGTTGTCGCCATTGGCTCGCGCAAATCGAGTGCCAGCAGATCAGGTTGCGGAAGATGACATGATTCTTGATATTGGTCCAAAGACGGCGGCGCGTTTGTCTACCATGCTTGCGCATGCGGGCACGATCGTTTGGAATGGCCCATTAGGTGTATTTGAGATCGATCAGTTTGGTGGCGGCACCAAAATGTTAGCCGCAGCAATTGCGCATTCACCTGCGTTCTCAATTGCTGGCGGTGGCGATACTTTGGCAGCAATTGCTAAATACGGCATTGAAAATCAGGTGGACTATATTTCTACTGGTGGCGGCGCCTTCTTGGAATTTTTAGAGGGCAAAACCTTGCCAGCCTTTGCAGTGCTTGCTGAAAGAGCGAAAGACTAAATATGTTGAGAGCAACAAAGATCATTGCAACACTTGGGCCTGCCTCCGAAAAGCCAGAAGTTTTGCGTGACATGATTCGTGCTGGCGTTGATGTAGTGCGAATGAACTTCTCTCACGGCACTGTTGCTGATCATCAAGCGCGCCATGATTTGGTACGCGCCATCTCTGCTGAAGTAGGCAAAGAAGTCGGCATCATGGCTGATTTACAAGGCCCCAAAATTCGCGTTGGCAAATTTGCTGATAGCAAGATCCTTCTTAAAGAGGGTGAAAAATTTATTCTTGATGTTGCATGTGAGTTGGGTAACCAAGAGCGTGTTGGACTTGACTACAAGGAGTTACCAGGCGATGTGAAGCCTGGAGATCGCCTTCTGTTAAATGATGGCTTGGTAGTTCTAACGGTTGATAGTGTTAAGGGTGGTGAGATTCTGACGGTTGTTGAACAGGGTGGGCCACTCTCTAATAACAAAGGTATTAATCGCGCTGGCGGCGGCTTAACAGCCCCTGCGTTGACCGAAAAAGATATTGCGGATTTAGATGCTGCGATTGCGATGGGTGTTGATTTTCTGGCGATTAGCTTTCCAAAGGATGGTGCTGATATGGCGTATGCTCGCCAGTTGGCCGATGCTGCTAGTGCCAAACATGGCGTTGGCAAGGTAAGAACCATTGCGAAAGTAGAACGTGCCGAAGCGATTGAGCCAGCTGCCCTCAAAAGTATTATTGAGCAAAGTGACGGGATCATGGTTGCTCGGGGAGATTTGGCGATTGAGGTTGGCAACGCTGCTGTGCCTGCGTTACAAAAGCGCATGATTGCTTGGGCGCGCGAGGCGGATAAATTTACGATTACCGCCACTCAAATGATGGAGTCGATGATTAACGCTCCAGTACCAACGCGTGCCGAGGTGAGCGATGTTGCTAATGCGGTATTAGATGGTACGGATGCTGTAATGCTTTCGGCTGAGTCTGCCGCTGGAATGTATCCAGTGCAAACCATCAAGGCAATGGCCGAGATTTGTATTGAGGCTGAAAAATCAGATCGCGTGAAATTAGACACAGACTTTTTAGACCAAACGTTTACCCGCATTGATCAAACGATTGCCTTAGGCGCCCTCTTTACTGCTCATCATTTAAATGCCAATGCGATTGCAGCCTTAACGGATTCAGGTTCAACAGCCATTTGGATGAGCCGCCACAATATCCATGTCCCAATCTTTGCACTAACTTCTAAAATTGCCACCCAGCGAGCCTTAAGCACCTATCGCAATGTCACCCCAATTGGTTTGGATTACACCAAAGATCGTGACACCGCATTGCAAGAGGTTGAGGCCTTTTTGAAAAAATCGGGAGCAGTCAAGAAGGGTGACACCGTTGTATTGACCTCAGGTGAGCCGATGGGCGAGCCAGGCGGAACGAATTCACTGAAGATTATTCATGTGAAGTAATCATATTTTTAGCAAACAAATTTATACATAAACCTCATTACTATTTATTAAGAAAACATCATGGCTTTAGTATCTTTAAGACAACTTTTGGATCATGCTGCTGAGAATGGTTACGGCCTACCAGCATTTAACGTAAATAACTTGGAGCAAGTGACGGCAATTATGGAGGCGGCAAATGAAGCCGATTCTCCAGTGATCATGCAAGCTTCAGCAGGTGCTCGCAAATATGCTGGCGAAGCATTTTTACGTCATTTGATTTCCGCTGCGGTTGAGGCCTACCCACATATTCCAGTGGTTATGCATCAAGACCATGGTCAAAGCCCGGCAGTCTGTATGGCTGCGATTAAGAGTGGCTTTACCAGTGTCATGATGGATGGGTCATTGGAGGCCGATGGCAAGACTGTCGCTAGCTATGAGTACAACGTCGACGTATCCAAAGAGGTGGTGAAGTTTTCTCACTCCATTGGAGTCACAGTTGAGGCTGAGCTTGGGGTATTGGGTTCATTAGAAACTATGCAGGGTGATAAGGAGGATGGTCATGGTGCGGATGGCAAAATGACCCGCGAACAGTTGCTAACTGATGTTGAGCAAGCTGCCGACTTTGTAAAAGCCACCCAGTGTGATGCTTTGGCAATTGCCATTGGTACTAGCCATGGTGCATATAAATTTAGTAAGAAACCGACAGGCGATATTTTGGCCATCGATCGCATTCGGGAAATCCATGCTCGTATTCCAAACACGCATTTGGTAATGCATGGCTCTTCCAGCGTTCCGCAAGAGTTACTTGCTGAAATCCGCGAATTTGGCGGTGATATGAAAGAAACTTACGGTGTTCCAGTTGAGGAAATTCAAGAGGGCATCAAGAATGGCGTGCGCAAAATCAATATTGATACTGATATTCGATTGGCTATGACTGGAGCCATTCGCCGTTACCTGATTGAAAACCCCAGTAAGTTTGATCCACGCGATTATTTAAAACCTGCGCGTGAGGCGGCAAAAAAGGTTTGTATCGCGCGTTTTCAGGCTTTTGGTTCAGCTGGTCAGGCATCAAAAATTAAACCGATTTCCTTGGAGAAAATGGCAGAACTGTACAAGAGCGGTAAGTTAACTCAAATTGTGAAGTGAATTAAACATGCCAGCTTTATACGCAACCTCTATTAAGTCGCTGCCATTGCTTTCTAAAGGCAAGGTGCGAGATGTATACGCTCTAGGCGACGATAAGTTATTAATGATTACTACCGATCGCCTGTCCGCATTTGATGTGGTGATGGGTGAGCCAATTCCTGAAAAAGGTGTGGTGCTTAATCAAATGGCCAATTTTTGGTTTGAGAAATTAGCCTCCGTGATTCCAAACCATCTGACTGGTATTGATCCAACGACCGTAGTGGCCGCCGATGAGGTGAGCCAAGTGAAGGGTCGCGCAGTGGTGGCTAAACGCCTGAAGCCAATATTGGTTGAAGCAGTGGTGCGCGGTTATTTGGCTGGCAGTGGTTGGAAAGATTACAAAGAAACTGGCAAAGTTTGCGGCATTGCTTTGCCAGAAGGTTTAGAGAATGCTCAAAAATTACCTGAACCCATCTTCACTCCGGCAGCTAAAGCTGAAGTAGGTGAGCATGATGAGAATATTTCTTTTGAAAAAGTGGTTGAACTCATTGGCGAAAAATTAGCCAAGCAAATTCGTGAAGTGAGTATTCGTCTTTACAAAGAGGCTTCTGAATATGCGGCGACACGCGGCATCATTATTGCGGACACTAAATTTGAGTTTGGTTTGGATGCAAATGGCCAATTGGTATTGATGGATGAGATCTTGACGGCGGACTCTTCTCGATTCTGGCCTGCGGAGACCTACTATGTTGGTTCAAATCCACCGTCCTATGACAAGCAGTTTGTGCGTGACTGGCTAGAAACAGCCCAGGTAAACGGTAAACCTTGGCCCAAAACAGCCCCAGCGCCACAGTTACCAGCGGAAGTGATTGAGAAAACCGCCCAAAAGTATCGTGAAGCTCTTACACGTTTAACAGAGAAGGTTTAATGAAGGGGTTTAACGAGGGGTCAACTCAGGGATAATAGGGTCCTTGAGAATGCATAGTTAATTTTGAGGTATTTGGAGAGGCAAATGAGCAAGAAGCCAGTCGTCGGAATAGTCATGGGATCCAATTCAGATTGGGAAACCATGCTGCACGCCGCTCAAATGCTCGAGCAATTTGGTATTGCTCACGAAGCCAAAGTGCTTTCTGCGCATCGCATGCCAGATGATATGTTTCAGTATGCTGAAAAAGCACAAGCAAATGGTTTGCAAGCCATCATTGCTGGTGCAGGCGGTGCTGCGCATTTACCAGGTATGTTGGCATCTAAAACCATCGTTCCAGTATATGGAGTTCCTGTCGCTAGTAAATATCTACGTGGCGAAGACTCTTTATATTCAATTGTGCAAATGCCCAAGGGAATTCCAGTAGCGACTTTCGCAATTGGTGAAGCGGGTGCCGCTAATGCAGCTTTGCATGTTATTGCAGGATTGGCTTTGCATGATGCTGGGTTGGCAAAGCGCCTAGAAGAGTTCCGCGCCAAACAGTCTGATGCTGCGCGCTCAATGAATTTGCCGGGATATTAATTACATGGCAGATCGTATGGAACCCATTTTGCCGGGTTCGTATTTAGGAATTTTAGGTGGCGGTCAGTTAGGGCGGATGTTTACACAAGCAGCCCAAGCGATGGGCTATAAGGTTTGTGTATTAGACCCAGGGACAAATAGTCCGGCGGGTTCTATCGCCGAGAAATGTATCCAAGCGGAATATACCGATAGCGCAGCTTTGAAAGAGATGGCTGCTCTATGTGCATCCGTTAGCACTGAGTTTGAAAATGTGCCGGCGCAAGCTTTAGATGAGCTTGAATCCTTGGGTGTATTTGTGGCGCCACGTAGTAGCTGTGTTTCTTTGGCTCAAAATCGCATTGCTGAGAAAAATTTCTTGGCCACCTGGAAATCTGAAACGAATATTGGTCCAGCGCCATACGCTATTGTTGAGCATGATGCTGATATTACCCATATTCCAGCTGATTTATTTCCTGGAATATTAAAGACGGCTCGCATGGGCTATGACGGCAAGGGTCAAATTACTGTTTACACAGCAGCGGATTTGCCGGCAGCCTGGGCGGAATTAAGCAAAGTGCCTTGTGTATTAGAAAAGCGCATGGAGTTAGATTTTGAAGTTTCCGCTTTGGTTGTGCGCGGGCATGATGATGCCGTGGTTGCTTATCCAGTTTCACAAAATATTCACCGTGATGGCATTTTGCATACTTCGACAGTGCCTGCGCCATCACTGAAGCCTGCTCAAGAGAAAAAAATCATTGATGCTGCTAAAGCACTCATTCGCAAGATTGATTATGTTGGCGTGCTTTGCGTAGAATTTTTTGTTCTTAAAAATGGCGATATTGTTGCCAATGAAATTGCGCCGCGCCCCCATAACTCTGGGCACTACACTATGGACGCTTGTGTCAGCAGTCAGTTTGAGCAGCAGGTAAGAGCGATGGCAAGATTGCCTCTTGGTGATACTCGTTTGTTAGCCCCTGTATCGATGTTAAATTTGCTCGGCGATCTGTGGTTTCGGAGTAGTGAGGATGAGGCAAAAGAGCCAGCCTGGAACAAAGTGCTCGCTCATCCAGATGCGAAGTTGCACCTTTATGGAAAATCCGAGCCCCGCATAGGCAGAAAAATGGGCCATATCAATTGCTTGGGTGAAGCGCTCAATGAGGCGCGACAAAATTGCGCGGCGGTCGCCTCTGAGTTGGGGATCGAGCCCTAGAAATGTCTAGCGATAGTAGTTCGCCAAAATTATTGGCGGTGATGAATGAGGCAGTGCAAACCCTGCGTGATGGTGGTTTGGTGGCGTTTCCTACTGAGACAGTTTATGGCCTTGGTGCAGATGCTAAAAATCCCGAAGCCATCAAAAAAATCTTTTCTGTCAAGGGGCGCCCATCAAATCACCCTCTCATTGTTCATCTTGCTGCCCCTGAAAAATTTGATCGAGCGCAAATTGATTGGGTTTCGGTATTGGCGCCATGGACAAGGGATGTATCTGAAGATGCTTTGAGTTTGGTCAATAGCTTTTGGCCTGGCCCTTTAACCTTAGTCTTTAAAAAAGATAAAAGCGTTCTAAATGAATTAACTGGCGGTCAAGATACTGTTGCGATTCGTGCGCCCGCTCACCCGATTGCTCAAGAGTTACTGCGTAAATTCAAGAGTGGTGTTGTTGCTCCGTCGGCCAATCGATTTGGAAAAGTTTCGCCAACGAGTGCCGCAGATGTCCGTAGTGAGTTTGAGGGTATGCTCGACCTGATGGTGCTCGATGGTGGGGATTGCGAAGTAGGTATTGAGTCAACCATCATTGACCTATCTTCAGGCGACAAAGCGGTATTGCTCAGACCAGGTGCAATCACCCCAAGTGAAATCTTCGCTAAAACAGGAGTGAAGGTTTATTTGCCGGATGAGCTCAAAGGTGGCGAGCCAGGCAAGGAATCTTCCAATGATTTACCAAGAGTGTCTGGTAGCCTGAAAGCGCACTACGCCCCCACTACGCCATTACGTTTGTATGCCCCTGGGAGGGTATTAGATGCATTAAGCGAGTTTCCGGATATCAAGTCTAGAGTTGCGGTCGCGGTTTGGGATTCTGATTCTTCTTTGGGGGAAGATGGGCATCCATCAGCCCACTTTGAAGAGGTGCAAGTACCAAGTAATAGCGGAGTATTCGCAAGTCGCCTATACCGTACATTGCGAGATTTAGACCAACAAGGTTGGGATTTGATTTTGTTTCCGGAGCCACCATTGGGCGAAGAGTGGGATGGCGTGAGAGACCGTCTTCAACGCGCATGTTTTGGCTCGGGACCATCCTCCAGCAGCCACGATAGCAATTGATCGTGCGCCTCTAGACCTTTCCAAGCATTGGGATGGTTAATAAAAGAGGTAACCGCATACATCTTTCCGGATTTACTCAGGACATAACCTGAGATTGCTCGCACATCCGCAAGCGAGCCCGTTTTGATTCTAGCCTCCGGTTTTTTCTTAAGGTGTAAAAATTTACGCAATTGACTCATTAAGCGATTACGTATCGTGCCATCAGTGCCGGCAATCGGTAGGCTGTTGTAGAAGAGATCACCAATCGGTAGATTACGAGCAGTTAGTAGAACTTGATTCATTTGACCGGCGGAAATGGCCTCATTGCGAGATAGGCCCGAGCCATTTTCAATGACTAAACCCTGAAAATCCAAGCCATTTTGTTTTAGCCAACTCTGAATAACTAACTCGCCATTGGCGGTTGTTGCTGGTTTCCCCATTTTTTCTAAAGCTAAGGTCAATAGTAGTTGGCGCGCCATCACGTTATTGGAATACTTATTGATGTCTAAGACATCGTCGGCAAGAGGAATGCCTTCAAATTGAAGCAGTAGTCTTGCTGCTAATGGAACGCTGCCATTTTTTCCTATAGGTGCTTGGACCCAACTTCCTCCTGCTAATTCCCAAGAAGCTGCAAATCCTTGGGTCAAGAAGGTATTAGCGTCTAGAGCGACGACGTTAAAGTTGACCCCTTTGCAAGCATTTGGAAATGCTCCAGAAAATTGAGCTGTTATTGGTTGATCGGTATTGCTAATGCCCTCGGGGTCTAAATTAAAACGAATATTACTTTTCCAGTTATCGCATGAGCGATCAACAAGCTGCATTTGGTTTGAAACTTTTAGTTGCGATAGTGGTGGGGTATAGCTGATATCAATAAAGTCGGCAGTGCGTGATTTACCGAGCTGAAAAGAGAGCGTCCGAAATGCATAGAGCAGGGGATCTGGCGGCACGTTATAAGATCGCAGCGATTCACCATCAATAGTGTTGTGCTCCATGGTGCTAGGTGCGTAGGCACTGCGATCAAAAAATAAATTACCATCAATTTTCTGAATACCAAGGCTTTGGAGCTCTTTCATCATCTTGGCTAATTCCTCAGGAATCAGCTTGGGGTCACCAGTCCCCTGTAGATAGAGGTTGCCTTTTAATACCCCTTGTCGAATAACGCCATCGGTATACACATTGGTGCGCCAACGATATTGCGGCCCTAATATGTCCAAACCAGTCAGTGTTGTTAAAAGCTTCATGGTTGAAGCGGGGTTCATGAGATCGGTAGAGCGCCAATCCAAAATTTTCTTGGCGGTATGTTTTCCGGGGCGACCCGCTTCTATCTCCATTACGGCAATGCTGACTGTTTCGAGAGGAATTTGATTGCGATTTAAGCTATCCAATACAGCAGGAGGAAGGCTAAAGTTGCCTAAGCCCTCTTTTGGGTTGGCGGCAACAAAGGGGCTTGTAAGCCAAAGTAGGCTGAGGATTAGCGAGATTAAATGGTAAAAATGATGGCGCATTCCCCATAGGATAAACCCACATTGCCAAAAGGCACCTCTCTACTATGAGTATTGAGATATATAGCTCTCAATAATTTGGTTTTGATGCTCAAGTAGTTTAGTGAAGGTCGAAATTTTATGACCTAGATTTCCGTCTTGTTCCAAGCCTTCACATGCCTGAATAAATTTTTGTGCGCTTAGAAGTTGCGCACCACCTTTAACTTTGTGTACTAGGCTTTTAAAGCATTTCTCATCTATGACTTCATTTTGCAGAATGGAAAGAGTCTCATCGTGCACTTTTTTAATTTCATCCAAGATCACTAAAATATATTCTGGGCTTTGGTGCAATAGGTTTTGAAATGCTTCAAATGAATATTCATCATCATTTGATTTGGTTCCTTGAGGGGTGGATTCTGCAATCTTGAAGTATCGAGAAAGTTCATTCTCTAAGGTCATAAGGCTGATTGGTTTAATCAGAACACCATTCATTCCGGCAGCCAAGTACTGGTGGCGTAAGTCTAGAGCATAAATATCCGCGGTAATTCCAATAATAATGAGATCTTGCTTTCCAAGCGCACGAATTTGTTTTGCAAGTTCTGAACCTTGCATGCCAGGAATGGATTGATCTGTTAAGAGCAAGTCAAAATGATTTTTTTCAATTTGTTCAAGCGCGGATTGTGCGTTATCACAAATCGAGACTGCAATTCCTAGAGCCTGAAGCTGTAGTGAAATAATCTGACGGCTTGCGGGATGGTCTTCAACGACCAATGCTTGAATTGGATTTCTAGTAATACCTTTATGTTTAGAGATAACCTTTTTAATTGATTGATCTTGGCGGGCAGAGGACTTTCTGCTGGCAGCAAGGCTGGTACGTGGGAAAGCGACGCAAAAATGGATATTGCTGCCAAAGCCAGGCGCACTTTCAAAGTAAAGCTGGCTATTCATGGAGTTGACTAAGAGGTTTGTGATGGTTAGGCCTAATCCAGTCCCATTAGGTTGCTCGCTATTGCCTGGTATTTGCTCGAAAGCCTTTAAGGCGATATTGATCTCTTCTTTATTCATGCCAATACCGGTATCAATCACTCGAAACTCAATGAGTTGTCCAGCATGATCATCCGCTAATACGCTGATGGAAAAATAAATTTCACCTTTCTCAGTGAATTTAATCGCATTGCTAAGAAGATTTTGCACAATTTGTCGTAAACGCAGCGCATCGAGCATAAGCACCTCTGCAATACGAGGGTCTTTGAGGGTATGTAGCTTGAGGTTTTGCTTATCGGCAACTGTTGAAAATGTAGAGTCAATATCTTCAATCAAAGCATTGAGATTACAGGGCTCAATGTTAAGGGTGAGCTTACCCGCCTCTATTTTCGATAGATCTAATACTTGATTCAAAATGCCTAATAATGATTCTGCTGAAGAATGCGCGCTTTTAAGTAAATGCTTTTGGTCAGTTGGTAGTGGGCTACTCAGCAATAACTCTTGAACACCTAAGATTGCGTTCATGGGTGTACGAATCTCATGGCTCATCGTCGCCAAGAAGGCGGACTTTGCTGCATTGGCATTTTCCGCCTGTTCTTTTGATGCCATGAGTTGTTGTGCTTCTTGTTTTTGGAGTGATTGCTTGCGATACATTCCCCATAGCAAGCAAGAGCCGAGTAATAGAGTGGCTAAAGTGGACAACCAAGGCAGAGAATCCGAAGATGCTGGACTTGCTTCAAGCGTTCCTGGGTTAAGGCTAAAAAGCTGGCGTGACTCCAGGGGATCTAGGCTGTCAAGGAAGTGCCTAAGGACCCCATGCAATGGGTTGTCTTGATGGGCAATAAACCAGCGATATTCAAAAGGTTCTCTGTTGTAGACTCCATCGACTTGCAGCTTCTTCGTATTTAATTTTTGAATTAGTTGCTGTGCCAAACGTATCGGCAAGACGAGTGCCTCAATATCATTTTTGAGAAGATCAAAAATAAGTTTCTCAGCAGAGCTAGATATGTGGGCCTGCGCATCAGTTGGAATTGGGGGGTTTTCGAAACCGCGATCGAAGTACGCAATATTGATTGCTTCTCTCGAAACATCTTTTCTCAAATTATTGGTAAGGATGGCGTCATGACCCCAAAAAATTGCCTCGGATAGAGATCCGAATTTTAAGTACTCATCATCTAATGAGGGCGGATCAATGATGAAGTCAACCTCGCCATTGGCAAGTTGGGTTAATGCTTCCTTATCGGATTTGCGCCATTTTGGTAAAAATTCTTGATTAGTAAATTGACTCAGTTTGTCTAATAGACAATGAAATACTCCTGACGAACCGTTTTCATTAGTCTCTAAATAGGGAGCATATTTCTCATGAATACTGAAATGTACTACGGGATGATCATCGATCCATCTTTGCTCTATCGCGCTAAACGAGTGTGCCACTGCATCACCCAGTAGGCTAGATAGCAGTATTGATAGAGCAATATGGTGGACCGATCGACGCATGCTAAATTAACTTTCGATAATCTTATTCATGCGACAGAACAAGATGAGATCAGCGATATTGTTAATCCCCAGTTTGTCAAACACTCTGGTTTTATAAGTTGCCACAGTCTTATTGCTGATATGCAACATGTCCGAGATTTGCTGATTCGTATTGCCTTTGCCAAGATATTTCATGACCTGCAACTCCCGATCTGAAATCAAAGCCAGTTTGTCGCTGTCGCTAAGTGAGCTATTGCCATTTTTGCCGTGGGTAAAGAAGTTGTAGCCTTGCGATATTGCAACGCAAGCGGCCAAGATCACATCAGCCCCAGCGGTTTTGTTAACAAAACCATGGCCGCCTAATGATCGCACCCGCCCACCATAGACTGCCTCGTCCATGCTCGAAAGAATGAGCATGCGAACATCGGGGTGCATCAATCCAATACGCCGAATGACATCAAAGCCATCAGTCTTTGGCATATCAAGATCTAAGATCACCATATTGGGGTTTACTTCTTTTATGGATCGAAGGCACTCTTCACCATTTTGAGCTTGACCCACTATTTCAAATAACAACTGGTCTTGCAACATACTCTTCAGAGCCATCAGCATTGCAGGATGGTCATCTACCAGCATCACGCGTTTTCTCATTACTTGTCTCCATTTTGGTTTGTTTGTGGATGAGGGTGCAGCGAAAAAATGGCTTTAGCGATACGGCTATCGTTAATTTGAAGCATTTGGTGGCGGCTTACTGGCGACATCATGAGGCCGCCATAGGAGTGGTCAGAAATTAGAGTCGATGCATTCTCTAGATCTTTAACCAGAGTAATGTTGCTGGCATAGATTTGTGTTGGCGAATAAGTCGATTGCCTAAGTTGTGAGAGAACATTCTGTGCCAGTGCGCATTCGCGTATCTGACCCATATCAATATGCACGCCCTCGAATTGCATTTGCATTGCCCATTGCATCTCGGTCGCACTTCCAGAAAATTTTAAGAAATGCAGTAATACGCCCAGTCTTCGTAAACGCAACAAGCCTTCCTGAAATTCATTGGCGACATTGCTTTCTGGAATTGATTGAATGCCAATGGTTACTAGGCCGACGGGTAAGCGTGAATTTAGAATTAATTCACTCATGGCATCAACGTATCCACTTGACGCGAGAGCATGCGTGGGGACCGGCAAAATGCCTGGGATAAACCGACCACTGCGATGCCAATAAGTGATTGTGTCCAAGCCCTCCATAAAAAGGCGAAGTAGCTGCCTATCAGGGGTGTTTAGAAGTGGTCTAAATAAAGATCCAGTCAGTTTTGTTCCCTTGCAGTTAAAAATGGGTTCATGACTAATCGCTTGTCGTTTTGACCAGGATTGGTGTTCTTCTAGGGCTTGGTCATCCAGACCAAGCCAGGGGTCGCCACAGGCGTCTCGTACTTCTTGGAAGGGTTTGTTCTTCCATGCCTTTACAAGCGTGTACAGCCGGGATTTCGGGCTCATCAGCAATCTCCAATCGGGTGACCATCCAGTCTAGGCAGGACGGATTGGAGTAGTAAGGGCTTTGGGCTTATTTATCTGTAGGAATCGTCCTACTAAGCTGTAATCAGTATAAAGGGGGCTAAATACATAAAAAATTTAAGGTGATCGAGTCTTGAAATCCTTGAAATCAGACCTATATAATCAGCACTCCCTACACGTGAGTGCTAAAGAGGCTATTTACAGGTAAATAATCTCTTCATTCTGTGTAATGAGATTGTAAAGCATTGATTTTTATAGTTT